>CATMRP010000184.1 GCA_950073835.1 uncultured Alteromonadaceae bacterium
ATTTGTTCCAGCAGGCCATCGGAGAATTCGCCCGGGTTGGCAATACCCCAGTTCCCTAATGTCATGTTGTCACCGGCGGTCTGACGGGCATTCATTTCCATCGCCCGGCCTTCGGCACCAAACTGGAACTTGCCGTTATCCATGTAATAGGTACCATCAAACTTAAACTGGGTGATTTCGGTCACCTGAGAGGCGTGGCGGAAGCGCAGAATGGAAGAGCCCACATCGCCCGCATCCACTGTGCCGTTGTTATTGCCCCGTAAGGAGTCATCGTACACGTTGCGGTAGCTGGGCAGTTCGCTGTCGTACCACCATTCACGCGATGCCACCGACGGTGCACCTATGCCCACGGCAATTTCGCCGGTTGCCAGATTGTCGCTGGGGCCGCTCGGTAAACTTTCCATTTTGGAGTTATGCACGTCGAAGTTCAGCGACAGCGCATCGCTTACGTGGTACACCACATTAAAGCCAAGGGAATTCAGGGTGTTGGTTTGTTGCCGGAACTGTTGCTCGTACCCTTCATCCACCGTGCCGTTATAGTTTTCGGCAATGTAAATGGGCGTGGCCACCGGGCCATCATCAAAGATAACGCTGGTTACATTTGAGCCGTTTTGTACCCAGTTAGTAATTTCGCCACGATGTTCGGTGATTTCGTTCTCGGCAAATACGTAGTCCAGCGTGGCGGTAATGTTGTCGCTGGGCGCATATTGCATGGTGATTTGGGCGTTAGTGCGATCCCGTTGGGTATCGGAAAAGGCATAGCGTAAATCGTTTGGACGAGCGTACAGTTGCCCGACTTTTGGCGTGTTCTGATAAATCGACATGTCGGCATTGTTAAACAGCGTATCCGGATCGTTTGGGTCGCCCCAGGTACCAATGTTCCAGTCGTTTACCGTGGCACCGGCGTAACCAGAATCACGCTGTTGCACTACCGCTGCCACATTCACGCCAAAAGTGGCGTCTTCGTTGGTCCAGTTCATCAGGCCGGAGAGCTCTGGGGTAATGTCGTCACCGGCACGGTTAGTGGTGTCGTGTACCGCTTTGGCGCCTACTGTGGCGCTAAAGCCAGGATTATCCAGCGGTCGCGCGGTAATGATGTTGATGGTGGCACCAATCCCGCCGGTGGCAATGTTGGCCTTACTGGTTTTATACACCTCGACGGCGCGCACACCGTCTGACGCCAGGTTACCAAAGTTAAATGCGCGGGTACCGCCACCGCGGGTAGTGCCGTCGGCACCACTGCCGCCGCCGTAGGTTTGCGCGGCAGGCATCATGCGGCCGTTGAGGGTGATCATGTTGTTTTCACCACCGAAGCCGCGCACGGTGACTTCGTTACCTTCACCGTTAGAGCGACTTATGGATACGCCGGTAATCCGCTGTAGCGATTCTGCCAGGTTTGTATCCGGGAATTTACCAATATCTTCAGCGGAGATCGCGTCGACTACCCCCACCGAGTTTTGTTTAATCGATGCCGCCTCGGTCAGACTGGATTTCAGGCCGGTAACCTCAATGACCTCAACCAAATCGTCATCCGGCGCTTGCTGAGCCATCGCTGGCAGCATCACGCTGGTGCCAAGCAGCAGCGATATACTTTGCGTGAGTAGTGTTTTCTTGTTCGGAAATTTTGTTTTCATGTGTGCCCCGTTAATTTTCCTTAATAACTTGTTTACGATTTCCTTGCGTTGCTCCCTGGCTATCCGGGCCATGTTGTGGCGTCACTGCCGGACGCAAGCGTAAACAAACTGTTAAAGGATGGTAGCGAGGTGGTGTCGAGCTGCTATTATTTTTTTTCACAACGCAATACCTATTAATCGCGTTGGGGAAAGTGAAAAACTGCATTGTGGCCAAGGTGGTTGGATCTTAAGTGTATGTTTATAAATATTTTTAATTGCTGATGGATACAGGCGATGGTAGTCGTGAAATGTCATCCTGGCGCCTGGCAATAATAAAGTGCTAGCACTGCCGGATGAGTTAACGAATTGTAAACTTAACCCCGGTAGGGTGTGAGTGGTGACTTACCCGGGGTTGATAGTGATAAAACAAATACCTGCATTCCCGGCAGTGGTAGCCGGTGATGGCAGCGACAACCTATGAGCGCAGGCATAAAGGCGAGCTATTGAGTACATTGCTCCAGAATGGTTAAAAAGCTGGCCTGAAGTCGGGTTGGCGTCCAGCCTTTTCGCAGCGTATAACCAATTTGCCGGGCCGGATCGCCGAGTCTGAGCGGGCTCACAGCCAGCAAGCCGGCCTGTACGTCTACCTCTACCTGCCGGGCTGGCAGTAAGGCGGCGCGGTCGCTGTTGATGAGCATTCCCCGGGTGGCAACCAGCGAACTGCATTCAATAATGTCACCGGGTACGGGCAACTCCATGGTAGCGAACAGTTCTTCAAAAATGGCCCTGGCTGGCGTGCCGGTTTTAGGCACTATCCATTTTAGTGATGACCAGTCGACGCTGCTGAGTGTTGGCTGGGTCGCCAGCGGGTGACCATGACGAAACACCAGCGATAAGTTGTCGTTGAACAGATGATGCTGGGTAATTTCATCACTCAGCGGCGGGAAGCGCAGCGCCCCGATTAATATATCTATCTGGCCGTGTAACAACGCATGTAGCTGCTCTTCATAGGGACCGTCAACAATACTGATATGTGCCTGGGGCGCCAGTTCGGTGAGCTTGAGTACCGCGTTAGGAATAATACTGGTGCGGGTTAATGGCAGACTGCCCAGTTTGAGTGAACCATGGCCCGAGCCTGCCAGCTCCTGTAATTCATCCAGCCCCTGTTGTAGCTCGGCAAAATACAGCCCGGCCAAACGGCTTAACTGACGTGCCCGCCAGGTGGCTTCAACCCCGGTAGGAGAGCGGGTAAATAAACTCTGCCCACAGAGCGTTTCAAGCTCCTTAATAGTGCGGTGCAGAGTGGGTTGGGTTAAGCCCATTACCCGGGAGGCAGCGGTGTAGCTTTGATGTTCGACCACCTGGATAAGGGCTGCTAACTGACGCGCACCAATGCCCCTAAGGAAGACTAGCCGGGCAGTGCGGTCGGCGTTAAACAAGGTATTGGCAAAGTATTCAATGTAAGCAAAGCCACGTTCAAAACGGCGCAAAAATACCTCACCTTCCGGAGTCACGAACATGCCGGTAGTGGCCCGTTTAAACAGTGGCACACCAATAGACTTTTCCAGTTTCCGAATACTCTGGGTGAGTGCCGACTGGGTTAAGTGAACATGCCTGGCCGCCTCGGAGAGATTGGCGTGCTTGCGAATTTCCAGCGCGCAGAACAGGTGTCGGATATTAAATTGCACGGCATTTATCTTCAGTTGTTTTATATCATTATAGAAAATACTAATGGATGTTAGCATCTTTCTAAACGGAATTTTAGTGCTGTCCGGCGCATACTGAATGCATTAATAATTAACTTTACCGAGGCTGTTATGGCGGTATGTGTTACCGGGTGTCCACGCCCAACAAAGCAAACAATCGAAAATTACGCAGGGGCCGAGACAGCCACAGTGCACGAAGCACAGGGGCGCAAGGGGCTGATGGCGGAATACATGACGCCTATTTATAAGCCGGCGAAAATTGCCGGGCCTGCGGTGACCTGTCAGGTAGCGCCGGGCGATAACTGGATGATTCATGTAGCGGTGGAACAGTGTCAGGCAGGGGATGTGCTGGTGGTTGTGCCAACCAGTCCCTGTATTGATGGCTTCTTTGGCGATCTGCTGGCCACATCCTTAAAAGCCCGCGGCGTGCAAGGGCTGGTGATTGCGGGTGGGGTAAGAGATACCGCCACGTTGCAAGAAATGGCATTTCCGGTGTGGTCGAAAGCTATTTACTCACAGGGCACGGTGAAAGAAACCATTGCCAGTGTGAATGTGCCGGTGGTGTGCGCCGGTGCGCTGATAAACCCCGGTGATATGGTGGTTGCCGATGAAGATGGTGTTGTGGTAGTTGCCCGTGAGGAAGCCGACGAAGTACACGAAAAAGTGCTTAAAAGAGTCGCCAACGAAGAGTCCAAGCGAGTACGCCTGGCTAACGGTGAACTCGGGCTTGATATTTACAACATGCGCGAGCGCCTGGCCGAAAAAGGCCTGCGTTATGTGACTTACGAAGAACATAACAGTGGTAAAAAAGCGTGAGAGCCATTCCCTGCAGCTTAATGCGTGGCGGTACGTCCAAAGGGCTGTACTTTCAGGCTAAGGATTTACCCGCTGAAAGCGCTATTCGCGATCGGGTTTTGTTGGCGGCCATGGGCTCGCCGGATAGTCGCCAGATTGACGGCGTTGGCGGCGCGCATCCGCTTACCAGCAAGGTGGCCATTGTCAGCCCCTCACAGCGGGATGATGCCGATGTGGATTATTTGTTCTTACAGGTAGTGGTGGATAAGGCCGTGGTCAGCGACGCCCAGAACTGCGGCAACATTCTTGCCGGAGTTGGGCCCTTTGCCATCGACGAAGGGCTGGTAGCTGCTACTGAAGGTGTTACCGACGTGCGCATTCACATGGTTAATACCGGTGCCCTGGCGGTTGCGCAGGTACAGGTAAAAAATGGTAAGTCCGTGTATGAGGGCGATGCCGAAATAGACGGCGTACCCGGTGGGGCAGCGCCGGTGCTTATAGACTTTCTGGATATCGCCGGCTCCAGCTGTGGCGCTTTACTACCTACTGGAAACGTGACCGATACCTTTGAAGGCATCACCGTAACCTGTATTGATAACGGTATGCCGGTAGTGATGATGGAAGCTCAGGACTTTGCCATTCAGGGCGACGAATCTCCTGAACAACTGGAAGCCAATGCCTCTCTAAAAGAGAAAGTGGAAGCCATTCGTTTGCAGGCCGGTGAGAAAATGAACCTGGGGGATGTGAGCGGTAAAACCGTACCCAAGATGACCCTGGTTTCGGCGCCGGTAAATAATGGCTTACTCAATACCCGCTCGTTTATCCCTCACCGCGTACACGATGCGATAGGGGTATTAGGCTCGGTCAGTGTGGCTACCGCCTGTGTGATTAAGGGCGCGGTGGGGAACCGCTACCTCGGTGACGATCACGACTATTCTGCGCTCAACATTGAACATCCCACCGGTCAGTTTACCGTTGCCATGGAGGTGGAAGGTGAGCAGTCAGCAGAAACACTTAACATACGTCGCGCGGCATTACTGCGCACTGCGCGCTTACTGATGCGGGGAGAAGTTATGATCCCTGATGCAGCATTCGCTCAGCATTAATTTTATTCGTACAGAAAAGGCACTAGTTATGATTATTGATTGCCACGGCCATTACACCACTGCACCGGAGCCACTTCAGCTGTTCCGCGATGCACAACTAAAAGCGTATCAGGATGGCAAGGCGTTGCCTGAGGTTCCTCATATCAGCGATGAGCAGATCCAAGAAAGTATTGAAAAAAACCAACTGCGTTTATTAATTGAACGTGGCTCAGATATGACCATTTTCTCACCCCGGGCGTCAGCCATGGCTCACCATGTTGGTGACGAAGCGGTCTCAAAACAATGGACCAGCGCATGCAATGACCTGATCAAACGGGTTGTTGATCTGTACCCTCAGCATTTTATTGGCGTGTGCCAGTTACCGCAGTCGCCCGGCGTGCCGATTAAAAACTCGGTTGCAGAACTGGAGCGCTGCGTAACAGAACTGGGCTTTGTGGGTTGTAACCTTAACCCGGACCCGTCGGGCGGTCACTGGACATCCAAGCCTTTAACCGATAAGAGCTGGTATCCCTTTTACGAAAAGATGGTAGAGCTGGATGTGCCGGCCATGATCCATGTATCGGGCTCATGTAATGAAAATTTCCATGCCACCGGCGCTCATTACATGAATGCCGATACCACGGCCTTTATGCAACTGCTGCAAGGTAACCTCTTTAAGGACTTCCCCGAGTTGCGTTTTATTATTCCGCACGGTGGCGGTGCGGTGCCTTACCACTGGGGGCGCTATCGTGGTCTGGCCGATATGCTTAAACAGCCGCCGTTACGCGAACATATGATGAAGAACGTGTTCTTCGATACCTGCGTTTATCATCAGCCGGGCATCGATTTGTTATTTGAAGTCATCGATCTGGATAACATTCTGTTTGGCTCAGAGATGATTGGTGCGGTACGTGGCATCGACCCGGAAACCGGCTATTACTTCGACGATACCAAACGCTATATCGATGCGCTGGACTTAACCGATGAGCAACGTAAACAGGTGTATTCCGGCAACGCGAGGCGGGTTTATCCGGGGCTGGATAAAAAGTTAAAAGCCCTTGGCATTGGCTGATAATTAGCCACGGGCACATCATCAGGACCCCATGGTGTGCCTGTCCTTTCCTATTCTATGGTGTGCCTGTCCTTTCCTATTCTCCTTTCTACCCGTTCTTTCCTTTCTGCTGGCAACTGGCTTAAAGCCATTGACGGCTGCCATTATTTCCTTCTCGTCACCCTTCTTAAATGTTAAATCTCTATTTCTTTATGATTGATATTGATTGAATGTGATTTTTTGTGTAGTTTGTTTCAGTATTGTTAACAGAGGGTGGTCTTGCAGACTGTCTTTGCTTTTGTTGTTGGGTCGGCTTTGTCCGTTGGGAGCCTTAAATGCTGAATGCCGTGGTAGATATTGGTAAAACTCATATTAAGTTACTGGTGCTCGAGGATGGCCAGCAGCAAGCATGCTTTACCAGTAAAAATGCTCCGCAGGATGGGCTGTATCCCCATGCCGATACGGATGGTATCTGGCAATGGTTATGTACCACGTTGAGCGCTTATCCGCGCTCGGGGGAGATTGCTGCACTGGTTGTTACGACTCACGGTGCCACAGCGGCCCTGATTAATCACAATGCTAAAGACCGCAATACAGCACTGGTGATGCCGATAGTTGACTACGAGTTTGACGGCGTAGAAGAGTGTAACGGCGACTATGCCGGTGTTCGCCCTGACTTTTCTGAAACCCTGTCGCCACAGTTACCGGCAGGGCTGAATCTCGGACGGCAACTGTTCTGGCTGGAGCATAAATATGCCGAGGCGTTTGCCAGTGCGAGCCATATTCTTATGTACCCGCAATACTGGGCGTGGCGACTGGGCGGCGAGCCAGCCAGCGAAGTCACATCCTTAGGCTGTCACACAGACTTGTGGCAACCGCAGGGCCAGGACTATTCTTCTCTGGTTGATAAATGTGATTGGCGAAAATACTTCCCGCCGTTACGTAAAGCCTGGGACGAGTTGGGTTGTGTGAGTGAGCAGGTGGCCGGGCAAACAGGTTTATCAACAAGCTGTAAACTCTATGCCGGGATCCATGACAGTAATGCCAGTCTGTTGCGTTATCTGCCTGCCGATAACGACAGTGACCCGTCTCTGAACGTAATTTCCTCCGGCACCTGGACCATCATTATGCAAACCAACCGGCCGGTGGATAACCTGAAGGCAGCCCGGGATACGCTGGCCAATGTGGATGTTTTCGGCCGTCCGGTAAACTGTGCCCGTTTTATGGGCGGGCGTGAATATGAAACCATCTGTCAGCTTCTGGGCGGCGATATCAGCATGGGAGCAGAAACCGAAGCCATTCAGCAGGCTATCGATGAACGCTGGATGGTTACCCCTGATTTTAGTCAGGGCAACGGGCCTTTTGGTCATACCAAACCGGCTGTGCTGTGCCCGGATAAGCCACCATCGCCCCAGGCTATCGCAACCCTTTATTGCGCGTTAATGATCGATCAGCGCCTTAACGATCTTAATGCCAGCGGAGCGGTTTATGTCGAAGGGGCGTTTCTTAAAAACCCGGCGCTCTGTCAGTTGGTAGCCCAACTTCGGCCCCATCAGCCAGTGATGCTGTCCGGTGATAATACCGGTACGGTAATGGGGGCGGCGGCACTGATGAACTTTAGCAACAGGCAGCAACAGATTACCGACCTGGTCCCTTGTGCACCTGCTACTTTTAGCCAGCTGACACAGTATAAGGCGCAGTGGTACCAGGCAATTGCGACCCAGGCAGCTCAGTAGTAATCGTAACGAATCATCACAATCAATCATATTTTAGCTTTTATGATTGATTGTGAACAAATAGGTGACTATATTAACTCCCTGAACAACAATGAATATAAGGGCGGTATAATGCTTGAAAAGCAGCGTCATCAGCTGATTCTGGACATTCTGGATGAGAGTACTTTTGTCAGCGTGAGAGACTTATGTAGTCAGTTGGACTCCTCCGAGGCCACAATTCGTCGCGATTTAAATAAGCTGGCTGATGCCGGAAAAATCAAAAAAATTCGTGGTGGCGCGCAGGTGCTAGACGAGCGTGCGGTTTCCAACATTAAGATTTCCGGTAACGCCTTTTTAGTCGACAAAGAGCGTAATACCAACACTAAACGCATGATTGCCAAAGCGGCCACTGAACTGTGTGAAGACGGCGAGGCCATTATTATTAACGGTGGTTCGTCGACCTTCATGATGTCAGAGTTTCTGGCTGACAGGCGGATGAATATCCTCACCAACTCCTTTGTACTGGCCCATGAATTACTGGAAAACAGCCAGAATCAGGTGACCTTACCCGGCGGCGAGGTGTACCGTAAGCAAAGCATTATTCTGAGTTCTTTTGAAAACGACACCACGCAAAACTATCGCGGTAGCAAGATGTTTATGGGCTCGCCCGGGGTCAGTGAGTTTGGAGTAATGGAAACCGATCCGTTATTAATTCTGGCCGAGCAAAAGCTAAGAAAACGGGCAGACAAACTCATTGTGCTGGTAGATAGCAGTAAAATAGGCATTAAAGGGAACCTTATCTTCTGCGGACTGGATGCGGTGGATACCATCATCACCGACAGCAACGCCGATCCACAGGCGCTCGATAAAATTCGTGAACAAGGTGTGAATGTAGTGCTGGTAGAAGCCTGCGGCTAAGCGCAATACTCACTCTGAATGACTCCTACAGGGCCGGCATTGCCGGCTTTTTTGTGGTGCGCCGGGCATGGCGCGTAGTGCGAAAGCACTGTTCGATTCATTGTGGTGGTGAGTCGATGACTTG
>CATMRP010000185.1 GCA_950073835.1 uncultured Alteromonadaceae bacterium
GTCTTTACCAGTAACCGGTTTATGTTTATCGACAAGCAGGGCATGACCGGTCGCAAAGTGGATTACCACTCCATTCCATATAAAGCGATCACCCAGTTTAAGGTAGAAACTGCTGGTCATTTCGACCTCGACGCAGAACTTAAGATCTATGTTTCTGGGCAATCCACACCGCTTGAGTTTGAACTGAAATCTGAGACCGCCCAGGGCGTACAAAAATCCCTCGCCAACGCAATGTTCTAAAACGCTATAGCGTTTTAGAACCCCGGAATTGCATCGCAATATCCGGGGTCGCCCCTCTCGGCGACGTTTAATTTTTCTACCGTTTTAAAATCCCGGAGACCTGCAAAAAGCATTTGCTTTTTGCAGTCCCGGAAACGCATGGTGTTATCCGGGAGCCCCTCAACAGGATGGCGTTTTAGATATAACCTTTAAGTGTAGGTCTGAATAAACTTCCGGGATCGCCCCTACCAAGTTGTTTAAAAATTACCTGGCCGTCTTTTAGAGCTAACTTGTGAGCCCGGTTCTGATTATCCCGCCTGCGCCTTTAACTCCAGTGATTTGGGTTTGACTCACTTCATCAAATCAAGCATGTTTAGCCAATAAAGGATAAGCCTAAACAATAATAAGTGACGAAAGGGAGCTAACATGGACTGGTTGATACTGGTGGTGTTTATTGGATTGTTTCTAATTACCGGCGCGATACTCTCTTTTAGTAACCGCTCGACCCTTAATGAGCTCAGGCGAGAGATCAAAGTTCTGCATGAGCACATCAACTTACAGGCGCGCCAGATTGGCCGCCTGAACAGTTTAATATCCAGTCACCGGAGCGCTTCGGAGTCTAATGAACCGTCTGAAGCAAATGCCGGTCAGGAAGACCGCCTTCCCGAGACTGTTGCAAGCCCGATAAAGGCTTCTGCAAGTCCTGTAAAACCATTCTCAGCAGCCGTTTCCAAAAGCATGTCCGAAAAAACCAAATCGCCGTCGGCTACCCAAAAGGGCGGTTCGTTTAATTTTGACCAGTTTATCAAGGGCAATAGCTTGCTGTGGCTTGGCGGTCTGGTACTGGCCATGGGCGGCATATTTCTGGCCCGCTATTCCATTGAAGCCGGATTGTTATCTCCACAGCTCAGAGTGATCCTGGGTACCGTGTTCGGCGTGAGTTTGGTAGTCGCGGCAGACTATCTCTTTCGTCGCCGCGAGCGTTTCCATATTCACTCTCCGTATGTTTGTGCGGCGCTTGCCAGTGGCGGTGTTATTACCTGCTTTGCGATGGTGCTGGTGGCTTACGACTACTACGATTTTATCCAGGCGCAACTGGCCTTTGGCTTGTTGGCCATTGTATCCCTTGTTTCAGCGACCTTGGCATTAAGGTTTGGCCCGTTGTTGGCCTGGATAGGCGTGACAGGCGCTTATGCGGTGCCGGCTTTGGTTAATACTGACTCCGGGAATGTGGCAGCATTATTACTTTATACGGCTTTCGTTTCAGCTTCTGCTATCTGGATTTCGCAAAGCGTTCGCCAATCGCGTTTATGGTGGCTGAGTTTTCTCGCCAATTTTGGCTGGTTGGTCATGGCAACTTTAATGGCCGGTCAAAGTCACTTCTATGCACTGTTATTGTTTACCCTGGTGAGTGCTTATTTATTTGTTTTATCCGATCTGATGGGATGGAGTTTGCGCGCTACCATGACCAAAATCCTGCCAGTCAGAACGTTGCTGATGCCTCGCAAAGAACACCTTGGTGTTGTGCTGCCCGTGTTGGCGCTGGCCGGGTTCCTCGCTGCACAGGGCTCACCACATCACCTGGTAATCAGCGCGGTGGTGCTATGTGCTCTGTTTTGGGTGATTCCAGCCCGGTATAGTGCGCTGGATAGCTGGGCCTTCCTGGGACTTGGATTTCTGCTATTTGTGTTTATCCGAATGCCTGGTCCCCAGGATTACTCTGACAATCTGTTCCCGTTTCAGGATAACTACTTGTTTGCCCAGTTGGCAGCCTGGGCAACACTGGCATACAGTGGCCTGATGTACCGGTTATGGCAACGACCGGCGTATTTATTGCTGTTAGTGCTCGGCCCGATGAGTATGTTTGCATTAAGTTACGCATTGGCAGCAGCCGAGGCCAGTGCGTTGCTTTACCCGGTTTGGGCAATTCAACTGGCGGCGATTGCAGTTGGCAGTTCTGTTATCGCCAGCCGGGTAACCAACACTCTAGTGCTGGTTTCCTTGAGTATCCTGGCTAATACATCGATTACCCTGTGCATGACCATGTTGCTTGAAGCCGCCACCCTAACCCTGGCTATTGCCATTCAGATTGCTGTTATGTGCTACCTGAGCTGGAAGCTCAGGGTGCACCTACCAGACTGGTTGTTTAAGACGGCTCTTATGGTCGTGGCAGTGCGACTCACCTTTGCACCGTGGTTGGATACCTATGCCGGGCAACAAATACTAGGCGTGCACTGGACGCTGGTGATCTATCCGCTGGTGCTGGGCATTTTGTGGTTTAGTCGCGCCTACAACGAGTCACAAGAGTTTAAGCGCTGGCTAGAAGGGGCCTTTTTGCATGTACTGGCCCTCTTTGTGACCACCGAAACCACTTTCTGGCTGGTAGGGCGCTATCCTGACTTTACCGATCTGAGCTTCAGAGAAGCAGCTCTGTTGGCTCTAAACTGGCTTATTCTGTCGGCTGTTTACTGGTGGCGTGCCAGGTTAGCCCTTAAAGCTACTCGACTTTATCAGGGGTTTGGTTTGTTACTGGCGGTGGGGGCCGGATTGCTTCATTTTGATATTTCTGTGCTCAGTAATCCATTTATTGAGTCCGTCGACACGGGTAGCGCACTGCTATTTAACTGGTTACTGATATTGTGGGCTATCCCGGCTGTCATCCTGCTAGTTGTTGCGCGGCTGGGTTTCACACCAGTCAGGTCGCGACCTTTTCTTTATGCACTGAGTGGAATACTAAGTTGCTTTTATATCAATGGTGTAATCCGCGGCGCCTATAACGGGGGCGCACTTAAGTTAAGCGGGGGCTTCGAGCAGGCTGAGCTATACACCTATTCAATTGTCTGGTTGTTACTGGCCACTGCCATGATATTTTTTAGCCAGTATAAGGCCCAACTGCAATTTCGTAATATCGGCTTTGGTGTGTTGGCTCTGGTGATCCTCAAAGCATTTCTGGTTGATATGGCCCATCTTGAAGGGCTTTATCGCGCGGTCTCGTTTATCGGGTTGGGCTTAAGTCTGGTTGGGATTGGCTGGTTGTTTCAAAAGCTCAGCCATGGAGAGAAGGCCGGAGAAACCCGATGAGCCGGTACCAGAATAGGCACCGGTTATGACTGGAAATTACCTAAATATGCAAGGTGCGCTGAAAAAACTGCACGGCTTGCTGGTACATCTGTAACGCCAGTGCGCCGTCATAACGCTCGCCCTCATCGCGCATAAAGGCGTGCACGGCGTTCACTTCCTGCCACTGGTAATTGAGGCCGCTGGCCAGGCATTGCTGATAAATCTTCAGACGCCCTTCGGCGGGCACGTGGGGGTCTTGTTTACCCCACACAAAATACACTTCGCCCTGAATGTCGGCCATGCGGTTGAAACTTTGATCTGCATCGCTGGCAGGCAGGGTATTGCTGTGAATATCGGTGGCATACAGGCAAAAGGCACTGGCCACCGCCGGGTTAATCGCCGCGCGGTAAGCCAGGTGGCCACCCAGGCAAACGCCCATGGCTCCAACGGCGCCAGTGCAATAGGCGGCAGTTTTGCAATGCTCGATAATGGCATCGAGGTCTGAGTCGTAACTGGTTAACGGTTTTTGCCATTTGTCGTTATTGCCTTTGTCTTTGCCCTCATCATCATAGCCAAGTACCGTACCAATAGGATTCAGCTCGTGGAAGACTTCCGGCACAATAACCACAAAACCGTGGCTTGCCATGATCGCTGCCGAGCGAGCGATGGGCGCGGTGTGCTGAAATATTTCAGAGTAAAAAACGATGGTCGGATAGCGCTGTTTACCGACCGGGCGATAAATATAGTTGCGCATGGTGCCGGTGGCTGTGGCCAGGTCTTCGCTGTGCTGAATGATTTGCATGGTAATTTCCGATTGAGTCTGATTAGATGTTGTAAATATTGTCAGGCAACAAACCACAGTAGTTCTGCCAGGCTGTGCAGATGAACACTGGGTAGTACACTCACGTCTTCGTAACGTAAGTCCATAGGCCGGTTTACTGCAATCCAGGCGGTTTGTAAGCCTGCCCGGTGTGCGCCGAGCACGTCTTTTTCGAGGTTATCGCCCACGTGAAGGATTGCTTGCGGAGCGAGACCTAAAGTATTTGCCGCCTCATCAAACATATGGCGGTGGGGTTTGCTGGGCCTGCTCAGACTGGCGTGATAGGTGGCAGTGAAAAACTCATCAATACCTATTTGTACCGTGTCTACATTGCCATTGGTAATGGCGATTAACGGGACTTTTGCGGCCAGCGCGGCCAGTACCTGTCTGACTTCATCAGTCACAGCAAAGTCGCTGCGGGCATGATAAAAATAATCAAATAAGGATTGTGCCGCCTGGTGGCGCTGGTCATCGTGCAACTGCTCTTCAGCTAATCCTTGATACAGGGCTTCGTAGCGTAATCGGCCCATGTCCGACGCTAATCCCCGGTTGCCTTTAATCAGATCGCGCTTTATTGCAGCCCATTGTGAGGCGGGCAGGGCAGCAGTGGCCGGGTAAAGCTCGGCAATTCGGTTGTTCAGAGCCTGTGTAGCGCTGGCAATAATAGGTTCGTTATCGTAAAGGGTGTCGTCTAAATCAAAGGTCATGGCTTTAACCGGCGAGACCGGGCGGTAACATTGCATCAAAAATTCCTGACTGGCTGTTTAATCTTTCTTCTTACGGGCGCGAGGGTGGGCTGTATCATACACTTTGGCTAAATGTTGAAAGTCCAGGTGAGTGTATACCTGAGTGGTCGACAGGTTAGCGTGGCCTAATAACTCTTGTACTGCGCGTAAATCACTGCTCGACTCGAGCACATGGGTAGCAAAAGAGTGGCGCAATTTATGCGGGTTGATGCGCTGGTTAAGGGTTTGCCGCCGCGCCATTTCCGTAAGGCGGTTACCCACCTGACGATTGGATATCCGCCGCTTCTGGCGGCTGATAAACACGGCGTTATCAAGGGCCGCGCCCCAATGACTGCGAATGGCCAGCCAGCGCTGCAAGGCCTCCCAGGCTTTGCGACCAATGGGCAGCAGGCGTTGCTTGTTGCCTTTACCTGTTACGCGTAACTGACGGTCGCTGGTAATGTGCTTAAGCTCCAGTGAGGTAAGCTCACTGAGGCGTAAACCACAACCGTACATCAGTTCAAACATGGCCTGGTCACGGATCACAATCTCTTCATCATCTGACTCATTCAGCAAGGCAGACATATCGTCCACCGACATCTGCTTAGGCAGGGGCTTCTCTGCTTTGGGGGCAGAAATACCTTCTACCGGGTCACTATTGATAACCTGATGGCGTAACAGGTATTTACAGAATGTGCGCAGTGCGGATAAGCGCAGCGCAGTGCTGCGAGCGCCGAGATTTTGTTTGCGGGCAATGGCAACGGCTTTTTTTACGGCGGCCTGGTCCAGTTGCTGCCAGCTCGCCAACTCCAGACTAAGCGCGATCTGTTCAAGCTGACGGGCGTAATTTTTAATCGTGTGATCAGACAGGCCGCGTTCATAACGCAGGTAATCAATAAACTTGTTCAGCCAGTGTTCGCAGTCCGGCGCCAGCGATGCAGGAGTGTTGGCTGCCGATGCATTCATCAGTAACGCAGTTTCTCGGGCAGAACCACATTGAGGACTTCGCGAAGCTGGTTTAACAACAGGGTGTCCATATCGGGGGTAAAGTGGTCGGCATTGCGACTGCCAACGGCCAGTACGCCTAAGTTGCGGTGCTCGCCGAGCAGGATCAAAGCCACAGACTCAGCTACTTCGTTGCCAAACATCAGCTGTTTTTCATGCTGACTGAGGCGGCCAAAGAAGTAAGGACCCTGTTTAAAGCGTTTTTCCATGAACAACCGTTGCTGTAATTCCGGTAGTGCATTGGCGCCACTAAACAGCTTGAGTTCCACACTCGCCAGTCCCAGTTCATCCTGCAGGGTTTCCTGCAGTTTAAGTAGCATTTCGCCCACATCTTTGCAGGTTAACAGGCGCAGGTTTAAATCGGCGTAGGCGCGGTAAATTTTTTCGTTTTGCTTGGCGATGCCAATCAGCTGACTGAGCTTATAGTTAAGCAGACGCACTTTTTTGCGCAGCTGCTCACTTTGCAATTCTACCAGTGACACGCTGCCTTTTTGCAGGTGGGGGATTTGCAGCGCTTCTAAAATACTCGGATGCTGAATAAAAAAATCAGGATTCTCGACCAGGTACTGACTCACTTGTTCGGCAGTCAACTCGCCTACCTCAGGAAAGTCGGTATCAAACTGCAGTGTTGTATTGGCCTGACCTGATAGTTCATTCATATATTTATTGTTCCGTCGTATACATGCTCAGCCGGTCCGGTCATTTTTAATGGGCTTCCTGGCCCTTGCCAGCGGATGCGTAAGCGTCCGCCAGGTAAATCCACCCGAACGTCTTTTCCTAATTTACCTTGTATTTGTCCTATTGCAACTGCTGCGCATGCACCGCTGCCACATGCCAGGGTTTCTCCGGCACCTCGCTCAAACACTCGAAGACGAATATGTTCACCCGACAAAATCTGCATAAAGCCCACGTTAACGCCTTCAGGGAAGCGTTCGTGGCGCTCCAGTTGCGGACCGATTGTGTCTACATCGGCACTTTCGGTGTTGTCCACTTCCAGCACACAATGGGGGTTACCCATAGAGACCGCTCCACAAAAATGGGTGTTATCGTCGGCACGGATAATATAGGTTTTTTCTTCTTTGTTGGCCTTTAACGGGATCTCTGCCGGGGTAAAATTTGGTACCCCCATATTGACCGTTACCTGACCGTCTTTCTCAAGATACAGGATCATCTTGCCAGCTTTGGTGCTCACCAGAATCTTGTTGCGGTTGATTAAGCCTTTGAGCTTTACAAAGCGCGCAAAACAGCGCGCGCCATTACCGCACTGCGACACCTCTGAGCCATCGGCATTAAATATACGGTAATGAAAATCCTGGTCCGGATCGTAGGGCGGCTCAACCATCAGAAGCTGGTCGAAACCAATGCCAAAATTGCGGTCGGCAAGCTGCTGGATCTTTTCCGGCGAGAAAAAAATATTTTGGGTCACGTTGTCAATAACCATGAAGTCATTGCCAAGACCGTGCATTTTAGAAAAGTTTACCAGCATCCAGGGCCTGTTTATTTAAGTGTTGCAGACTATTTATTATGGCACCCGGTGTTGTTATGGCAGAGCAGGTGATGCAGTGTTCATCACAATAACCCAACTAACAACAACGGGTTTAGCGCAACAGGACTTATAAGATTAGCTCTAGTTTACGTAACTTTATGCTCACCTTTCCAGAGATCTTTTAGATTTTCTCTTTCTCTGACCACATGAACATCGCTTTTATCTACCAGTAACTCTGCCGGGCGGCAGCGGGTATTGTAGTTAGAAGCCATTACAAACCCGTAAGCACCGGCGCTACGCACGGCCAGTAGGTCGCCCGGGGCAATCGCCAGCTCGCGGTCTTTACCAATGAAATCACCGGTTTCGCAGATGGGGCCCACAACGTCATAAACGTGAGATTTATGAGTCGGGTTTTCGTCGACCGGAATAATTGACATCCAGGCCGAGTAGAGCGACGGGCGAATGAGGTCATTCATGGCCGCATCTACAATAGCGAAGCTCTTTTCCTCACCCTCTTTGACAAATTCTACCTTGGTGAGCATGATCCCGGCGTTCGCGGCAATAGCGCGCCCCGGCTCCATGATTAGCGTTAGATGCTCGCGGCCAGCCATTTTTGCCGCAATGGCTTTTGCGTACTCTTTCGGGTGCGGCGGTGTTTCATCTTTATAGGTAACACCCAAACCACCACCAACGTCGAGGTGGTTGATTTCAATGCCCTTGGCCGACAGTTCATCCACCAGTTCCAGCAAGCGGTCCAGCGCATCCACAAACGGGCCGGTTTCGGTAAGCTGTGAACCAATATGGCAGTCCATACCAACCACGTTTAGATGTTCCAGGCTGGCCGCCAGGCTGTATACCTCTACGGCACGCTCTCGGGCAATGCCAAATTTATTGGCCTTTAAACCGGTTGAAATGTACGGGTGAGTCTTAGCATCCACGTCGGGGTTAATTCGCAGCGAGATAGGCGCTTTTTTGCCCAGCTTACCGGCTACCGCATTGATACGCTCAAGCTCCGGCTCCGATTCCACGTTAAAACAGTGAATACCTTGTTGCAGGGCAAATTCGATTTCTTGTGGGGTTTTACCCACGCCGGAGAACACCACCTTGCTCATATCGCCGCCGGCTTCAATTACACGGGCCAGTTCACCGCCTGAAACGATATCAAAACCAGAGCCCAGTTTAGCCAGCACACTGAGCACACCAATATTGGAGTTAGCTTTTACTGCGTAGCAAATCAGGTGGGGATGATCACCCAGCGCATCATTGAAGGCGTGCCAGTGACGCTCCAGGGTGGCACGTGAATACACGTATAACGGGGTGCCGTACTGGGCGGCCAGCGCCTTTACGTCAATGTCTTCAGCGTGCAGCGATTGGTTTTTGTAACTGAAGTGGTCCACTAGCGAGAATCTCCGGGTGCATCAGGAGTCGAGCCGTCGGCAGGTTCACTATCACTGGCTGGCGGTTGCTCTGGTAAATATAGGGCGCCGCGGTATCCACAGGCCGAAATACTCAGTAACAACACCAGTAATAATGCAACACGTTTTGCCACGCACTCACTCCGCAAATAAAAAGTGCCGATATCATCGCAGAGGGAGATTAAAATGCAAGTGACATCAA
>CATMRP010000186.1 GCA_950073835.1 uncultured Alteromonadaceae bacterium
AGGAATAGCCCAGAAAATACATCGGCAACACCGTGGAGGCTATCTGCAGATAAAAACAGGCGATATAGTACTGAGCCTTTTGTTTCTGACTCAGTGCTTCACTGGCTAAGTCTGCGGCCAGCTGGTAAGTGTTCCAGATATTCATTGTTATCTAATTCCATTTATTGCCCATTAACACTGGCAATACTGTAGTCCTGACTCACTCGTGAACAATAGTAGAGAACCCGCCGTAGATAAGGCGTTTTCCATCAAATGGCATGGGGTTGTCGGCATCTGGTTTCATTCTGGGATCTTCCATAAGCGCTTTCCAGCCCTCATTCCGAGCTTCTTTGGACGGCCACACCGCCCAGGAAAACACTACCACTTCGCCCTCTGCACATTGCACCGCCTTGTAAAACGAGGTGACTTCGCCTTCGGGAACATCATCGCCCCAATTTTCATAAATCTCGATGACCCCGTGTTCCTTAAATACGCTCGCAGCAATTTTAGCTTGCTCGATATATTTTTCTTTGTTCTCTGCTAACACCGGGATTACATAGCCATCTACATAAGTCATGGTGGTTTCCTTTCTTCTGATCCGTTAATGAAGTCCCGAAGGGACCCGCTCAAACACCCGTCAAATTGAGGTTATCACAGGTGTAAGGCTAAACTGTAGTTAATCTTTAAAAGCCGAAATACCCCAGTAACTATTGGATTTTTGCGTTTGTGTTAACCCGTAACAGCGAAGGTGTTTTCTTATATGCAGGATTAAATAACCGTGTGAAAATACCATGACTTTACCGTGTTGTTGCGCCATTGCTATAAGTTCACTGGCAGCCAGCTGTGCTCGCTGTCTGGCCTGAACATAAGACTCAAAGCGCCCCTTTAAACCCAGCATCCATAACGCGCGGTTGAGATAAACCCAGCTCCATGCCCTGATGGTAAAAGGCAGCTTATAGCGAGGAATATCCATCTCACGAAATAATTTCGACTGATAATGTGGCTGACTACCAGAAAATATTGAGCAGCTATGTACCGCTCGTGGCAGATCGCTCGAGACAAGATAATGATCGTTATATTTTGCCTGGCTAAACTTACAGGGCGAACTCTGTTCTGAAACCAATGAGTGATTATAGTTTTTCACCCAGTTGGCAAATCCCGCAGCATTCAGTAGTGCATTGCCGGCATTTAACGGACGGCCATGACGCACCAGAATAATTTCCATTACTCGCTGACACTCCCTTATCAGTTAATGACGCCCGAATCACAAAACCACATGAAGTGTAAAACACCGTGGTTTAGTGTGTGTTATCCAGGCGACGCTCTTCGTTTTGCTGTTGCATTATTTTCGCGACTTTTGCTTTTTCCCATTTTGCACCAAAGGGCTCAAAAACATAAATCGCCAGGCCTGCAACTAGCGTTGCAAACGATAAGAAGATCACAATCAACGGGCCGGTATTCTCGCCACCGTTATAATTTGGCAGCATAAACAATACAAATACTGCGACTAAAAAAGCCGTGAAAGCATAAAAATACTTGATCGCTTTTACTTTTGTCTTTACCTGTTCATGCATTTCATTGCCGTTTTCAGAGCTCAAACTTTCTTCACTCCGGGACTGGTTATCCCGCTCAATGACGGCTTTAAGATCATCCACAGAGATTTCGAACACGGATGCCAGCGATTTGAGCGTTTCCAGGCCAGCGCCCTCGCCCTTTTCAATCCGCTGGATTGTGCGAACGTTTAAATTACTTAATTGCGCCAGTTGCTCCTGCGACCAGTGCCGGGTGAGTCTCAATGATTTCACAGATATTCTCTTTATTGTTGTGAATGCCGTAACACTATACACCACCGGGACCTGGTGGGTAACGACAACCGGCCGACAGTTACCCGACAACAATTAAAAAACCCTCGGTTATAACAACGTTATGACTTACCGACGGAGGGTTCTTTGCCACGTAACACCGTTAAAAACAAACCACCCCTGAGCCGGTTTAACAAAGCAAAAAACGGGTATCCTAATGTTGCGAATAATATAAAAAGAAAGGGCATCGCTAACAAGTCGACGAAAAACACACCAGGTGCTGGCACTTCAAAGCCTAACAAGAGGAACAGTAAATAAAAACAGCAAAAAAATAGATCGAGAGATATCGCAAACACCGCGAATATCTTCACAATAGACGGAAAGCTTAAATGCACCAGGTTATGTTGTTTCAACTGATGGCCACTCACAACGCCTGTTTTCACTCCGTGTTCAACTGCGGCTATACCGTCGGTTTTGTTTTAATTAACGCGCTAAATATCTTATCGATGATCAGGTACACAACCACTAAAACCATAAGCTTGGTAAAATAGTGAAACAGAGCGGGGAATGAAGAAATCGTAAACATGGAAATCTCAAAAAACGCGGATCCCATTAATCCGGCGAGTTTTTCTATCATCACCATGACGACCAGGAAAGTAAACAATACCTTCATGAAGAATCATCCTTTTCAATCCGTTTGAGTCGTATAGCTAATCACGACTCTATCCTTTTTTTAACTGCTCCACAGTATAGATTGTAAATTAAGGTTTAATTAACTCAGCGAAACTGTCTCAAAAAAACTCATATAGAGTAATAACGTTACCGCCAGAATAAACGACGACAGTAAAGAAACCCCAATAGGAATTACGATTATTTGCCAAAGCTTGAGTACAAGAAACTTTCTTAACACAAAGCTGAATATCACTATCGACATTATCGTACCGGCGGGCTCTGCCAGGCCTGAATAGTAAATCAGCACCCCGGAAATCACCTGTACTGTCAAAAAAGCAAAAGTAAGCAACAGACTCCGTTTATTTAGCTTCTCTGTTACCTTCAGTAATCTAAGGGTAATCCGAAAACCCGTAAAATTGCCCGCAAAGCTGGCGACTATAAATAATAATGGAAACAAGCAATTGCCCTGTTGTTACTATGGAAAAACCGGCGCCATACCAGTGATCAGACATCCACTTTATATTGTAAATCCGCCGCTTCGTCACCTGTTATGCCGCGAAATCCCCATTGATATTTTTCCTGTTCCTTGATGGTGATTTCAATATCGACAGGCGCAATACCCACTGCAGAGGAAATGTTACTGAATAACGCTTTGATCAACGCCTTTTGTGTTTCAGGCGTTCTGCCCTTCATCATATTAATTTCGATAACAGTGTACGCCTCTGTTCTGCCACCCGGGTAGAAAAAATCACTTTCATCAAGTGGCATAAAGCGATGCGCCCGTTTATCTTCTGGCATAGCTAAAACCGATTGCATGCAGGCATGGATAGCATCGGACAATTCACGCTTTATCAGGTTGAGTTGTTTGTTGATGCCGTAAATAACTACCATTATTATCTTTCCTTAGTTGCTAACTGGCACTTTACCCGGGGCTCGGGGTAGCTTCATTCAGCTTTACTTTGACTGTTTTTACCCAAAAATTTCAAACACTGCAAAAACCAATACAAGCAAGCGAGTACTAAAATCAGGCCGCCAAAGAGATTAAAAACAAACAAGCAAACCAAGGCTCCCGATACTACATAGCCATGGGTAAGATATCGAAACAGCCTGAACGTCTTAAAGCACGCTTGAGTCTCATCATGCAAATAAACCAGTGCATAAAATGTTGCAGAGAATATAGCCGCACTTAAATACGGGTTACCAAATGCATCGTAGCTCCAGATGATGGCTAACAATGGCATTAAGCCGATCCCCAGAAAGCTTCTTAAATGAGGCAATGCGGCCTTTAAGCCAGTGGTAAAATGCGCATTCTGTGATTTTTCAGACGCTGTCCATTTAGCCAGACCAAACGGCAAATACAAAAAGAAAGCGATAATGCCCAACGGAATTAATACAGTTTCCACGGTTATTTTCTAATCGGTAAGCGCTTGTTCAGAAGTAAATCCATCTGTTTACTGATTTTCATCCCGGATCATATCGTTTGCCACTTCTAGCATAATAAGCACCTCGCACGGCGAATACTGTTCGAGTAAGGATACCGAACGATAGTTTACCCATTCAGAGATGGGATCAAATTCATTTTTCTTTTTGAATGTCAGTTCCTTTAACTGTACCAGGCATACGCCCTGCATTTTTGCGCCTTCTACCACGTTCGCCTTAAGCGCAATTTTTTCATACTCTTTCGCCACCCTGTCGTATCTGCTGGTTGCTGATAAAGACGAAAAAGAAATTAATGTAAGCGCTAGCGCGAACAGAATTTTATTCATTTTTTAAACCTTAAAATATGTAACGTCATTGGTCACAAAACTGGCAACGAGTAGTCGTATCACGTCACGTGAACTATATTGAGATTCTCACTGCCAGTTGGCGCCTCAAAGTACCGGGTGACCTGATGAAAAACCGCTTCTGTATCAAATTTTGCTCTTTGCGGCTGTTCAACGCGACGTTGGGCAATTTGCGCTAAACACTGTTCATCAGAAACATCTAAATAGCAGAGTTCGTGTTCACTGTGTGTTTCGGTACACAGCGATGTAAACCAGGCTCTTTGTTTTACCGTGTTGGCAGGAAAGTCCATCACAACATTCACGCCGATGTTAAGTAAGCCCTTTACATGGCTTTTAATAAATGGCCGGACAAGTGCTGAATACTTGATGTAATCGTCAAAGGTTTGAATCAGCCCAGGGTAATGCGCTGTGAGCCAATCATCTTCTGCAATCAGCAGCGCGTTATTGTCTTGCGCAACAAGTCTGGAATGGGTGGATTTACCCGCGCCCATTTTGCCGCAGAAAAAGAATAGCTTTCCCGGATTACTCATGTTTTCTCCATCAGCTTCTGCGCACCTCATCAATGCCTTAATCAAAGGAGCTTTGCCGCTGCCTCAGACATCCGTTTATACTCATGGCCTACATCAGGCACAACCTGTAACTTCCAGTTAAAATCGAAGCCGTTATTCCTGGCTATGGTTCTAGCCGTTTTAAAAAAGTTTGCGCCCCGTTCGAGTCGATTAGGCCCCTGTTCCATTGCCATTTCGGTTTGGTCCAGCCGCCCTTGTTTGGCATTGTTATCCAGCTCACCAAGCAGTACCACCAGATGTTTAGCAAAAGATTCTTTCAAACTATAATTAACGTCACCCAGTCCGTAAGGGTAAGGCACCATCTCATCCATAAACGAATACGTGCCGGCGTTGGCTGCTATGGCTTTTTTAATACGCGATTGCGGCTTCATCGCCACCATGCGCTGAACAAACTGACCGCCGGCCGAATGCCCGAAGATATGGTAACCATCAAGAGAAAGCCCGTTTACGTTATTCACATGGTCAAAAACATTTTCCACTACGGTAAAAGCCCACTCACTTTCGGGGTTTTGCCAGCCAAAATAACTCTCTAAATTTCCTTCCTGATAGTCATTCGTAATGACCCGATAGAACTTACTGGCAAATTCGGGAGCAACCAGCATTATTCCTTTCTGCTCAGCAAGCTCTGTCCATGCATCGAGATAATCCTCCGCATTTCTGCCCATGCCATGCATAACAAAAAGTACCGGATCGTCTGGCGTCCATTTTGCTGGTTTGTATGTCCAGACTCTGATGGTTTTGCGATCGGTATGTTGATAGGCGTTAATGACGAAGCTGTCTTTACCTGTGGGAAAAGGTTTTGCTTCGGTTCTTTCTGGCCCGGTAGGAAGGATGTACAGATACAGGTAACCAACGGCCACAATAACAATGGCAATCAAAAGTACAGACGACACCAGCCATTTAAAGACTCTCACTTAAAACTCCTTTTAAAAAATGCGCTTCCTGACTTACTATCAAAATGGCCTGACATTATCTAAGACTCTCGGTGGCCTCGCTGCAGGCAGAACTTTCAGACACTGTTATAAAGACAGGCTGTCTAACGTGATTATTTCAACAGACTATATCAACTTTTTAATGTGCCACGTGAAGACCACAAGAATTCTTACAAAATTTTGTTATGTATAGGGTTTGTCGATTTCTCTGGAAGAGAGTAACGATGCCTTGGAACGGTTGCCAGGAAAATGAAGCAACAACAGTTTATTTAATAATTTGATAATGACGTTCTACATTCACGGTAACCTTGCCCCAGTCAGAATCTCTTACCCTTTGTTGATGTTGCTCAAAAGCGATTTGACTCGTGAACTCTTCATAAACATCAAAACGAAGCGGATCCTTTTTATTTTCAATAACTTTGAAGGTAATGCAGCCAGGCTCTTCCAGCGTCAGCTGTTTATGCCCTACCAACGCCTGCTTTACTACTGAAAGTTCTGACGCAGGCACTAAAATAAAACCCTTTAATGTAACTTTTGACATAAATTCCCTTTAGTGAAAACGCCGCAATGAACTCAATCTTCGTGATGCACGCGCCGGAGCGGCTCTCAGCGGATTGCGTTTTCTAGCTACACTGCCCTATATTCACCACGCTAAAACGGATCGGTATTTCTCGGCACATCCAACAAGGTATTGGCGCAGCCACATACTGAACACCTCTGCCTGATGATTAACCTGTAGTTGAGCAAATAACTGCAAGCATGGAAAAATTTTCCCAGTGATTTTACTAAGAGCACGATAAAAAGTGCAAACTCAACACCAAACTCTAACAAAAACCTGAATTGACCAAACTCAAAAAAGGCCATGAAGATTGAATAAAAAAGACTCCCTACAACAACACTAATCACGGCAATAGCAAACAAGTAAAACGCTAGCAGAATAGTAAGCCCAAACATGTCTAACACACTGACCGAACCTGAAAATTTCCAGTTTTTAAATTTATCACAGCATGTTAATTTCATCGTTAAACCGGCTTTGTTACGTCATCAGTTGTGTATTTTATTGTCGTGTTCCTTTAGGCAACTGCAGAATGTATTAAGGCTGTAACAACTGCATATTCCATGACGAACCGTCCCTTGAATACTGCTCTCTAAGATGTACTCGATTGGTCCTGAATTTTAGTATTTCTATTGAATCTGGTACAACAGTATAACCACCCCATGAATTAGGGCGAGCAATTGGTTTGGATGAAGCGGCAAGCGCAGCAGAGTATTGTTCTTCCATTGAAACTGCAGGATCCCAGACCTCGCTTTGTTTAAAACAAGTAGTAGCGACACGTGCATTCTTGGAGCGAGTAAACCAAAACTTATCTGCCAGTTCGCTGGAAATAGCTTCCGCTTTTCCCACAACACGTATTTGGTAGCCAATGTGATCCCACCAGGCAAGCAAAGAAATTTTGGGGTTTTGCGAGAGGTGTATGCCTTTTTCAGAGTTGTAAGATGTACAAAAAGTAAAACCTCGCTGATCAACTTCCTTGAGGTCAACAAAGCGCGATTGAGGAAAACCCGCAGAATCTATGGTTGAAACACACACTGCACTCTTTTGCCTAAGAGGAGAATGTGATTTGGCATTTTCCCAAATGAGTTTAATTTTATCTGTTAGCTGTTCGTCCATGTGAAGTCTCCATAGGCATAATATAACTCAACACTGAGGGAAGATATGAGATGGGTTAAAATTAGCAATCACATGACGCAGCCCATGCGTTAGCATCCCAGTGAACAACGCGAGTGTCTTGATTTGGTTGTTCTGTGCCAAACCTATACTCTGCCTAATATTAACCGGGCACACTCTTTTGTTGATTGAGAGAAAGTATTAACAATTAAATCATAGCTAACTCCCTCATGAATACTCTCATATTGTGACTCGGCCAAACCAGTTTTTCTGTCACCACGGGCCATTTCTCTTTTTTTTAATACTTCTAGTGGACAGTCAACTTTCACCATCAACAAGTCTACCCCATTGAGCTCTTGTCCTAATTCAAGGTAGGTTTTTTGGCCGCTAAAAATAATATCCACTACGACATTATGACCCGTTTCAATGAGTGCCTTTACTGTTTTCAAAAGTGCTAGTTTCATGTTTGGAAACGTTTTTGAACTGGCAGGTATAGTCGCCGGTGTCATGTCCCAAAACGCATCTAAAGAACAATGCAAAAAAACTTCACTGTCCATGGATTGAATTGCTTTAGCTAAAGTTGTTTTACCAGAACTAGAGGTTCCGTTTAGCACAATTACGGTTCCTTTCATTGCTGTATTAGTCCTTTCAATGTCTCAAGTTATACAGGGTTCTCAATATTAAACGTAAACGCGTATGCGACTAAGACGAGGTCGCTCCCCCTAACACGCGAGAGACAAATGCAATTTAGTTAGAGATTCTGTCAAGATAACCCTGAATTGCCTGCTGATGTTGCTGAAGGTTAAAACCATCAGCGCAGCAACAATATAGCGGTTCGCGATATACCAGTCCAAGGTAATCAGCAATTAATTCGAACTGGGTTTCGAAATCAGAAGGCAATTCCGCATCCGTTCCTGTTGCAATGACTGATATTGGTAAACCACGTAGTTTACGACCAAGTTCTTTTTTTACCGTCAGCAAATCAGTAAACCTGTCGAAGAAGGTTTTTAGTTGAGCTGACATTGAATACCAGTATACAGGTGTTGCGAACACCACAAAATCTGCGGTAACAATGCGTTCCATTAGTGGAATAAAGTCATCAGCAATATTGCGATGTTGGTAATCAAAATACGAAATAGATAGACCCAGAAGGTCAACGAAATCAGCTTGAAGACGTTTTGCTATCTCTTGAGACAACCTAGCAGTATTCCCACCGGATCTCGAACTCGCTAAAATAACCAGAGAATTCACATTGATATCCTTTTCACATAACACCCGTTTTTATTACTGATTAATCCGGTTCAAGTTCAAATGACGCTCCGGCAGGCTGATAGAGTGAAGGCTTATTAATGGGCTGTACTTTAAACCAGTGGCGTATTTTTGGTGTTAATAAATCTTCAAGCGCCTGTGGCTCGACAGTATCTGCATCTAACCACCGCTGCAGGCTGTTATCTTT
>CATMRP010000187.1 GCA_950073835.1 uncultured Alteromonadaceae bacterium
TTACAGCGCAGCAATCGTCTCGTGCTGAGCTTTCAGCTTAGCTAATTGTGACTCAGAATCAGCCAGCTTGGCTTTTTCTTTTTCAATCACGGCTTCCGGCGCATTGCTAACAAACTTCTCGTTAGACAGCTTACCTTTAAAGCGGGCTACGTCTTGTTCCAGTTTACCCATGGCTTTAGCAATACGGGCAAGCTCGGCTTCTTTATCAATCAGGCCGGCCATCGGAATAAGAATTTCCATCTCACCCACTACCGCTGCCGCACTGGCTGGTGCTTCTTCACCTTCCTTAAGCACCGTAATGGACTCAAGACGCGCAAGGCGGTCGATAAAGGTGCGGGAAATACCTAAACGGCGCTCGTCTTCGCTGCTAACGTTACGCAGCAGTGCAGGAAGTGGCTTGCTCGGTGCAATATCCATTTCACCACGAATGTTACGAATACCTACGATAAAGCGCTTAACCCATTCGATGTCGGCCAATACCTGCTCATCCTGCTTAGCGGCATCTACCGCCGGGAAAGCCTGCACCATGATGCTGTCGCCAGCGTTGAAATCCAGCGCACTGAGCGGTGCCACACGTTCCCAGATGGTTTCGGTAATAAATGGCATTAACGGGTGCAGTAAGCGCAGCAGGCTTTCAAGCACATTGATAAGTGTATGACGGGTACCGCGTTTTTCAGCGTCGCTCGACTCATCGTTATTCAGTACCGGCTTGGTAAGCTCCAGGTACCAGTCGCAGAACTGGTTCCAGGTAAACTCATAAACCGTTTGTGCAGCAATATCAAAGCGATAATCAGAAAGCGCTTTTTCAAATTCCACCAGAGTTTGCTGAAACTGCGCCCAAATCCACTTATCGGCCAAGCTCAGTACTAACTCGCCACCGTCACGACCGGTATCTTCGGTTTCGGTGTTCATCAGTACAAAGCGCGAGGCATTCCAGGTTTTATTACAGAAGTTACGGTAGCCCTCTACCCGGCCCATATCAAAGTTGATATCACGACTGGTTGATGCCATGGCTGCAAACGTAAAACGCAGCGCATCAGTACCGTAGGCGTGAATGCCTTCCGGGAACTGCTTGCGGGTGCGTTTTTCAATTTTAGCGGCCAGTTGTGGCTGCATCATACCAGTGGTACGTTTAGCCACCAGTGATTCCAGGTCGATACCGTCGATCAAATCGATAGGATCCAGCACGTTGCCTTTCGACTTCGACATTTTGTCGCCGCTTTCGTCGCGAATAAGGCCGGTAATGTAGATATCCTTAAATGGGATTTTGCCGGTAAAGCGCTTGGTCATCATGATCATGCGCGCTACCCAGAAGAAAATAATATCGAAGCCGGTCACCAGAACCGACGACGGCACAAAAGTTTCCAGTTCCGGGGTTTCTTCCGGCCAGCCCATGGTGGCAAACGGCCATAATGCCGAGGAGAACCAGGTATCCAGCACGTCTTCGTCCTGGTTTAGCTGTACGCCCGCTTCCAGGTGATATTTGTTACGCACCTCGTCTTCTGTGCGACCAACGTAAACGTTGCCCTCGTTGTCATACCAGGCAGGAATGCGATGGCCCCACCAAAGCTGACGGGAGATACACCAGTCCTGAATATTGTGCATCCACTGGTAGTAGGTTTTATTCCAGTTCTCCGGTACAAAACGAATTTCGCCGCTTTCTACCGCTTCGATAGCTGGCTTCGCCAACTCTTCGATTGCCACATACCACTGATCGGTGAGGTAAGGTTCGATAACCGCACCCGTGCGATCGCCGCGCGGCACTTTAAGTTTGTGGTCGTCAATTTTAACCAGCGCACCGTCTGCTTCGAGCTGTGCCACAATGGCTTTACGCGCATCAAAGCGGTCGAGCCCCTGATAGGCTTCTGGCGCTTCGTCATTAACTTTGGCATCCGGGGTGAAGATATTGATCATCGGCAAGCCGTGACGCTTACCCATGTCGTAATCGTTAAAATCGTGTGCCGGCGTAATCTTAACGCAGCCGGTACCAAACTCCGGGTCCACATAATCATCAGCAATGATAGGGATTAAACGGCCGGTGATCGGTAAGCGGATTTCTTTGCCTATGTAGTCCTGATAACGCTCATCTTCCGGGTGTACCGCCACAGCGGTGTCGCCCAGCATGGTTTCAGGGCGAGTAGTCGCTACTACAATGCTACCGCTGCCGTCGGCCAGCGGGTAGCGCATGTGCCACATATGGCCGGCTTCTTCTTCGTTAAGCACTTCAAGATCGGAAACTGCAGTGTGCAGTACCGGATCCCAGTTAACCAAACGTTTGCCGCGGTAGATCAGGCCGTCATCGTGTAATCGTACAAACACTTCGGTGACCGCTTTGGACAGGTTTTCATCCATGGTAAACACTTCACGGTCCCAGTCTGGTGAGGTGCCTAAACGGCGCATCTGACTGGTGATGGTGCCACCTGAGTGCTCTTTCCACTCCCAGATTTTGTCGATAAACGCTTCGCGCCCCAGATCGTGACGGGTTTTGCCTTCGGCATTTAACTGACGCTCAACCACCATTTGGGTGGCAATACCAGCGTGGTCGGTTCCCACCTGCCACAGCGTATTATCGCCTTTCATTCGATGATAACGGGTCAGCACGTCCATTATGGTTTGCTGAAAGCCGTGGCCCATATGCAGGCTGCCGGTAACATTAGGCGGCGGCAGTAAAATACAGTAAGGGTTCCCCGTTGGCGCTTCATCGCCCTTGGCTTTGAATAAGCCTTCGTTTTCCCAGCGCTGATAACACTGTTTTTCGATCGATTGGGGTTCGTAGGTTTTGTCCATGGAGTGTCTCGAAAAGTCTCTTTTTTAGGCCGGCAGGAATTGCATCTGGCAACCGGCTTGTTGAAATTGTTTGTAACGTTCGCGGGCTTGTTGTTTGGCCGCTTCTTCCACCGGCACAAAATCGATAATTTGCTGAAACTGGTTGAAGTTATCTACCATTTTCCCGCTAACGTTAATCAGACATTGTTTGCGTGGCAGCGACTGAGGCTGCCAGACGATTTCTACCGGTGTGCCGCCATTGGGGCCCTCACCGGCAAGGTTGTGCGGCACAAATCGCGCCGCTGGCAATTGCCATAAAAGCTGATCGACAGCTTCGGCCTGAGCCTGGTCTGCGCAAAGTACCACACTCTTTTTCTTCTGCGAATAGAGTTCGGCGGTGAGTTCGCAGGCTTTAGCGCACACCGCAGGCACACTTTCGTGCCCTGCAGGTGAAACAGACGCCTCAGCCAGTGCGTAAAATCGAACGGCAGGCATTAACCTTTAATCCTCTGCGCCTAAACCAGCACGGTTCATCAGGAACTGCGCGAGCATAGGCACCGGGCGACCGGTTGCGCCTTTGTTCTTACCACTGTTCCAAGCGGTACCCGCGATGTCCAGGTGCGCCCAGTTATATTTCTTGGTAAAGCGCGACAGGAAACAGCCTGCGGTAATTGAACCGGCCGGACGACCGCCAATGTTAGCCATATCGGCAAACGGGCTTTCCAGTTGCTCCTGATAGTCATCCCACAACGGTAGGCGCCATGCGCGGTCTGATGCTTGCTCAGAGGCATTTAACAGCTCATGAGCCAGTGGATTATGGGTACTCATCAGGCCGGTAGCATGTTTACCCAGCGCGATAATACAGGCACCGGTTAAGGTGGCTACATCAACCACGGTTTCCGGGTCGAAACGCTCAACGTAAGTCAGTGCATCACACAGTACCAAACGGCCTTCCGCATCGGTGTTTAACACTTCAACTGTCTGACCCGACATGGTGGTTAAAATATCACCTGGGCGATAAGCGTTGGCATCCGGCATGTTTTCACAACCGGCCAGTACGCCAATAACGTTAATAGGCAGATTAAGCGCCGCCACCGTATGCATTACACCCAGTACGGAAGCTGCGCCGCCCATGTCGTACTTCATTTCGTCCATGCCATCGCCTGGCTTCAATGAAATACCGCCCGAATCGAAGGTAAGGCCTTTACCTACCAGCACCAGTGGTGCCTGATCATCGGCGCCGCCTTTATGATGAATAATACTCATCAGTGATTCATTTTCTGAGCCACGACCCACTGCCAGGTAAGAATTCATCCCCAGATCTTTCATGTTGGCTTCGTTAACCACTTCCACGCTAACGCTGTCATACTCTTCAGCCATTTGCTGCGCCTGTTCCCACAGGTACGCCGGGTTGCAGATGTTTGGTGGCATGTTAGCCACGTCTTTGGTTACCTTAACGCCCTTGGCAATGGCCAGGCCGTGCTCAACCGCTTTTTCACCCACGGTAAGTTCGCGACGGGTGGGCACGTTGAAAACAATTTTACGCAGCGGACGGCGCGGCTCGCCTTTTTTGGTCTTCAGTTGCAGGAAGGTATACAGGGTATCTTGTGAGGTTTCGACCGCCTGGCGTACTTTCCAGTAGGTATCACGACCCTTAACGTGCAGCTCGGTTAAGAAACACACGGCTTCCATTGAACCGGTTTCGTTAAGGGTTTGAATGGTTTTAGCGATGATCTGCTTGTACTGACGCTCGTCCAGTTCGCGTTCTTTTCCACAACCAACCAACAGCACCCGCTCGCTTAATACATTAGGAACGTGGTGGAGCAGCAACATCTGACCGGCTTTACCCTCGAGGTCGCCACGGCGCAGCAGATTGCTGATGTATCCTTCACTAATTGCGTCCAGTTGTTCGGCAACGCCGGACAAACGTCGCGGCTCATAAACGCCCACCACAATACATGCACTGCGTTGTTTCTCTGGACTGCCGCTCTTTACGTTAAACTCCACTGTATCACCTCTTTTTGTTCTGTCTGGTTGGCCCGGAACAATTTTACATGCCGTTTTGCCTTGCTTTATGGTTTAATACGCACGAATTCAATCCTGCGTAGGGCGCGTCAACGTGATAATTCACGGTTCAGGCAAACGCGCCTTCCGGAACCAACGGTTAGTTATTACTGGCAAAACTTGTAAAAATGGTAAGTTTACTCAAAATTATAGCCGCTTTCACTAAAATTCCGACTTTTTGCACAGGCCAGATATGCTGATATTCCGCTATCTGCTTAAGGAAACGCTTAAATCGCAAATCGCCATATTTTTAATATTGATGGCCATTTTTATTACCCTGCGATTTGTCCGTGTTTTGGGAGACGCCTCAGAGGGTGACATCCCGGCCAGTCTGGTGCTCGGCTTCCTGTCTTTATATGCCCCGGTACTCGCTTCGCTGGTAATTCCAATCAGCGCCTTTTTGGGCATTATGATGGCTTACGGCAGGCTGTATGTAGACAGCGAAATGACCGTCATGCGGGCCTGCGGGATCAGCGAATGGTATGTGACCCGCGTAATGTTATTTTTATCGTTCATCATTATGGTGGTGACTGGCGTTGTTACCCTGTATCTGGCACCACTGGCCGCAGAGAGTGAATATAATCTGCGCGAGCAAGCCAAGGCAGAAGCCGGTTTCAGTGCCATTATTCCCGGCCGATTCCAACAAACCGGCAACCAGGAAGCCGTAATATTCGTACATGATATAGGTAGTGACAACTCACTTCAGAAAGTCTTTCTGGCCCAGCAAAAAAATGAAGGTGACGAGCAGGTTCGGGTGGTTTACGCCGAGCAAGGCACGGTTAACAAAGAACCGGACGGCACCCGCCAGTTAATTCTGAATAACGGTAATCAGTACGAGGGTGAGCAGCGTCGTCTGGATTTTCGGGTAGTGGCTTTCGATGAGTATCAAATCCAGATAGACGACCCGGAACAACAGCAAAAACGTAAAAAAGTGTCGGTAATCCCCACCATGGAATTACTTGAAGACGGCTCCACAGAAGCGCTGGCAGAGCTGCAATGGCGGCTGGCCATTCCGCTATCGATTCCTTTTCTGGTGCTGATAGCGGTACCGCTCAGTGCGGTGGATCCGCGCCAGGGGCGCTTTGGAAAGATGTTCCCGGCGATTTTATTGTACCTTGGTTACTTTATGCTGCTGCTGGCCAGCCGACGCGTGCTGGAAGACGGCAAAATACCCATCCAGCTTGGCTTGTGGTGGGTACACGGCATTATGCTGATCATCGGCTTTACCCTGCTCGCCCGGGACCGTAAATTCGGCACCGAAATTAAAGCCATGCTGAAGCGGAGAAAATCATGATCCGCATTCTCGACTGGTATATCGCCAGAACCTTGCTGGGTACCGTTACGGTAACCCTTTCAGTTTTAATAGGCCTGAGTGCCCTGATCAAATTTGTAGAGCAGTTACGTAAAGTCGGCGAAGGCAATTACGACATGCTGGCCGCACTGGTGTACGTGCTGCTTAGCTTACCCCGGGACCTGGAACAATTCTTCCCGATGGCAGTATTGCTTGGCGGACTTATCGGCATGGGCTTACTGGCCAGCAATAGCGAACTGGTAGTGATGCAGGCGGCTGGCCTTAGCCGCTGGAACTTAATTACCTCAGCCATGAAATCGGCCGTAGTGATGATTATTGTGGTGATGGCGGTGGGCGAATGGATCACCCCGGTGAGTGAATCCCGCGCCAAAGAGCTGCGTACCGAAGCCATAACCGGCGGCTCGCTGTTTTCCTCCGATAAATATGTGTGGGCCAAAGACGGCGATCACTTCGTGAGTATTGGCCAGGTAATGAGCCGCGATTCATTGCAGGAAGTCACCATCTACCGGTTCAATGATGGCTTACAACTGGACAGCATCACCAATGCCAGTGGCGGCTTTTACGAACAAAACGGCTGGACGCTGACGCAGGTCACACACACCTACTTTGGCGCAGACGCCATTACCGCCGATGTACAGCCAACCTGGCGCTGGGACTCGTCTTTAACGCCAGACAAACTGGGTATCGTTACCGTGAAGCCCGAAGCGTTGTCGATTCAGGGCTTGCAGGAATACATCACTTACCGGGCCAATAACAAGCAGGATACCAGCCGCTACGAGCTGGCATTATGGCGTAAAGTACTGCAACCGGTTACCGTTAGTGTAATGCTGTTAATGGCGCTGTCTTTCATATTCGGACCATTGCGAAGTGTGACGATGGGGGCGCGAATTATTATGGGCGTATTAACCGGCTTCGGCTTTTTCATCACCAATGAAGTGTTTGGCCCACTGAGCCTGGTTTATAACATTCCGCCGGTACTCGGCGCTCTGCTGCCCAGCATTCTCTTCGCTGCCGTAGCTGCAGCACTACTCTCCAGGTAAATCAAGAAATCAAGGGGTCAGAGTACATGAATGAACTTGATGTACTCTGACCCCTTGATTTCTTGATTTGTTGATTCTATTCACCAGCTCTTATGATTATTCTGCTCTTTAGTCAGTTTAAGCACTTCGGTTTGTGCCAGCCGGTCTTGCAAGGATTGCTTGTTCTTTACGTCTAACAAAACTAACAAAGTACCCAGGCCCCCCAGCGAAGCAATTAATCGCAGTACCAGTCGGCCCCAGCCTACCGGCTCGTTGGAAGTGCTGTATATGCGTAACCGCCAGGCTCGCATTCCCAGTGTTTGACCACCACGTTTCCAAAACCACAAGAAAAACCCGGCGACCCACAGACCAACCCAGACCTGGATCAGCGTTTTATACATCACAGACCCGCCAAGTAATTGATTGGGTTCACTGTAACCCTGTAAATCAAGCCAGCCATTCTTTAGTGAGACCACCAACACCACAATTAACACCATGGCCGCACACATGCCTACTGCCGTAGCCACCAAAGCATCGTATATCATAGCAGCCAGTCGCCGCACGAATCCGGCACGGGCAGATTGCTCAGCTTGTTGCGATGACTGATTGGTTTGTTCTGTTGGAGTGTTTTTTACTTTTTTAACCATGGTTGCGATGTGTCTGACAGCGATGGCCGCAAGTGTGCCACAGTTCAGAACAAAAGTAGACGGTTAAGCGTTTGGACAGGATGTGGAAAGCTGAAGAAAAATGATCTGGAGCCAGAAACAAAACAGGCACCCGAAGGTGCCTGTTCTTAAGAACAACTGTCTTACAGTACTACTACGTCAGCAGCCTGAGGACCTTTGTTACCTTGTTCGATAGTGAACTGCACGTTCTGACCTTCAGCTAAAGTGCGGAAGCCTTCAGATTTGATAGCGCGGAAATGTACGAATACATCTTTGCCGCCGTCAGCCTGAGAAATAAAACCGAAACCTTTAGCTTCGTCAAACCATTTTACTGTGCCTGTAGAAGTAGACATAGATAACTCCAATAAGTAATAAATTTAAGTGGTTGTAACAACCGGTGTTGCATTGAAGGGCTATCTGTTTTGCGGCAGGCTTGATTCAGTAATCGTATCTAATGTGAATCGCGCAAGGGACTTACAATGGATCAACGGAACGAGCAATTTTCAAATATAATAGAACCTTTCAAAGGCGCAAGGATCCTAGCACCCTTATTCGACTGTGTCAGGTTATTTTTTAAACTTTTTAAAAATAAATTTTAACACTAGCGCCTTGCTGGGGTTCCTATTGAGTCTATGGGTATATGAATAAAAACCATTACTAACCAACAAGCTTGCAAAAATTTTCTGGGCTACCCGGTAAAACCAGGCGCAAATCAGCATATTATTTAGTCGCTTATTGAAGAATCACTAAAAAACGCTTGTCAGCCTCTATGACATCGTTATAATTCGCAACCTGACTGTTACGCAGTCACAGCACATCTATCTGTGCCAGAGTGGCGAAATTGGTAGACGCAGCGGATTCAAAATACACTGCGCGTTGTGTGAAAGAAAGCTAACCAACTGTAAAGTAAAATATTTATTTTCAGATGGTGCTTGCAAAGATTTGCAAAGTTTCTATACTTTGCAAACATCAAAATTTGATGCCAGAGTGGCGAAATTGGTAGACGCAGCGGATTCAAAATCCGCCGGTAG
>CATMRP010000188.1 GCA_950073835.1 uncultured Alteromonadaceae bacterium
AAGAGAAATTCGCGGACAAAAAATTGACGAGCGTATTAGATAAAATGGGGTAGTCCGGGTCTATATTGATCGCTTACGACCAAGCCACCACTTCTTCTCGTTCAGTCTCGCTGATTGCCAGAGAAAATATCATCAATACTAACCAGGTGTTCCGCTGGATACGAGAAGTTAAAAAGGGCCAGTCTCGCTGGGTGCGCGTTGCAATGGGCATGCTGTCGTTACCGCACAAAGAAGAACCCGCTGCGTTTTTGCCGGTGATCCCGTCACCGCTTAAGCAACCTGCTCCAGCCTCCACTTCGATTACCGTGGAGCTTACCACGGGTCATCGTGTGACAGTGAATCAGGCCGACGAGCAAATAGTACGTCTATTATTATCGGCATTATTATGATTACGTTATCTCACGACCTGCGTATCTGGCTGTGTGCCGGTCACACCGATATGCGTAAAGGCTTCGATGGTTTAGCGGCGTTAGTGCAACATGTGTTGAGCAAAGATCCGTTTGCAGGTCAGGTGTTTGTGTTTCGAGGGCGTCGAGGTGATCGGATAAAATTACTCTGGTGGGACGGCCAGGGATTGTGCATGTACTATAAGCGATTGGAGCAAGGTAAATTCGTTTGGCCTGCGGCCCAATCCGGTGCAGTGCATTTAACACACGCCCAATTATCCTTACTGCTGGAAGGGGTGGATTGGCGACCGCCTGCCCATCGAAATGCCCCTAAAAATGCGGGGTAATAGACAACAAAAGAGCGTTAAATCAGTGTGTTAATGTGAGTTTGCTGGTATAATGACCAGCATGAAAACGAAGACGCACACCTTGCCAGACGATCCACAAACACTTCAACAGATGGTGTTGCAAATGCAGGAGAAACTGGCTCAAAAGGATACACTGATCCTCACCTTGCAACAGCAGTTGTTGGTGTTGCGTCGTCGTCAGTTCGGTCGCTCTTCTGAACAAGTAGAAAAGCAAATTCACCAAATAGAATTACAGCTTGAAGAGCTGGAAATACAAGCAGCGCAAACCGCCGATGTGGCCTTACCAGGCACAGACAGAACTGCCATACCTAAACGCAGAATCTCATTACCTGAGCACTTGCCGCGCGACGAACGGCGTGTTGAGTCCCCTCAAAGCTGCCCTGACTGTGCCGGTGAACTAAAGCACATCGGTGATGATGTCTCTGAAGTGTTAGATGTGGTACCAGTGTCTTACCGCGTGATTAAGATCGTGCGGCCCAAATACAGCTGTGCATGCTGCAATACCCTCATCCAGGGAGAGGCACCACAGCGAGTGGTCCCCAAAGGCTTAGCCAGTAGCGCGTTACTGACTCAGGTGATGGTCGATAAATACCTGGACCATCAGCCGCTTTATCGTCAGTCCGAACGCATGGCGCGTGAAGGTGTGGATATCGAACGTTCAACCCTGGCGGGTTGGGTAGGACAGGTCAGCACCCTTATCTCACCGTTAGTAGACGCCATCGGTAAACACGTTAAAAGCGGACACCATATCTACGCAGATGATACCACGGCCCCCACCTTAAAACCGGGTAAAGGCAAAACGCAAACCGGTCGCTACTGGACCTATGTACGTGATGGCCGTGACTGGAATGAAAACGCCCCTCCCGCAGTATGGCTACATTACAGTGAAGACAGAGAAAGTCTCCATCCCACCTCGCACCTGAAAGGCTATGCAGGCTCTCTGCAAACAGATGCCTATGCCGGATATAACGATGTTTATCATAAAGGGGTGGCCTTCACTGGCTGTTGGGCACACGTCAGGCGCAAGTTCTATGATATTACCCAAGCGGGTCCTTCTCCGATTGCGGAGCAGGCCATCACCACTATCCAACAGCTCTATGCCATCGAAAAGGCCATTAAAAACAAACCGCCCGATGTACGGCAACAAGTGAGACAACAGCAGTCCATGCCGATACTGGATGAACTCTATGCCTGGTTGCAAGCGACCTTACGTACCTTATCGAAAGGCTCTGGCCTGTCGAAGGCGGTTCGCTATGCCCTAAACCAATGGGAAGGCCTGGTGGCGTATACCCGGAATGGACGGGCATCTATCGACAATAACACCGCAGAGCATTCACTGCGTCCGATAGCTCTAGGGCGCAAGAATTATCTGTTTGCAGGCTCAGTAGCGGGCGGACAGCGTGCCGCTGCGTTATACAGCTTGCTAAGCACAGCTAAACTCAATGGTCTGAATCCAAGTCAGTACCTCACTGCTGTACTGAAGCGCATTGGGCAACATCCCATCAACCAGATCGATGAACTGTTGCCGTGGAACATCGATTTAACTCACACGCAAACGACCGACGCACTCTAAAAATAGGTGTCCACTTAAAATTGAGTGGGCACTAAAAATAAGCTCAACGTGTTATAGCCGAACGCTTACTCTTTGTCGGTTCTTTGCGACCTTTCAACCTTCCCATTCAGGTGAGGAGATCCAGGCTTGTTAGGACGGAATTTGATGCCATAATCCATCAGCTTTCGCTGAACTTTCTCTGCGAAGAATTCTGTGCCTCGATCGGTTTGTATTCGCTGTATTGGAAATGGCATTTCCTCGATTACCTTATCGATAAAAATAAGGGTATTTGCTGCCGACCTCCGGTTAAACACATCTAGTACGCGATATCTAGAGCAGTCATCAATAGCAGTATATTGGTAAATTCCTGGAGCGATTTTGCATGTGTCCATCTGCACTCGGTCACCTGGAATAGGTCTTTGGTAAAGTTAAAGATGCGTATAACGTAACTGATTTAGCTTCAGACACATTGGTTCTTATTGAAACGCTAGCGTTGACTAATATTAATATTGTCGGTGTTTCTTTAGGCGGGATGATTACTCTACAGTTATTAGCCGACCATCCTTCACTATTTAACAAAGCTGTTATTGCCAACAGTTTTGCTGAAACGGTGAATAAGGGATTTAAAGCAATGGCCGAGTCTTGGTATTCAGAATTTTTATCACAGGAGGGGCCGGTTAAGCGCTTCGAAAATTTCTGGCCTAAATTAGTGAACAACGCCTTTCGAAGTTCTAAAGAAGGGATGTCGGTTTATCAGAATTGGCACGCACAAGCATCTACTGCAGACGGTGAATCTTTAGCAAACATAGTCAAAGGAATCTCTGATTTTGATATTCGAGCAATGCTGCCCGATATAAAACAACGGGTTTTAGTCATCAGTGGTGAACTCGATGTTATTTCGCCGGTAAGCAACAGCCACTACCTGAGTCAACATAAGCCAGACGCCCAGCATGTTTCGATAAAAAATGCTTATCACTTACCGAATGTCGATTCAGCTTCAGCGTTTAACTCTCTCCTTATTGACTTTTTGAGTAAAAAAGAAGAGAGAATTGTATGCAGGCAATCTGCGATACGATGCTAGCTTCGTTCTGCGAGTTTAGTTCCCTACTATTTCATCGCATCAATTTTAATAGCCATAGGAAAGCGCTTGTATTGTAATTTCAGGTCCAGGCTGTGTGAAAGCTATTTGTCATTCTGAGATTGAGCACATCTAAACAAAAGATATGTGCAGTACGTCAAAATCCGGGTCATTTTGATTATCAAGTTATTACAGAATTCGTATAAATAGGCTTTTCAGTTTGATGGCAAGAGTTTTAACACAGCCTGAACCAAAGTCAGAAGTAGCTAGCAGTTTTCTTAATACCTGGCTGAAGGAATTAAGCAGACCACCGTGTTACAGTTGGCACAACTTGCTGAAGTGGCGTAATATTTAGGGTGTCTTCTCGTATAAATAGCGCGTCATCCGGCCGGATTTGATTTCCTCTTTAAAGTCACTGCTTGTCAATCTGAATTGGATGAAGTTTTCTGAGACACACAAGGTGTCATGAATATCACCGGGCAGGAAAACTCTGCAATCACCCGGCTTCATATTTTCTTTTCCTCTGGCCACCAGGTGTGTTCGCCCTTTTGCGGTCGTTACTTTCTTGTACGTGTTCATTTCCATTTCACCAGACTGTACCGCATAAAAAACCCAACCAGCTCCATGATCATGGGGCACTCTGTAGGTCCCATATTTCTCAGAATGAGCAAGTAAAATGAAACCATGCCTTTGATCAGAATAAAGCACCTGGGCGGCAGGTTTTTGTTTTACTATTTGGTCAAGCCATTCTTCTTTCTCTGTAGTCTTCGTCAACTCAACCAATAAGTCACGCACTCGTGTGGTAGTTTCAGAATTCAGTCCGGTCCAACAGGCTTTAATTTCATTCGTTACTCTAGCCAAACTATTGTTCACTATGTTTCCCTCTTTGCTGTATAAAGAAGGACACCATACAACTTCAAGTTAAGTTCAAGTCAAGCCGTCTGACAAACCGCATTACTCACACTTCATAGTTAACCGAGTTTTTCAGTAATCGTGATTATTATTAATGAATCAGCCGACCTAGCGGACTTTGTTCCAGAGGTTTTGATTTTTCTTAAACGAAAAATAATCTGCCGGTTCCCAGAAGGCAGGGATCAAGTCGTCAACGGCTTCCGGCGAAAAGTTACCAGACAACTGACTCATAATTTCCATGAGTCGCTCCCGACCGATCCGCATTAACTTTTTGCGATTAGCCGGGAAAAACAGGTTGCTCGACTTTTTGATGACTTCGTCGCTACCAGAGCTGATGTAAGAGAGGTTTCTGGTTACCGGCCGCCCTACCGGCTCGGCAGGATGGGGCGGATTCAACCGCGTCACAATAGCGCATTCGTACTGTTCACGGTCGACGCCCTTTTCATTACGAGGAATATAGGTCACCCCAAAACCAAGGGGGAAATACCCTACAATCTGCACAAACGCCCTGGCTAACTCAGCGTTAAGTGCGCCCTTCTTAGCCAGCTGTTCGATAAACACATAGCCTTTAGGCAGGTTTTTCTTAGAAAAATCCGGTTTGGTTGATAACACAATAGACGTGTAGATTTGCGGTATTTTAATCAGCTCCCCGACCCCGTTTTTCGACAAATAGGTATCTTTCATCAGGGTCTGCATAAACCCATTGAGGGCCGTATGGCGCTGCACAAAACGGTCCCGCTCAGCCTTGTCGTTACCAATATAGCGCGGCAGCCCCAAACCATTTTTCAGATATTCCAGGGTTTGCGTAAAGTTAATTTTGAGTAGCTGTTTTCGGGTAGGCTCATCGAGCACGCGAAACTCATCGAGTTTATTATCGTCACCATGCAAAATCGTAAGCGCCTCTGATGACTGTAAACCAATGTCCTGGAGCAAGGCGCAACTGATAATAGGGAGCGCCACTTCTTCCTGCCACTTTTCATAATTTTCATGGTCACCCTTAAACCGTAACACCGAGTCTTTCACATGACGCAGATAACGGTTGCCCTGCACATCCATGTCCTGCACCTTATCCACCAACCGCAAGGCCAGAACCGCTTTATAAAGTGGTTTTAAACGCTGATGCAGGCTCGCAAAATTGCGCTCTGGTCCGCGCGTAATAAGCATCAGGGTACCCAGAAATTTGGAGCTTAACATCTGGGTATCTTCAAAACTTTCGCCTTCGCACAGGGCAATCACCTTAAGGGCCACAGAATGGAGTCGATCTATACGCTGATGGCGCAGATCCTCGTGCGCTGCGGATAACTCTTTTATCTGTTTGCGCAGAAGCTCGGCTTTCGCCTGACCTTTTTTCTGCTGTTCTGCACGGGCCAGTTGCTTTTGTAGCTCCTCAATCGCTGACTGCTGTGCATACACTTCTGCGAAGTATCGTTTGGCGTCACCGTATACCGATTCCTGACGATCGTCTTTAGGGTGCACCTCTTCGATGAGCTGTTTTACCTGCAGAGTATAGTTATTGTCAGGGTGTTCAAACTTACTCACTGTAAACCTTATTATAGTGTTTTGGCTTTCAACATGGCGGTTGTGGCGCGTGAATGCCACCGTTAATCATTTACAGCTCCCTGTACAGATGAGAAACATCATCCGTGTACCGTATGTTATCGCAAGACAAACGGAATTTAGGTATTTATATTGATACTCACAGTATACTAAAGGTGAAGATTTTTGCCCGAGATGGATGGCCGGATGAGAGATCTGAATTCTCACCAAATGTTGTGTTTTTTCAGCTCTAAAGAATGAAGTTTATCCGCGCCGAGCATAGAGAGTACCTGCATGGCAGGTTCGGCAGATGGCGGTGGCTTCGCCACCGGCTTAATCAATATCAAGCGGCTCAGGTGAAAGTATAACGCCGGTGCTGTCGGCATACAGATGGTCTTCCGGCAGAAAGGTTACCCCACCAAAATTAACCGGCACATCAATATCACCAGTGCCCTGGCTATCGGCGTTCACCGGAATAGAATTAACCGCCAGAATACCCAGGTCAAAATCTGACAGGCTGTCGACTTCGCGCACACAGCCGTAGCACACTACGCCTTCCCAGTTATTTTCTACTGCCAGTTGCGCAGATTCAGCATCAAACAACGCGCGGCGCAGCGAGCCACCACCGTCGATTAATAGTACTTTGCCATCGCCCGGTTCGGTGAGAACCCGGTCGATTAATTCCCTGTCTTCAAAACACTTCACGGTGGTAATTTCTCCACCAAAGGAATACCGACCGCCATAACTGGTGAAAATGGGATCGACCACGTCCACGTTATCGGCGAATAAATCACATAACTCAGAAGTGTTATAGTCCATGTTTGTACCCTGTTGGTAAGCTAGGTTTTCGGTTTTTAGCATAGCACTCTAACACTGATATCGCCTAGCGCAGAAATTGATTTTACTCACAAAAAGTTTGATTTCGCTCTGTCCTTCCGCCATTACCCGCCGCTGTCATAAACCTTTAGCAAAACTGTCACTTGTGTTTCACGAACACTTTTTAATCTGATAGCGTTGAAGAAAAGGAGCCGCGTGGGATGGGCCTGAAAAATTTAACCAAATACGATACTGCAATCTTTCACTGGTTGTACGATCTGACCAAGCACCGCGATTGTCGGTCTATTGTCTGGTTGTCACGCACCGGTGACGGCTATCTGTATTTTGTTATTGGCCTGTTGCTGATGTGCTTCGAGCCGGAGCACGGTGAAATTTTTCTTTACACCGCGCTGATGGCCTATGGTCTGGAACTGCCCCTTTATGTGGTATTAAAAAAGGCCTTCAAACGCCCACGCCCATGTGATTTTCTGGCTAACCTGACGGCCCACGTAACGCCGTCCGACAAATTTAGTTTGCCATCGGGTCACACCGCTGCCGCCTGGTTAATGGCCACCATCATCGCGTTTTACTACCCCTCTTTCGCACTGCTTGCCTACACCTGGGCGAGCCTGATTGGCTTGTCCCGCATATTGCTGGGCGTGCACTACCCTACAGATGTCATTGCTGGTGCCTTACTGGGCCTCACCATTGCCCAATTGAGTCTGACAATTCTGGTTTAACATGAAAATACTCTACGGCGTACAAGGTACCGGCAACGGTCACATTGCCCGTGCCCGCATTATGGCTGCGGCCATGGCAGAGCGTGATGACATTGAAGTGGATTTTATTTTTTCTGGTCGCGCGGCGGATGACTATTTCGACATGGAATGTTTTGGTGAGTACCGCACCTTCAGCGGCCTGACTTTTGCCACCCGCAAAGGTCAGGTCAGTCAGTGGGAAACACTTAAGAACGCCAGACCACTGCAATTATACCGGGATATTCAGCAACTCGATGTGTCGGGCTACGATCTGTTACTGAACGATTTTGAGCCAGTAACTGCCTGGGCAGCCAGACGTCAGGGATTAACTTCGATATCAGTGAGTCATCAGGCAGCCTTCAGTCACGATATTCCCCGTGCCAGTGAACACTTTACCGATAAGCTTATCATGCGCAGCTTTGCGCCTACCGATATCCAGTTAGGCGTTCACTGGTTTCACTTTGAAAAACCCATAGTGCCGCCGTTTATTACGGATAAACCAGCGCCGCACCCAACCAACAGTCACACGCTGGTATATCTGCCCTTTGAAGAGCTCGACGATATTCAGTTGTTGCTGGAACCGCTCACCGAGCAGCACTTTGTGTGTTTTCACCCCAAGGTGAAACAGCAACACACGCAGGGACATATTGACTGGCACCCGCCTTCCAAGCCGGGCTTCCGCCATGCCCTGCAACACTGTTCGGGCGTGATCAGCAACGGTGGTTTTGAACTGGCCAGTGAATCACTGCAACTGAAAAAGAAGCTGCTGGTAAAACCCCTGAACGGCCAGTTTGAACAACTCTCCAATCTGAAAACCCTGATGTCACTGGGCCTTTGTCAGCCCCTTTACCAACTCGATACGGATACCGTGGAAGAGTGGTTGCTGGAGCCTGCCAGTGAAGGATTGCAGTTCCCCGACGATCCAACGCCTATGCTCGACTGGATTGTGGCCGGCGACTGGCACAATACCAAACCACTGTGCGAAGCGCTGTGGAAACAGGTAAATTTTGGTCCAAAGACCCGTGAACGATTGATGTCACTTGCATTTTAATCTCCCTCTGCGATGATATCGGCACTTTTTATTTGCGGAGTGAGTGCGTGGCAAAA
>CATMRP010000189.1 GCA_950073835.1 uncultured Alteromonadaceae bacterium
CCTTCAGGACTGCTCCGCGATTAAAATGCTTTCATATAGACCAAAAATCGTACAGCAAAGATCAACAGCCCCTAATTTAAAGCAATAAAAAACCCGCCGGATGGCGGGTTTTTAAATTTGCTCTAATCAGCAGATATCGAATTACTTAGCGTTTTTACGTGCTTTGGCTTCTTCGATAACCTTGTCAGCAACGTTTTGCGGACAAGATGAGTAGTGGCTGAATTCCATAGAGAACTGACCACGACCTGAAGTAATTGTACGCAGGTGACCGATGTAACCGAACATTTCTGACAGCGGAACGTCTGCCTTAATGCGTACACCTGTTGCACCAGCTTCCTGGTCTTTGATCATACCACGACGACGGTTAAGGTCACCGATTACGTCACCTACGTTGTCTTCCGGGCTGAACACGTCAACTTTCATGATTGGCTCAAGAAGCTGTGGACCGGCCTTTGGAATTGACTGACGGAATGCACCTTTCGCTGCGATTTCGAACGCGATAGCTGATGAGTCAACGGCGTGGAAACCACCGTCGAACAGTTCAACTTCAACGTCCAGAACCGGATAACCAGCCAGAACACCTTGATCCATCATAGACTTAAAGCCTTTTTCGATGGCAGGGAAGAATTCTTTAGGTACGTTACCACCAACAACGGTAGAGGTGAACGTGAAGCCTGAGTTTTGCTCGCCTGGCTTGATGCGGTAATCGATCTTACCAAACTGACCAGAACCACCAGACTGCTTCTTGTGCGTGTAGCTGTCTTCTACCGGAGTAGTGATAGTTTCACGGTATGCAACCTGCGGCTGACCTACTTCCAGCTCAACGCCGTAAGTACGCTTAAGGATGTCTACTTTGATGTCTAAGTGCAGCTCACCCATACCTTTCAGGATGGTTTCGCCAGAATCCTCATCGGTTTCAACCTGGAACGATGGATCTTCAGCTACCAGTTTACCGATAGCAATAGACATCTTCTCGTTAGCGCCTTTATCTTTAGGCTTAACAGCAATTGAGATTACCGGCTCAGGGAAGATCATCGGCTCAAGCGTACAAGGGTTCTTCGGATCACACAGCGTGTGACCAGTCTGAACATTCTTCATACCTACAACGGCCAGGATGTCACCCGCTTGAGCAGACGTCAGTTCTGTACGCTCGTCCGCGTGCATCTCAACCATACGGCCGATACGCTCGGTTTTACCCGTTGCGCTGTTAAGGATGGTGTCACCCTTGTTCAGCATACCTGAGTAAATACGGATAAAGGTCAGGGCGCCAAAACGGTCGTCCATGATCTTAAACGCAAGTGCGCGGAACGGCTCTTCAGTAGAAACCGTTGCTACTTCACCAGTAGGCTCACCAGTTTCTTCGTCAGTCAGATCCTGTGGATCAACTTCAGTCGGTGAAGGCAGGAAGTCAACAACTGCATCCAGTACTAACTGAATACCTTTGTTTTTAAATGCCGAACCACAGTAAGTCGGGAAGAAAGACATATCACGGGTACCTTTGCGGATACAACGCTTCAGGTCTTCTAAAGACGGCTCTTCGCCATCCATGTAAGCCATCATCAGATCGTCGTCCTGCTCTACAGCAGTCTCAACCAGTTGCTCACGGTATTCGTTGGCTTTGTCAACCATATCTGCAGGAATGTCTACTACTTCGTAGTTTTCTGGCAGGCCAGAGTCATCCCAAACATAAGCTTTCATGTCGAGCAGGTTAACAACGCCTTTAAACTCGTCTTCGATGCCAATTGGCAGAGTCATTACTAACGGGTTAGCCGCCAGTACTTTCTTAACCTGACCAACAACGCGGTAGAAGTCTGCACCCATGCGGTCCAGTTTGTTTACGAAGATAACACGTGCAACTTCTGATTCGTTAGCATAACGCCAGTTGGTTTCAGACTGAGGCTCAACACCGCCTGAACCACAGAATACGCCGATACCGCCGTCGAGTACTTTCAGTGAACGATAAACTTCAACAGTGAAGTCAACGTGTCCTGGAGTATCGATGATGTTCATGCGGTGATCTTTCCAGAAACAGGTGGTCGCAGCAGACTGGATAGTAATACCACGCTCAGCTTCCTGTTCCATAAAGTCAGTCGTTGACTCACCGTCGTGCACTTCACCGGTCTTATGGATTTTACCGGTAAGTTTCAAAATACGTTCTGTAGTGGTCGTTTTACCCGCGTCTACGTGGGCGAAAATACCAATGTTTCTGTAATGAGATAAGTCTGCCATTAGTTCACTTTCGTTGGTTCAGAGTAAAAAAAACGGCGCGATTATATAGGATTTCCATACCGGATTTATAGTCCTTTATGAAAAAAGACTAAAACTTATCCAGCGAAAACTCGGCCATTTTCACCTAAATTACTGTTTTACATAAAATTTAAATCAATTTTCGCGGATCACAGCAACCGTGACTTCATCCCGGTTGTGGTAGAGATGACGAACAACCATGGTTGTTTTAATATTTGCTGTCGCTAATTGTGATCCCACCGCTTCTATTGCGGCGCGTACGGTCTCATAGCGACGCTTCATTGGCAATTTTAAATTAAAGATTGCGTGGGTCGCCCAGTTACGGGTTAGCCAGTTCGCCATGAGCACCGCCACCCTGTCGGGTTTTTCAATCATGTCGCAGACCAGCAATTGTACATGGCCCATCTGCGGACGATACTTAAAACCGTCTTCGGCGCGATAGTCTACCAGACCAGTGGCCATCAGGTCATCTGCCATTTTACCATTATCCACTGCTTCTACATGCATATCGCGTGATACCAGCTGATAGGTCCAGCCACCCGGGCAGGCGCCAAGGTCCACAGCTCTGGCACCGGCACGGCAAATTGCCTCACGCTGGCGGGCGCTGAGCATGGTTAACAACGCTTCTTCAAGTTTAAGTGTAGAACGGCTTGGCGCTTTGGGTGGAAACTTTAAACGGCAAATACCGTTCTCAAAAGGACTGCGCATTTTGGCCTGACTCACGCCCACATAACAGGCGTCGCCAGAGATAAAAAAGACATGCAACGCCGCTAAATTCAGTTGTTCTTTGCGGGTGAGATACTCTTTAGCGCGCAACGCCTGGCGTAAAGGCACTGCAAATTTGCGACATAGCTTGGCCAGCGCTTTGCCATCCTCGGTGTCCGGATAGTCTACAAATAAGGTACCGCTACGGCTGATATCGCTTTGTGCTAAGGCATGTAATACCGGCCCGATGCGGTCGGATTTATCTTCAATAGCAATACTGGCCAGCACTAAAAACATCTGGCGGGGGAAAATGGTATCACTAACCGCTACTTCACTTATAAACCGCTCGGCGTGCTCCGGGGTATGAAACTGAAAACGAATATAGCCCTCCCCCGCTTTAAATACCGGGTAACCATAAAGCGCTTTTTGCGTGGCCAGTTCGGTTAACTCGTTGCCGGTGTCGACTTCGTAACCCGGGCGGCAATACGCGATAATACTATGTTGTGCGTCATTCATTAGTCATCACTCCCAGGCCTGGTGTCAGCGCTATTATCTGCGCCTTTCATCACGCCTATCACCAGGGCTACCCATCCCAGCATCAGGCAAAGGCCGCCAAGCGGGGTGACCGGCCCCAGCCATTTCTGGCCGGTTAATACCAACAGATAAATACTGCCGCTGAACAACACACTACCGATAATAAACAATAACGCTGCGCGTTTACGCCATACCAGGCTGGCCTGAGTGGCCAGACCGCCTACCAGCAAAATTGCCAGTGAATGGTACATCTGATAGCGCACGCCTACTTCAAAAGTGGCCAGTGCGCTGGTATCCAGCATGCTTTTCAGACCGTGGGCACCGAATGCTCCCAGCATCACGCCCAATAACGCCAGTAAAGCGCCGAGCATTACATAAAGCCTCATACCAGTGCCTCGATAAAAGCGACACTCAGGTTAGCCGCACTCTGGATGTGTTCGTCCTGCGTCAGGCCACTGGCCTTTCTGGGCTTAAAACTGTGGTCGCCGTCCGCCAGAAAAGCGGTTTGTACCGCAGAAGACAAACCGTAGCCTTCCACTTCGTCACGACGGCCAAACGTATCCCGTTCGCCCTGAATGATCAGTAGCGGCTTATCTAACGCCAGCAGATGCTCGGTGCGCAGTTTTTCTGGCTTGCCCGGCGGGTGGAAAGGATAACCCATAGCAATTGCCCCCAGCGCGTTGGCTTGCTCCAGGATCAATGTTGCAACCCGCCCGCCCATACTTTTACCGCCAATAAACAGTGGCAAATCCGGCCATTTGGCCTGCACGCTTTCAATCACGCTATGAAAACAGGCTTCCAGTTTAGGCATTTTATCCGGCGGTCGTTTTTTGCCGGTATCCTTTATGATTTCCATGTACGGAAAATTAAACCGCACCACGTTAATATTACGTGCAGCCAGTTGCGCAGCCATATCGACCATAAATTCTGACTCTGCTCCCGCACCGGCCCCGTGGGCTAAAATAACGGTAGCTACCGGTTTAGCCGGCGTGTCGACATACCACTCAGACAAAAGCTTGTTCCTCTTTGACTAAATTCACTACCCATTCACGAAATGCGGCAATCTTCCCCATATCGCCCTGCCCTTCATGATACACCAGATAATAGGCGTCACGACTTTCGAGTTTTTCCTCGAAGGGCATTATCAGACGCCCGGCATCGAGTTCCGGCTTGGCCAGCACAGAATTACCCAGGGCAATCCCCTGCCCCAGTGCGGCAGCCTGCATAACCATCATGGAATGGCTGAAAACCGGCCCCTGGTTAACGTTAACCCCGGCTACCTTGAAGTGCTGTAACCACATTTTCCAGATTGCGCGGCTGGAATCGTGTAACAACACATGATGCTTTAGATCCGATAGTGTTTTGAGCGGTTTACTGCCCTGAAACAAACTCGGCGAACACAGCGGGGTTAGAAATTCGGTGTGCAGTTTATCTGCCTGAATACCATTCCAGCGCCCGCGACCGTAGTAAATGGCAACATCGATATCATCGGTCAGGAAGCCTTCATCGAAATCGATAGCTTTAAGGCGAACATCAATATCCGGGAACAACTGGCTGAACTGACTGATCCTGGGCACCAGCCACTGACTGGCAAAACTCGGCGGTGTGGCAACGGTGATAGCCCCTTTACTGCCTCGGGCCAGCAGCCGTTCGGTGGCATCCTGGAGGTTTTTAAAAATATCTTTCAGTTCTAAAAAGTAGGCCTGGCCTTCTTCAGTAAGCAACAGGGTACGATTGCGCCGGATGAATAATTTCAGTGATAAGAAATCTTCTAATGCCTTAATTTGATGACTCACCGCAGCCTGCGTCACAAACAACTCGTCAGCGGCGCGGGTAAAGCTCAAATGGCGCGCCGCGGCTTCAAAGGCCTTGAGCGCATTTAAGGGGGGTAAACGGCGTTGCATCAGGCACCACGGCAATTATGACAGGACAATGAAGCACTCATAAGTTTTTCTAATCCAAAACAGGTAATTTTTTTCATTTTTCAGGCTTGCAATAACTGTTTATTATTCACCCGAAATTTGAAAAATCTTCTTTTAATGCAGAAGGTTAAGATAATTAAAAAATGTTAATTTTTAACATTTTTGCTACAACCAACTTTATTAATTTATTTAGGTGTGAATATGAAAAAACAACTTACAGCAGTCTTTATGCTGGCCACTATGGGCTGGTCAGTTACCACTTTAGCAAACGAACTACAGGCGACTCAATTACAGCCTGTTAACACGGCTATGGTGTCGGTTGAAATTAGCATTGATCAACCCGTACTCAATATTGAGTCGAGCATTATCAACCAGGTTAACGAAACCCTGCAACAACACTCAAAAACTAATGGCGCATTGCTTATCGCCCGCGAGAGCAATCTGCTGCCCAACCAGGAAGCAAACACTCGCACTGAGTAACACCTGGCCTTCACACCTGGCAAATGCCGCGCAGAGTAACTTTGCGCGGCATTTCAGGTCTTCCTTCAGCGCTTACTGAGCACTGGTATCCAACGGCGCAAACTGTTTAACCAGCTCATCAACCGCTTTCATTTGTTCCAGATACCCTTCTAATTTCGATAACGGCAAAGCACATGGGCCGTCACATTTGGCCTCATCCGGATTCGGGTGTGCTTCAATAAACAGACCGGCCAGACCCAAAGCCATACCACTGCGCGCTAATTGCGCTGCCTGAGCGCGTCTGCCATCTGCCGATGTCTCTCTGCCACCCGGTTTCTGCAACGCATGGGTCGCATCAAAAATGACCGGTGCATACGCTTTCATGGCATCCATACCCAGCATGTCGACCACCAGATTGTTGTACCCATAGCAACTGCCGCGTTCGCAGAGGATAATCTTGTCGTTACCCGCTTCACCAAATTTTTTAATGATATGGCGCATTTCATGGGGTGCCAGAAACTGTGGTTTCTTAACATTAATGACCGCGCCGGTCTTTGCCATAGCAACCACCAGATCGGTTTGCCGGGCGAGAAACGCCGGCAGTTGGATCACATCCACCACCTCGGCCACCGGAGCAGCCTGAAAAGGTTCATGCACATCGGTAATGACTGGCACATTGAATGTACCTTTAATTTCTTCAAAGATCTTCAGGCCTTCATCCATGCCGGGGCCACGATAGGAATGTACCGACGAGCGGTTGGCTTTGTCGAAAGACGCCTTAAAGACATAAGGAATATTAAGCTTGCTGCACACTTCCACGTAGTGCTCGGCAATCTGCATCGCCAGGTCGCGCGATTCCAGGACGTTCATTCCGCCAAACAGAACGAAAGGCTTGTCGTTGTCAACTGTGATGTCAGCCACGGTTACCTGATTAATTCTAGTCATAAACAATTTCCGGTTATAAGAAAAACACCTGTTTGGTGACAGCTACTTTGGCCGTTAGTCCCAGCACAATAAGCGCTGCTAAAAATGCGCCCCATTTTAATGGCGGCGTTTTCGCCCGCTTCAGCGCCATCATACCAAGGCCAATATAGGCAATAACCCCGATAACCTTGAATGTCAGCCAGCCATTAACAAACGGATACTGAGCGAGAATAACGCATAGCCAAATCGCACTCAGCAATAAAACGGTATCGATAATGTGGGGAACAATTTTAACCCACTTCTTTTGCAGAAATCCGGGGTTCATCTGACCGTACAGAAAACGGATAACAAATAGCAAAATACTTAAGCCCACTGCGGTTAAATGCAGATGTTTAGCCATCATGTACATAGCACTAGCACTCCTTGATTTATTGTTGTTATAGCCAGCTAACAGCGTTTAGCCGGCGTATTGATTCTGAATCGCTTCGAACCTGTTAATATGCTTTAAAAACAAATCGATTAACGCCGGATCAAATTGTTTGCCGGCGGCATTTTTCAGCATATCCACCGTTTCTTCCAGCGACCACGCTGGCTTATAACTGCGTTTATTACGCAACGCGTCATAGGCATCAAGAATGGCCAGTAGTCGACTCTGCAAACTAATGTCATTGCCTGCCAGGCCGTCGGGGTAGCCCTTGCCGTCCCACCGTTCGTGATGATGACGGGCCAGTTGTGCAGCCAGTCTAATCACCGGCCGTTTGGAATCTTTAAATATGCGATAGCCAAACTCGGCATGCTTTTGTATTTGGTGATACTCCTCATCCGTTAACGGTGCCTCTTTATTCAGCAACGAATACGGCACGAAGGAATTTCCTACATTATGCAGCGGCAAGGCGGTCAGGTATTGTTGAATATCGGCAGCATTCATACCAGCCAGACGAGCAAATAACTCACTCATCTCGTTTAACCGTTTGGCGTGATAATCATCGGTTTCGCGACTATCCATGGCATCACCCAACCGCTGGACAATCTCATAATGCGTTTCGGTAAGTTCGGCACTGTCGAGCAAATTATCGAACGCCAGTTGTACATTTTCGGTAAATTTTTGCACCAGCCGCTTATCAATATCGTTTACCGGGCGGGGTAAACCGGTTAAAAACAGCAACGAACCGTGATTTTTATTACTGCGGCAATAGGCCACAAGGTGCTCTTCAGCATACACAACCTGTTGTGCTTGCAGCGCATCCTGACACAGCTGGTATTCAAAATCATTGAGCGAGTCTTTCAGGCGGTAACCTTCTTTTCCGGCATATTCGCCGTTCCCGGCAAAAATGTACATATCCGTAGACTGGTTGACCGGTTTAGACAATGCTACGGCAGAAGTGATATAGGCGGCATTCTTTGCGCCACCCAAGATAGATGCCAGTTGTTGAATCAAACCGCGCATAAAGCCTTCCAACGAACGTGACGAAAACAAATCGGCTGATGCGTCGATGATTTTCTCAAGGCCGGCACGGGCTTCTTCAATCACAATAATGTCGCGGTAAGAGCGCAGGGCGGCAATAATCACAGTAAACAGCTTCTGTGCAGTGAGTTCTGTTTTCGACTTATAATCGTTGATGTCGTAATTGATAATGACATCTTTTTCCGGCGCCTGGCCTGG
>CATMRP010000190.1 GCA_950073835.1 uncultured Alteromonadaceae bacterium
GAGAAATTCGCGGACAAAAAATTGACGAGCGTATTAGATAAAATGGGGTAGTCCGGGTCTATATTGATCGCTTACTTTATTACTTTCCCATAGCAGGTTCTAAATGAACCCTTGATCCAGATCAGCCGAGCCTGGAATAAGCGGGGATTCGCCCCCCTGCTGTGGCTAATCGGCGTACAATAACTCTGTAATGAAGGAGAATTGAACGTGACCGATAGCCAAAAACTTTCCGCTGTACCTAGCCCTGAAGGCTCACACGAACATCCGCATTCACTGTATGAAATGCGCCACGACGAACAATATATTGCTGAGTCTTTCCGTTCCGGTGAATACCCTTACAAGCGCAAAGTAACGCGTCAGTTTTACGAACAGCATAAGCATCAGCTGCAAGTGGAGCTGCTCAAAGTACAAAAATGGGTGAAAGAAAGTGGTGAACGGGTGGTCATGCTGTTTGAGGGACGCGATGCGGCAGGAAAAGGCGGTACCATCAAGCGCTTCATGGAACACCTGAATCCGCGTGGTGCCAGGGTTGTGGCTTTGGAAAAGCCGTCAGAAGAAGAACGAGGGCAATGGTATTTTCAGCGCTACATCAAGCATCTGCCTACCGCCGGTGAAATTGTTTTATTCGACCGGTCCTGGTACAACCGCGCCGGCGTTGAGCGGGTGATGGGCTTTTGTGAGCCTAATGAATACCTCGAATTTATGCGCCAGACACCTGAGCTGGAGCGTATGCTGGTGAACAGTGGCATTCGGGTTTTCAAATTCTGGTTTTCGGTCACCCAGGAAGAACAAATCCGCCGCTTTCAGAAACGGGAAACCGATCCGCTCAAGCAATGGAAGTTAAGTCCCATCGACAAAATGGCGCAACAGAAGTGGGATGACTACACCGAGGCAAAAGAAGCGATGTTCTTCTATACCGACACCAATGACGCGCCATGGATGGTGATTAAATCGGACGATAAAAAGCGCGCCAGGCTCAATTGTATGCAGTATTTTCTGCATGCTATGCCTTATCCGAACAAAGACCGCCGTATAGCTAAAGCTCCGGATCCGTTGATAGTAGGCAGGGCCTCAACCGTTATCGACAGGGACAACCATATTCTGGGTAAGTCCTTGCACCCCGACCAACAGAAAGCCTAGATTTCCAGACTCTGAAACCGGTGTAAAAGTGTCTGCTTGTGCAGACACTTTTACCTTGCTCGTACTGTCTTCCCCTATTCCTTATATTCTAAGTGATTGTTAAATATTGCTATTATAAAACTGGCAAGGTATTCGCTATAGCATGTTGTTATGCCGCACATGCGGTGCAGAATTTTAAAAGGAATGGCTAATGATTATTGTCATCTTATTAGGTCTAACCTTACTGGCAACGGTTATCAAATTTCAGGGTGCATCGCGCCTGATGAATCGCTTGGGTAAATTCATCATGATTGCCGGGATTTATGTGGTATTTTTAAACAAAGTCGTTAAAGCATTGCTGTTCAGACAGCATTAATAAAGGGTGCACAACATGAAAACAACCAAACATATTCTGACACTGGTTTTTATAGGCCTGTTCTCGCTGCTGCTCACGGCTTGTAGCGAAGAAAAGAAAGAGCAGGCTGAAGAGTCATTAAGTGATTTTAAAAATGCTGCCAGCCAGGCAATGGATGATGCAAAAGATGCCGCATCTGATGCAGCAGACAAAGCCAAAGATATGGCTGAGGATGCCGCCGATAAAGCTGAGGAAATGGCTGACGATGCCGGCGATGCACTCGAAGACGCCTGTGAAGATGCTAAAGAGAAAATGGATCTGAAAGACAAAGACTGCTGAGCCACTTTTTGACTTCGATGCTGGTTTATCTGACACCAGATACCTGTTCTGCCGGATAGCCGTTCTGCGCTATTCGGCATGCTATTTAATAAAGTCTATAGCGATTCACTGCTTCGATTAGCCCCCGGTTATAATTCCACGGCTTATTACCGTTAATTCACCCTTATCTGAGCGCAGTTGTCACAATCTTACGGTATACTCTGTGGTCGATTAAACATTCTTATCTGGGGTTGGTAAAGCCTGCCCGAAACACCTGTTAACCGGAACCTCCCATTTTATGACGCAGAAAAATACTCACGTTAAACCCGCTCTTGGCTTGCCGGAGTTTATTGCACTGATGGCGTTAATGACGTCGTTGGTGGCGCTGAGTATTGATGCCATGCTACCGGCTCTGGATGCGATAGGAACGGCGATGGGCGCGAAGGATATTCACGAAAGTCACCTGATTGTGTCGCTGTTTTTTGGTGGCATGGCGGTTGGTCAGTTATTCTTTGGCCCTTACTGTGATACCCGGGGTCGCCGCGAGGCCATTATTCTGGGGTTGGTTATCTTTGTCGCTGGTACCGTGGTGTGTATGCTGGCGGAGAACATGCAAACCATGCTGATAGGCCGGGTTATTCAGGCTTTTGGTGTATCGGGCCCGCGCATAGCCTCTACCGCCGTGATCCGCGATCAGTTTGCCGGTGAAGCCATGGCACGGGTCATGTCGTTTATCATGATGGTATTTATTCTGGTGCCTATGCTGGCGCCAATGGTGGGTCAGTGGGTACTGAACATTGCCTCCTGGTTGCATATTTTTACCCTGTTTCTGCTGGTGGCCGTGTTTACCGGCGCCTGGTTTTGGATCCGGCAACCGGAAACCTTACCCGCCAGTCGGCGCAGACCCTTTTCATGGGCACAGTTTTTACGCTCGTCGCTGTTTATCCTTACCCATAAGCCCGTGATTGGGCCGACGCTCGCAATGGGCTGCGTTTTTGGTGGTTTTCTGGCTTATTTAAGCGCCTCACAGACCATCTTTCAGAGCTTTTACGGCGTGGGCGAAATGTTTGCTTATATCTTCGCTACCCTGGCGTTTTCAATTGGCCTGGCCTCGTTTATCAACAGCAAAATTGTGATGCGGCTGGGGATGTACCGGGTTACCCAGGTGGCGCTGATTGGTTCGGTGGTTTTTGCCGTTATCTTCCTTGGCATCATCGAAATATTTGATGGCCTGCCGCCACTGGTGGTGACCATTGGTTCGCTATTTATTGGCTTTTTCTTTGTGGGGTTGTTGTTTGGAAACCTTAACGCCATGGCGATGCATCCATTAGGCGATATGGCAGGGCTGGGCGCAGCCATTATAGGCTCGCTTTCGAGTATCATTGCTGTACTGGTTGCCACCACCGTGGATTCTTTTCTCACCAAAGACCTGTTCCCTATTGGCGCAGGCTTTCTGGTGTTCTTCACGCTGGCCTTTATTATTATTCGCCTGAGCCTGCAACGGCCTGACAAACCGGCAGAATCGCTTTCTTAGCGAAAGCGATTGCCGTTTACCAGCTGAACCACTGCCCGGGGGCGCTGATTTTCAACGATTTCCACATTGCGCGAGTGGCGTTCACCATTGCGTAGCTTGTCGTACTGCAATTGCTTCATTTCCAGCTGTTTGGCAAATTCGTAAAACGCCATACAGTCTTCTCTACTTAACTCATTGTGCTGGCGGGTGAGCTGTGTATCGATATACATGCTTTCGCCATTAGCGGTTAACGTGGCCACTGCATCATAGGGCTCACCGTAATTCTCGACTCGCAGAGCCCTGACCATTTTGACTTCGAAGATCCAGTCGCCAATTTGCGTAAACCTGGAAATGCCTGACTGCATGAAATATTCCCCTCAAGATGACTTTAATTATAATGATTGCTTTTTTCAGATAACCAGTAGCCACTACAAGCTTTGTGCCAACTATTATGTAATTTATTATCAATGGCTTAGCGAACGCGACGTTAATTGATGCAAAGCGATCTGTATGCAGTTGGTAACACAATGAGTAAAGGAGAGGAATTGGCGTCAGGTGATTGGCTAACCGTTAGCCTAACGATTAAGTCCCTTGTGTTATGACGGATTTGATTCCGGCAAAAACCTTCATGGCATTGATAGATCTGGGAAACCCAGCATAAACCGCAGTCTGAATAAGGATTTCCTCAATTTCTGCAAGGCTAAGCCCGACATTTAGCCCCGCATGGATATGTACCTTTAGCTGCTCCTCTGTATCGCCAATGACCGCCAGCATAGCAATGGTTGCGATTTCCCGGGCTCTTAAATCGATCTGTCCACGGTTATAAATATCGCCAAACGGAAACTCGACTACATAATTGGCCAGCGACTCCGACACTTGCCTGAGATCTTCGACTACCTCTTCACCAGCGCGACCATCGATACGCTTGAGGTTTACCACTCCGCGATCATAACGAGAGCTAAGCCCATCTGATTGCGGCGCTTCTTCAATGGGAGTCAGGATGGTGATCTCAGGTGCTTTAGCGAGGATTTCTTCATACAGGGCAAACACACGCTTGGTATAAGGTTGTGCATAATGGCTATCAAGTGCTGACTGGCTACGAAAATGCTCTACCAGTACATATTGAGATAATGGCTTTTCTGCAAACACTTCGAACCTAAAACAACCGGACTCAGCTCTGGTTGGCTGAATTAAGGCGCTAAGGGCTGCGAGGCCCTGCTCGAAGAATTCAGGCTTCGGAGTAATTTTAGCCACAATATGTATGGAGTTATCTGGATTTATCATGATGACGATTCCTTTAATAGTTTTTTGGTTAAAGCGTTGATAGGGGCAGCAAGAACATAAGCCGTCAGAAAAGCCATTGGCCAGGCATTCAGATAGGCGAGCCCCCAGTGTTTTATGAAGCCCGCGCCCAAACCTAAGTTGATATAGGTTACCCAACCTGATACCAGTCCTGACAGACACATTGAAAACAGTGCGGTAAAAAGCAATTTGTGCATTCTTTCCTCCTTTTGATAAAACGATATTGTACGGGTCGGCTGGCGCGTTAGAATGGCGATTAAGGAAAGGTAAATGTGAAGGATTTGCTGTGCTGGATGATCTGCAATGGTTTGTCGAAATAGTAAAACGAGGCAGTTTTGCTAAAACTGCTGAAGACTTAAAGATAACACCGTCCACCCTGTCAAAAAGGTTAAGCGCACTGGAACAAAAGCTTGATCGGGCCTTACTTACACGCACCTCCCGCGGGGTTATTCTGACTACTTTTGGTAAAGAGCTTTATGAAGAAATAACCACACCAATGAATGCGTTACAAAACACCGTTGCCAGGTTAAGCCGTGAGGATGTGTCCAGTTTACGCATCCTGTGTCCGCAAAACCTGATAGTCGGCCCTCTGTTTGAGGTTATTTCGCAATATAGCCAGCGGTATCCGGAAATGGAGCTAAATATTGAGCCCAGTAATCAAAATGCGCTGTTGAGTCAGAAGCCGTTTGATGTTGCATTTAGAGTGGGTAAACAGGACGATTCAGCATGCTATCAGCGGCGACTGGGTGAGATAGCAGTGAGCGTGATTGGGCCGTCGGTGATTACGCCGGACATGCATTTATTTTTGGCTTATTCACCGGCACAACTCGCCCCAAACGTGCATGAAATTGAACTCATTAAATCGCAGTTTGCGCATGTTTCTCAGGTTGGAGATATTACACTGGCCAGAAAACTGGTTGAGCAAGGTCGTGGCGCTGCGCTTTTGCCAATGACCGAAATTGCCGCGCTCGATAGAAAAACAAAAAATACGTTGAGGTATTATTCGGAACCGCTGTTCTCACGCCCCATCTACGCACTTTGGCCCAACGCCAGCGAGGCTTTGCCCGCCGTTAAAAACCTAATCGAACTGGCTTTGTCACACTGTGAGCAACACACAGCGTTGAGCGGTAAAACCATAGTATTGGGAAGCTAGTAACGCGTTGGCTCATTCTTTTTTAAGGGCATAAAAAAGCCCGACCAAATTGGTCGGGCAAAAGGGCTTGGTTAAGCACCTAACGACAGAAACTGTCTACGCTTCGATGATGGCTTTCATATCCGTCATGTAACCGCGTAATTCTTTACCAATGGCTTCAACGCCAGTGTTGCGAATCGCTTCGTTAACTTCGGTAAGACGCTTGTTGTCTACCTGGTTAGACGCACTGTTCAGACCTTTACCGATAACCGAAGTATCGATGTTAGGCATAAACTTCTCGCGCAGTAATGGCACTGCTGCGTTCGCAAATAAATAGTTACCGTATTCTGCAGTGTCAGAAATAACCACGTTCATTTCGTACAGACGCTTACGCGAAATAGTGTTCGAAATCAGTGGTGTTTCGTGCAGTGATTCGTAGTAAGCCGACTCTGGCAGGATGCCCGCTTCAACCATTACGTCAAAGGCCATCTCTACACCGGCTTTAATCATTGCTACCAGCAAAATACCGTTGTCGAAGAATTCCTGCTCTGAGATTTCGCCGTCGTAAACCGGGGCATTTTCAAAACCAGACTGGCCGGTTTCTTCACGCCATCCTAACAGGTTTGCGTCGTTGTTAGCCCAGTCAGCCATCATGGTGCGGGAGAATTCGCCGCTGATGATGTCGTCCTGGTGTTTTTCAAACAGTGGGCGCATCAGAGTCGTCAGTTCTTCTGACAAATCATAAGCTTTTAATTTCGCTGGGTTAGACAGGCGATCCATCATGTTGGTTACGCCGCCGATTTTCAGCGCTTCAGTAATGGCTTCTAAACCATACTGGATTAAGGCTGCTGCATAGCCGGCATCGATGCCGTCAGCAGTCATTTTTTCGTATGCCAGAATTGCAGCAGTTTGTTGCATACCGCACAGGATAGTTTGCTCACCCATGAGATCTGACTTAACTTCTGCAACAAAAGACGATTCCAGCACACCAGCACGGTCACCACCAGTGGCGCTTGCCAGTGCTTTAGCGATTGGCCAGCCTTCACCTTTCGGATCGTTCTCTGGGTGAACCGCAATCAGGGTAGGAACACCAAAACCACGCTTATATTCTTCACGAACTTCTGTACCCGGGCACTTAGGCGCACACATAACAACAGTAATGTCGCTACGGATTTGCTGGCCTTCTTCAACAATGTTGAAACCGTGTGAGTAACCTAAGGTTGCGCCTTCTTTCATTAAAGGCATAACCGCTTCTACTACACTGGCGTGCTGCTTATCAGGCGTCAGGTTATAAACCACATCTGCAGTTGGGATCAGATCCTGATAGGTACCTACTTTAAAACCGTTGTTAGAGGCGCGTTGGAATGAGTCACGTTTCTCATCAATCGCAGCCTGACGCAGCGCATAGGCAACGTCTAACCCTGAATCACGCATGTTGAGTCCCTGGTTCAGGCCTTGTGCACCGCAGCCAACGATGACAATCTTTTTACCTTTAAGAAACTCACAACCATCAGCAAATTCGTCGCGATTCATAAAGCGACAACGACCTAACTGGTCCAGTTGCTGGCGTAGAGACAGAGTGTTGAAATAATTAGCCATAAAAAAAATAATTCCGAACTTCTTTTGTCGTTATCCCGTTGCTTCACTCAGCTGGGATGACCTCGTCATTGACGACTTGTAGCAAAGATACGCTACCCCTTTCGTTTTGAAAAATGATATATTTGCAAAACAGTGTTGCAAAAAGTGAAATCACCATGGATTTTCGCAGTCTACAGCTATTTAATCATCTCGCAAAAAGCTTACATTTTGGTGACACAGCCGATGCTATGTTTGTGTCGCCGTCCACCTTGAGCCGCGTGATCCAGCGCCTCGAGGAAGAGTGCGGTTGCGTGCTGTTTAAACGGGATAATCGCTCAGTGGCGCTCACCCATGGTGGCCATAAGCTGTTGAATTTTAGTGAACAAGTGCTTGGTGAATGGCAGCAGGTCAGGCAAGAGCTACGCGACGATGGTAAGGCCTTACAGGGGGAGCTCAGTCTGTATTGTTCCGTAACAGCCAGCCAGAGCCACCTACCGTCTGTACTCTCTCGTTTTCGCCAGCGTTACCCCGGCGTAGATATCCGCTTAGTGACCGGCGATCCGGGGTTGGCAATTGAACATGTAAAGCATAAAAAATCGGATGTCGCTATTGCTATTCACTCCCCGGACTTCCCCACCGACCTGTGTTTTTCCGGTTTAGACTTCGTGCCCCTGGTATTAATTGCCCCCCGTGAACGGCGTTTAACCCAGTTGGCGCAGGTCGACTGGCGGGTTAATCAGGTAATATTGCCCGAACAGGGGCCAAGCCGCCGTATTGTTTACCATTGGTTTGCAGAACACGGTATCCGGCCTAATGTATATGCTTCGGTGGGAGGGAACGAAGCCATTGTGTCTATGGTGGCGTTAGGCTGTGGAATTGGCTTTGTACCGCAGGTGGTGCTTGACCACTCCAGCATGTCATCCAGCGTTACCCGTATCCAGGTAGATGATATCGGCTCCTATGAGTTAGGCCTGGCTTGTTTGCAGGAACGCCGTCACGAGCCGTTAATCAATGCGCTGTTTCA
>CATMRP010000191.1 GCA_950073835.1 uncultured Alteromonadaceae bacterium
TAAAAGACAAACTAAGCATGTAGTACCAAAGGTAGACATTTTCTGGACGCGGGTTCAAATCCCGCCAGCTCCACCAAATATAGAAAGCTTGCCAATTGGCAGGCTTTTTTTATTTATGGTGATTGTTGTGTGCTGAAAGCCGTTTACGATCAAGCTTTAACTGATTAACGAAAGGCTTTATGGTTTCAGTGTGCCGTGGCTGCGGTGCGGGCTGATCATTGTACTTTGGCCGATTGGTTCACTATCCAGTCTGGCCACCTCACTTCGGATTAATACTCCCAGTGCTTCTGAATCGTTCCACCATTCTTACCACCTTATCCTGACTTACGGGTTTTGTCAGAAAGTCGTTCATGCCAGCGTCGAGGCATCGTTTTCTGTCCTCAGCATAAGCATTGGCTGTCAGGGCAATAATGGGTATGTCTTTTTTACCCACCACATTTCGAATAATTTTGGTTGCTTCAATCCCATTTAATTCCGGCATCTGTACGTCCATAAAAATGATATCAAAATGAGCCAGTTGAACGGCGTCTACCGCTTTCTGTCCGTTCTCTGCTACAGTGACCTCGCACCCCAGGGATTCAAGCATGTAACGGATAACTTCAGCGTTAATATCATTGTCTTCGGCTACCAGTACTTCCACTTTGTGGGTTGCCGGTTTATCGGCTTCGTTGTGAGGCGAAGTAATAATAGCTTGCAGTTGCAGGATATCTGCCTCGAGTTTTTCACGATTTACCGGTTTGGCATAAGTCCGCCATACCATATCGGCAATCTCAGGCCTGGCATCAAAATGATCCAAAACCGCTGAGACAATCATTATGAAAGGCGGCCTTTTATCTTTTTGCTCATTAAGTATATTTAACAGCGACATACCGTCGATCTCAGGCATCGATAAATCAATCAACACTGCATTAAAGTAGTCTTCACTTGCTAAAAACTCCTTGGCTGATCCAAACAACGTCACCTCAACGCCCATCTCACGGCAAAGGTGACCAAGATATTCCCGGCTGGTTTGCAAATCGTCAACAATTGCGGCAGAAACCCGACCCGCAGGCAAAACGTCTACCGGCTGAGCAGCAGGTATAGTCACCGGCAAAGAAAAACAAAACTGGCTGCCCTTTGGTAAATCCGTGTTCAGAGAAAGCTGACCGTTCATCAATTCAGTTAACCGTTTAGCAATACTAAGGCCCAGGCCCGTTCCACCATATAACTTTGTTGTAGACTGATCGCCCTGCTCAAATTCGTTAAAAATCCGCTCTGCTTTTTCTTTGGATATTCCAATACCGCTATCTGTCACGGTAAAATTCAAGTGTAATTGTTGTGCTTTTTGGCTGATTGATACTTCCAGAGACACCTTACCATCGTGTGTAAACTTAATGGCGTTGCTTAACAGGTTGTGCAGTACCTGCGCTATTCGTTTAGAGTCCCCAACAACAAAAGCAGGGAGTTCAGAGCGCCTCACGTAATCAAAAGTTAGCCCTTTTCGCTGACAATTAATGACGTATAAGGTTGCCAAATCATCAAGGATTTCCAGTAAGTTAAAGCGTTCTTTAACCACAATCAGTTTACCCGCTTCAATTTTGGATAAATCCAGAATATCATTAATTAACGATAGAAGTTGCCCGCCTGCTGCCAGTGCTTTTTTGAGGTATAACGTCGCCTTGCCCGGATTATCCATAGCAAGTTCTATCATGCCAAACATACCATTCATCGGCGTCCGAAGCTCATGACTCATATTCGCCAAAAATTCTGACTTTGCATGATTTGCCGCCTGCGCCGCTTTAGTGGATGCTTTCAACGCCTCTATGGAATTGGTGATGCGCTTTTCCATCGGTATGAAAATTAACACTGCCTCGGCTGCCAGTAACATCAGGGTAAGAATCCACAGGTAGTATTCGAACGTTCTAACTCGTTCAACCTTATTTTTTGCCTGGGCTTCAAACAAAACAACCGCATCGTTTAACAAACTCAATAGCGTATCAGAAGACCCGGATTGAAAAATGGATGGTACCGGTGAACAGGATTGGCTAGTAAGAATATCGCTACCTGCAAAGTGGTATTTTTTACTGAAGGTATCGAGTCCATCGTTATTAAAATACAACTGGTTTAACGCCGGAGTCAGGTTGGGCAACTGTATGAGAAATTGATGATTGGCATTGAATTGCTCTAACGCAGTGCGCAATGTCTCACGAGAATCAGTTGCATTCACCGGACACAACGATAACCGCGTTATGGCAAGCGAGATACGCTGAGACAACATGCGTTGCTGACCTGCCCGATTGATGATCTCGGCATCGTTTGCCTGAGAGGATAACAAGTACTGAATGGTCAAAGCCGACACAGAGACTGCCACCGCAATTATCAATAAGGCACCAAGGTATCGGGCTTTCAGGCTCATGATTTATCCACTACTACAACGATGTCTTTAACTATAGGTCGTAACCTGTTGCTTTTCACATCAATTTGTAGTGATTTTTAGTCATAGCAAAGAACTATCACGAAACTTTTTTGGGATTATTCCCTGGCAGTCAGTTGCAGCCAGAGAAACGCACGAGTTGGTTGGTTTATTTAGTCGTTAATATGCAACGTTACCAAATACCAACGGCGATAATAAAGCGCGGCTAATCGCCGCGCACTCTTCACAATCCCAGCTCTTTGTCCAACACTTCAGCAAACTCTTCATAGCTCATATTCGACATTAGCTTACCGTTTACCACAAAGCTTGGCGTTGAGCGGATACCATCAGCTTTGGCGTTTTGCTGATACCAGTTAACCAGTCTTTCAGATTTGGCGTCATCACTTAAGCAAGCCTGCAGTTGCTCATCATTCAGGCCCACTGATTTGCCTAGTTTTACCAACTCGTTAAGCATGGTATTACCGTCGCGACTGGCCATCCATTGTTGCTGCTGACCAAACACCTTATCAATAAAGTTAAAGTAATCATCACTATTGCCCGAACAACGGCCAATCATTGAGGCAACCAGGCCAAACTGATCGAAATACACTTCGCGAAAAACAAAGCGAATTTTGCCGGTATCAATGTAGTTTTCTTTAAGCGGCTTAAAGGCATTATTATGAAACGATGCACAGTGCGGGCAGGTAAAAGAGGCATATTCTACTACCTGAACCTGAGCCATGGGATTGCCTAAAGCCATATCTTTCACTATGGCTTGTGCCGGGTTTACCGGTGAAGTTTGTGACTCAGGACCGGCCGGAATGGTCGTAACCGGGGCACTGTTATCCTGCTCATACACCATAAAACCAATACCCAGTGCCAATACCAACACGCCTACGGCTAATAATACTACCCGCGAATTCATTTCTACCTCTGAAGTTAAACTAGATACAAATCATAGGTTACCACTTTCCGGCGGCGAATCAGAAGGGAGTTTAACCCGAAGGCGCTTTTATTTACCTCAGGCGGAACGCCTCACGATTGTGGCGCCTGCGTGTTATTGGTCCAATTCCGAAGCAGGCGCGTAATCATTAATGAGACGTAAACGCACCCAAGGAGGCAATTATGTTTACTCAACAACCTGGTATTAGCGATTTATTCGTGCAGTTAGGTTTACCGTCTGACGAACCGGCTATCGAAAAATTTATCAGTGAACATCGCGGCCTTAAGTCTGCCCAACCACTCGCCGATGCGCCATTCTGGAATGATTCGCAGGCCAGTTTTCTGCGCCAGGCTCTGGCTGAAGATGCTGAATGGGCAGAGGTCATAGACGAGCTCAATACCCGATTGCATTAGGCGTTAATTCTCACGCAGGGCGCCGCATCGCATCTTGGTGCTGAGCCCTCTCCTTTCTTTGCACTACTTTTTTGCATTTATTGTTGCTTGATCTGGCGCTATACATAGGCTTAATAGGTTACTTATACTAAAGTAACAGTACTAACCTGTTATAAATGCATTAAAAAGGGCGAAGTAGACGCTATGACACAATGGTTTTGGCACACTTACGATGTAATTGAAAAAACGTTCTTTTACACTCTCACCCGAAAGATAATCGGCAATATCAGTTTTCTGTTTCTGTTCCAGTTGGCAAATTTTTACCTGTTTTACGCTCTCATAAGCAGCCCGACAGAGTCTCAGGGTAGCTACCAATCTACGCTGATCACACTGTTTATTCTGAGCACCCTGAGTTTTGCCTTTACCCTATTTTACCTCCATCACCTTATTGTGAAGCCGGTCAAAGCGCTACTGCACACGCTTAACGATATTGACCATACCCAGGGCGACCTCTCTACCCGGCTTCCCGCTTTTACCTGTGACGAATTCAGCGAACTGTCAGCCGCTTATAATAAATTTGCCCACAACCTGAGTGAGCTGATTGAACGGGTTTACAAAGACGCCGAGCGTTCCAGCGACGCCAACAAAGAAGTGTGTGCACTGGTTAAAAACGTCGATAGTCAGGCCGCTACTCAAAAGCACCTGAGCGATAATATCAGTCAGTCATCACAACAGGTTGGCCATAGCATTCACGACATAGTGTCGGCCTCCGAACAGGTAGCCACAACCAACAGCCAAAACCAAACCAATGCCACCAATGCCAATCAAACGCTGGTTACTTCAAAGCAACAGATTGGGCGCATTACCCAGCTTCTTAACCAGTTTTCCGAAACGGTTCACGGATTACAGAACAATGCCGACAACGTGCGCAATATTCTTAAAATGGTAGAGGGCTTTGCCGATCAAACTAATCTGCTGGCCCTGAATGCCGCCATTGAGGCAGCTCGAGCCGGAGAAGCAGGCCGCGGTTTTGCGGTGGTGGCCGATGAAGTTCGTAGTTTGTCGGCCAAAGTGGCCGATGCCACCCAGCAGATCAGCAGTTTCCTGAACGAAATGGAATCCCTGGTGGGTGAAACCCAACAGGAGTCCAGCCGTCTTATTGATGCGTCGGGTCAGATGCAGCAGAGTATCAGTGATACATCCTCTACGTTTGAGCAAATGATGGACGATTTCAAACAAAACATAGAAGCCTTCCAACTGATCATGAACTCAGTAAAGGTGCTGGAATCTCAGCAGGCCCAGGCCACAGAAATTGCCGGTCAGATCACTCAGCTCAGTATGGATATTCAGCACTCTATGGCGTCGAGTGTAGAACAGGCCGAACACGCCCAGTCACTGGCCAGTTCAACCCGTAAGGGCCTGAGCCAGTTTGTGGTTAGTTAAACTAATCCAAAGTCTGCAACACCGCGTATTGGTGGCATTAGCAGGAGAGATTGCATGCCACCTAAACATCAGCTGACCGACGCTACCCTGTCTCGTATTATCGAAATGGCCTGGGAGGATCGTACCCCCTTTGAAGCCATCGAAAAGGAATACGGTCTGTCTCAGGACGGCGTGATTAAACTTATGCGCAGTGAACTCAAACCCGCCAGCTTTCGGCTCTGGCGCAAGCGCACAGCCGGGCGTACCACCAAACATCTTAAACTTCGTTCACCCGATATCAACCGCGGTTACTGCCCTACCCAGTACAAACAGCGCTAGTTACTTTTACGGCTATCTGTGATTAACTCAAGCCCTGTTGGCTTGATGGCATAAGGACATCACAGATGATTACATTGTATGGATTTGGCCCGGGGCTGGGCATGTACGACCCAAGCCCTTTTGTACTCAAAGTCGCTGCGTTTTTGCGCCTGGCAAACATTGACTACCGTTACAACGGCAACGTTAATCACCTATTTAAGGCGCCCAAGAAAAAGCTGCCCTTCATTAACGATAATGGCACCATTGTATGCGACTCCACGTTTATTATCAGTCATCTTAAAAACCGTTACGCGTCTAATTTCGACAGTCATTTGTCTGCGGAGCAGCAAGCAGCAGCCACCCTAATCAATAAATCGCTGGATGAGAGCTTTTACTGGTGCCTGGTCTATTTTCGCTGGGTCGATCACAACAGCTGGCCAACCGTTAAAAACGCGCTGTTTGGTAAGCTGCCCTTCCCGCTTAGCACCATTGTGCCGTTAATCGCTCGCCGGGGTGTTACCAAACAGGTTTATCAGCAGGGAACCGGCCGCCATAATAAAGAAGAAGTGCTGAGTATTGCCCGGCAAACCCTCGATGCGTTGTCGGTAATGATAGGTAAAAACCGTTTTTGCCTCGGCGACCAGCCAAGCTCACTGGATGCAACGGTTTATGCCTTTTTAGCCGAAGCCATTCTGGCGACATTAAACAACGACCTTACTCGTCTTGCCCGCCAGTACTCAAATCTTAACGACTACTGCCAGCGCATACAGCAACAGTATTTTGCCAACTAATTGCTATTTACCAATGGGTAACTGCGTGGCCAGACTGCTCACCAGCAAGCCAATCGCAATGGTTAAGGCAAAACTGGTGAGTGTACCGAGCATCACATATTCGGTGAGCTTTTTATCTTCACTGTGGCGCAAATCACCAAAGCGAAACACCGATTTTGCTGCCAGCAAAAAACCAATTGCGGCAAACTGATTCAGCAATATAAAGGTCAGTACCAGTACTCTTTCTAAATAACCGATATTCTGCCCGGCGGCCTGCAGTGTGGTTTCACTTTCCTCTGCCGGTTTATCGGCTTCTATGGCATTACTCCAGGGCGCAAGGATCTGCTTGATAACAATCGATACCGGCCGCAGCACCAGCAGGTAACCGGTCATAATCGCCAGTGTTTTATAGTGTAGTGACTGTTTGAGCCAGGCATTTACCGTGGCTTGGTCGGGCTGCCAAACCAGCAATACCACTCCCGCGATTATCACGATATGCGCTATCTGGTCGGCCAGAAACGCTTTCATGGATGCACCGGCATAAGATTTCAGGCCGTCGATAACAATATGTGAGCCGCCTATCAACAAAGCGTATGCGGCCACTTTTAGCGGATGTAAATCGGTTAATAAGGCCAGAATAAGTGCGGCTATCAGGCCGTGAACAGCACCATGCCAGTACAAACAGGGAGCAGAAAAATGACGTTGGGTACGCTGTGATATCCAGTGTGAGGGCTGCAAGTAAAAGTCAGCCACTACGTGGCCAGCTATCAGTAATACCAACAGCGTCATGGTTGTCATGGGGTAAAGTCCTTTTTCACCTGGGCAGCAAAATGCGCCAGATAGTCAGTTATCAAATGATACTGACTGGTATTTAATATCCGTGTTACGTTACTGCGCTTTTTATCCAGCACCCGGGCCAGATGTTCATGAGATTTATTATCCGCCATCAGATAAGCCAGTACAACCTGAGCCTGGGTAGATGTTAAGCGCTCAAGGTGGCTGTCAAAAAATCGGGTCAGCAGTTCACAGTGCTCCATAAACGCGGTATTAGTACTGGCAATAGTGAGTCCCCGGCCTTTAAGTTTGTCCAGCCCGTGACCAGAAAGTGCGTAGGCTTCGCCGGTTGCCGTTTTGACGTTTTGACCGGGAGGTTCTCCACTACCTATTCCAATGCATTGGCGTACCGCGACTGCAGGTTCACCACTGCGTAGGGATAAATCAATAAGCGTGGCTAATCTCGCGGCCAGTGGCGGCATGACCACCAGTTGAAAACTGTCACCCCGAAAAATATCAAAGGCCGCGTTGTAACGGGCCCGAAAGGACTTTAACAAGCGTTCCAAGTTTATGATCACCTGGCTGAATGCGTCGCCGGATAATTTACTGGAACCAACCAGGTCGCCGGTAATCACCGCTATTAGCGCTGACTTCTCGGTATTTTCGGTGCTTTTCATCGCATTGTCCTCAGCGTTAGCCTATCCCGCCATTTAATCACACGCATTAAAGTTACTATATTTAATCACATAAATCAAAGTGACTATATTTAATCACAATCAACCTAGTACCCGCTGAGCAAACCAAAAACCGGCTAGCAGCGCGATACAAACCGAACCACCGCGGGTAACCATAGCAGTGAGGCAGGTAAAACGCTTGATCAGTTTCATCATCACAAAGGCAAGTACCACAATACCCAACTGGGCTAACTCTACCCCAAGGTTAAAGCTAACCAATGCACCAACATAACCCGACGATGGAATACCCAGCGCCTTTAACGCCTGGGCAAAGCCCAGTCCATGCACCAGACCAAAACCGAATACCAGCATAAACCGCCAAACCGGATGAGGCTTAAATAACAGGTTTTCAATCGCAAT
>CATMRP010000192.1 GCA_950073835.1 uncultured Alteromonadaceae bacterium
TCTTTCTATCAGGAAAAAGTGCCGGGGTTATTCATGTGGCTGGGCGGCAAACCGCTTGATGTATCTGTGGAAGACTCCCCTGCTCACCATACGCCGGAGTTTTATGTCGACGATGCCGGGATGAAACTGGGGGTGCGGGTACTCACCAATCTGACCCTCGATTATATGGACGCCCACGCAGAGTAATCCCCTATGGATAACAGGTTACTGCAGGCGCTCGCTCTGACGATTGCCGGTGTTGCGGTTAATCTCATCCCCGCCCCGATGGAAACCGGCGGGGTGATCTTTTTAGGCGGTGGATTCGCTGTTACAGCCGCCTTACTGTTTTCTTTTCCCCTTACACTGGTGGTTACTACTGCCGTGTATGCTGTGTTGCTGTTGGACGGCAACGACCCATTGATGGTTGCCTTTCTGGCTATGCAGCCATTGCTGGTGAATAGACTGGCGAGCAAAAAGGATGCGCTGAGTCCGTTGAAACTGGGGATCGGCTGGTGGAGCGCGCTGATTATTCCGGTTTTTACTGTGGTGGCTTATGCTACTTATAGTGGTTCACCCATCATGGCATTTACGGCGTATTCAATAACCTGGCTAAGTGGCATTTTTTCCTGCTTGTTTGGTCATTTATTGTTTATTGCGCTGCTGCGTTATCTGCCTGTGGGCAACGAGCTTCACTTTAATGTAGAAGCCTTGTTCCGCTACATGTTTGCTACATTGTTTTTCTTTGTTGTATTGATTTTGACCTATGTGCACGTCGGCCAGTTACAACGCCAACAGGCGCAGCATCTAACCTTATACATGACTCAGCGGACACAGGTGATGAGTACCGAGCTAAGCCGTTTTCTCGATGGGCATGCCGGCGTTATCGGCAATACGGCCAGATCAATGGCGATTGCTCAGAAGCACGGCGCGCCGTTACCGGCTATTGCTGATGAAACGCTCGCTAACCTGGCCCGGGAATATCCCGAGTTTCTCACTTTTTTGATTGCCGATGAAAAAGGCGCCATCACTCATTCTTATCCAACCAACCTGTTGAACCGGGCGAAGCGACTAAATCAGGCGGTAGTGACTGAGCGTGAATATTTTATTCAGGCTATGCAGACCGAATCGACTTTTGTATCGCAGGCGTTTCAGGGACGTGGTTTTGGCAACGACCCGATTGTTGCCATCGCCAGTCCGCTTTACGACGGCGAAGGCAATCTGATAGGTATCCTCGAAGGATCGCTCAACCTCAGCAGCTTTATTGAATACGATAGCCATAATCTGCCCGGATTCTGGACGATTTACCGGGATGAGACCGGTAAAGTGGTTTATGCTTCGCCGGAACTCAGACTCGAAGCCCTGCAACGCCCTGAATTGCCAGACTGTGAGCAAGACAGATGTTTTTCCCGCCAGCCAGCGCTGTCGCGGGATTGGTTTATTGCTCAATCGCGGGATCCGCTCTCGGGGTGGACAGTCACTATGTTGTTTGAAAGCAGCAGCTATATTGCCATGAGCGCAGATTATGTACGCTGGGCACTGTTTTTACTGTTTGTACTGGGGCTGGTAGGAATTGTTATTGGTGGACAAGTGGCCCAGATTTTTGCCCGGCCGCTGCGCGAGTTGATGAAAACCTTTGCGGGTTATTCACCGGAATCACCAGCGCCAATGCCTTCTTTCAGTCACAATCGCTTACAGCTAAAAGAAATATCCGGGCTGGCGACAGAGTTTAGCCAATTGGGTGAGCGTCTGGTGAGGGCGTTTAATGAGCTGTCCACCTCACGTCAGCGCCAGCGAACCCTTAACGAAGAGCTGGAAAAGCTCAATCTCACCCTTACCGAACGGGTAGAGGAGAAAACAGCCTCGTTAATTCAGGCGTTGGCTCAGGCCGAAGCGGCGAATGTATCGAAATCTCAGTTTCTGGCAAATATGTCCCATGAGATCCGCACGCCCATGAACGGTATTCTGGGCACGTGTGAAAACCTGCTTGAGCAGTCCTTACCGGATGATGTCAGGCGACGAATTCAGGTAATTGTGCAGTCAGCCAATAATCTGTTGCTGATCCTCGACAGCATCCTGGACTGGTCGAAAATTGAAGCCGGTAAAATGAAGATGACCCGCCATCCGTTTTCACTACAACAGGTCATTGATGCGTGCGCAGAAATTCATCGCCAGGCTGCCAGTCGTAAACACCTGACTCTTGAAGTCGTGTGGGAGAGTCGTATTCCGCCCTTCCTGCTCGGGGATGCAGGTAAAATCAGCCAGATACTGAATAACCTGCTGAGTAACGCAGTCAAATTTACCACCATCGGCAGTGTTGCTATCCGGGTTGCTTACGATAACGGCATGCTGACACTGGTGGTAAAAGACACAGGGGTTGGTATCGACAAAGCAGAACAGCACACCATCTTTGAGCAATTTGTGCAGGCGGATGCCTCCACATCAAGGCAGTTTAGTGGCACTGGACTGGGTCTATCGATAACCAGCAAGCTTACCGACCTGATGGGAGGAACCATTGAGCTGGAGAGCGAGCGCCACCAGGGTACGGAGTTTATTGTCAGGTTGCCATTGCCCGCCTCAAAACAGATTGCACCGGCGCCAGAGCAATCTGCTATCACATTACCTGAAGGGTTAAAAATTCTGGTGGTGGAAGATAATGACATTAATGCCGACATTATCCTCGATATGCTCAAAGATGCTGGGGTTAAATGCATTCGAGCCAAAGACGGCGCGGCGGCGCTCGAAGTCATCCCCAAAATCGATTTTGATTTGGTGTTAATGGATTGTCAGATGCCGGTGATGGATGGCTTTTCTGCGACCCGCGCCATTCGCGATTTGCCTGGTGACAAATCCGGCATTCCTATAATTGCCCTCACCGCCAACGCATTTGATGACGACCGCAAAGCCTGTCTGAGTGCCGGCATGAATGATTATTTAAGTAAGCCGGTGCGGCGCACCAGCTTATTTACGATGGTGACTAAATACGTTGGTTATCAAGCAGCGACTGACGAAACGCCTGGGCCGACAGACTGATTGGGCGGCGGCGGTTGGTCACTACCTGCCAGGTGCTTTGAATCGGAAAGTCGGTGATATTAAGCACTTTAACATTGTCAATGGCTGACTGATCAAGGGTATGCTGAGACAGCACTGCCAGGCCCAAACCGGCAGAAACAGCCAGGCGAATCGCCTCGTTACTCTCAATTACCATATTGTTGCGTAATACCACATCCCGTTTATCGCAGTACTCATCCAGTGTACGGCGGGTCCCACTGCCTTTCTCTCTGAGCAGAAACTTAGCGCTTTGCAGGTCGGCTAAACTGCAGTTATCCGGGCCAGCGTAATCCGGCGGGGCAATCACTACCAGCGGATTGGCCAGAAACGGTTCGCAGACCAAATCATCATCTTCAGGCGGGTAGGTGAAGATATACAAGTCATCACGGTTTTGCATCAGACGCTCGGCGATCTGTTCGCGGTTACCCACGGTAAAGCGCACGTCGATATTAGGATGTTGTTTGCAAAACGGGCTGAGCATCGGAGGAATGATGTACTTGGCTGTGGTCACCACGGCCAGTTTAAGAGAGCCCACTTCTACACCCTGCAAGGCGCTGATTTGGCTTTTCAATTTATCCTGAGACGACAAAATCTCCTGGGCGCAACGGTATACGGCTGCGCCGGCTTCGGTGAGTTGCACGCTACCCTGAAAATGCTCAATCAGGGGCAGACCTATAATACTGTTTAGTTTTTTAAGCTGAAGTGACACGGTGGGTTGTGATAGTTGCAAGGCATTGGAGGCGGCGGTTACCGAACCGCAATCAACAACCTGCTGAAAAACTTCAAGTAGTCTGAACGTCAATGTATTCATAAAGCATCCCATGAAAGCGTTTGTGTAAAAATATACTAAAAACTCATTTATCTCTATCTATATTTCCCGGGTTGCGTTAAAACTGAGGAAATATCCGTTTACAGACAGTTTGTAATTGACCACAAATAGACGCTTACTATGGGCAAACGGGGCAAAATGAGCTAATATCGGCCGCTTTTCAAGCACTGCTCAACCACGAGTTAAGCGGATGACTAAACGCAAAGTCTGTGAGGACGGCAAAATGGCGAAAATCGCAATTGTGATGGGGTCGACTTCGGATTGGCCAACAATGCAAAACGCGGCAGTAATGCTCAAACAATTCGGTGTTGAATTTGAGGCTCAGGTTGTCTCGGCACACCGCACTCCTAATCTGTTAGTCGAATTTGCCGAGCAGGCAGAGCAAAATGGTTTTTGCGCAATTATTGCCGGTGCAGGCGGGGCAGCCCATTTACCTGGCATGATTGCCGCCCACACTCACTTACCGGTATTCGGCTGTCCGGTGAAGTCGAAAGCGTTAAATGGCCTGGACTCTTTATTGTCCATCGTGCAGATGCCCAAAGGTGTTGCCGTGGGTACCCTGGCGATTGGCGAAGCGGGCGCGGCAAATGCCGGCTTGCTGGCTGCTCAGGTCGTTGCGTTGCAGGACCCGGCGGTCCGCGATGCAATTATTGCCTTTCGCCAACAACAAACAGACACGGTTTTAGCAAACGGTAAACTGGAGCTGTAACAATGCAGGTGCTGGTATACGGTGCCGGACAGCTGGCACAAATGATGTATCTTGATGGCGCGCCGCTGGGCATCAATGTTATGGCGGTGGATGTTAGTAATAACGCTGTGGTTCACCCGGTCAGTAAAGCGCCGCTGGATTACACCCTTGAGCAGGCTATTGAACTGGCAGACGCACTGACGGTTGAGTTTGAACATGTTCCTGAGGCACTACTGCAACAAGCAGAGGCGTCAGGTAAATTGCATCCGGGAATCGACGCTATCCTGGTCGGAGCCGACCGCGTGCGTGAAAAGCAATTACTCAGCAGCCTTGCTATCCCGAACTGCCCTTACCAGATTGTTGACGACCTGACACAACTGGACAGCTGTGTTGAGAATCTGGGTGAGCGCCTAATCATCAAAGCCAGCCGTGACGGCTACGATGGCTATGGCCAGTGGCGCTTAAAAGCGGCCACTGAGTTACCGGCGCTTAAATCACAGCTAGCAGAGCTTGATCTGAAAGCCGTGCCGCTGGTGGTAGAGAAGATGCTCAATTTCGACCGCGAAGTATCGCTGATTGGCGCTCGAAGTTCTGGCGGTGAAGTGGTTGTTTATCCTTTGGCTGAAAACCTTCATCACGAAGGACAGCTGCATGTCTCTGTGGCGCCGGCAAGTGCCAGCACAGCTGCATTAAACGACCAGGCCAAAGACATCTTTACCAAGCTGGTTAACGGCATGGATTACGTTGGTGTACTGGCGGTTGAGTTATTCCAGTGTGGTGACGAACTGCTGGTCAACGAACTGGCCCCGCGGGTGCACAATTCAGGGCACTGGAGTCAGGCGGGTTCACCTACCAGTCAGTTTGAAAATCATTTACGGGCTGTGCTTGATTTACCTTTGGGTCTGGCCTGTAACACCGGAGGCGAAGCAGCGGTTAGTGCAATGATCAATATCATTGGGTGCGACGACCATCAGATGGCGCTGTTAAGCGTGCCGGGTGTACATTTTCATTGGTACGGCAAGTCTGTGCGTCAAAAGCGCAAAATGGGTCATATCAATGTAACGGCGTCGAGTTATGCTGACTTGGGCAGCAAACTGCAAAAGCTTAGTGAGTATCTTTCGCTGGCCCACTTTCCCTGCCTGACCGATGAAGCGAACCGGCTGGCTTCAGTAAGCTAGAATAACCTTTAAGACCTCACTTGCCAGTGGGGTCTTTTCTTATTGTAAAGTAACAGGAGTGACAACAATGATTAACCGATACTGGCAGTGTCTAGTACTGGTGCTGGGCTTGCAACTGGCTTTACCCGTTGCCGCAAAAATGGAGCACGGTGTTATGGTGCACAACGCTAATGCCCGGGCGACCTTTGCCATGGCTACCACGGCCGCCGTCTACCTTACTTTGATGAACCATAGCGAGGCAGCGTTTACCTTAACCGGTGTGAGTGTGCCAGCAGATATTGCCAGCGAAGCACAGATCCATACAACGGTAATGGAAGGCGATTTGATGAAGATGCGACAAGTAACCGATGGCATCGATGTTGCGCCCGATGAGATGGTTGAATTTAAGCCTGGTGGCTACCATGTAATGCTTATGGGGCTGGTTAAGCCCCTGACAAAAGGCAATAAGTTTAACCTGACGTTACATTTCGCTGACCAACGCAGCAAAACGGTAGAAGTTACCGTAGGTGAGCAGGGGAAACCGGGTGGGCATCACCACCACTGACAACGGGTCGCTTTAAAATTAATCCAAATCAGTACATTATTGCTATTAATACTATAATTGGAATAAACCAAGGAGTTTATAATGAGCAAGATTGACATCGGTATTGCAGAAGCAGATCGCGAAGCGGTTGCCCACGGCTTAAAGAAATTACTGGCAGATTCCTACACACTGTATCTGCAAACGCACAATTTCCACTGGAACGTGACGGGCCCGCAATTCCGCGAATTGCACCTGATGTTTGAAGAGCATTACACCGAGCTTGCTGTTGCAGTAGATGACATCGCCGAGCGGATCCGTACCCTGGGTGTTGCCGCGCCTGGTACGTATAAAGCATTTGCCGAACTCAGTGCAATTGAAGAAGTTGAAGGTGTGCCGGAAGCCAGTGAAATGGTGCAGCTACTGACTCACGCTCATGAGCAGGTAGTGAAAACTTGCCGTGAAGCACTGAAACTTGCCCAGCAGGCAGACGATGAGTCTTCCGTAGCCCTTATTTCAGACCGTATGCGCGTGCACGAAAAAACGGCGTGGATGTTACGTGCGATGGTGCAATAACAAAATTTAAAACAACAAGAGACGATTATGAAGCGACCTCAATATAAGGTTGCGACGTTGACAGCACTGGCCCTGGCCGGTGCTGTTGCGTTTAGCAGCCAGGCGACAGAAACACTGAAAGTAAACGAATTGGCCAGCGGCCTTGATCATCCATGGGGAATGACTTTTCTGCCTACCGGCGAAATGCTGATCACCGAGCGAAGCGGGCAAATTCGCAAGTTTAATTTTGCCACCGGACTAAGCAAGCCATTAAGCGGCGTTCCCGAAGTAGCCGCCGATAATCAGGGCGGTCTGCTGGACATCACTGCCGATCCGGATTTTGCCAATAATCAAACAGTGTATTTTTGTTATTCGCGGCCGACCGACGGTGGCAGCAGTTCCAGCGTAGCCAGTGCCACTCTGAATGGCACCAGTCTGACCAACGTGAAAGACATTTTTGTAGCTGACTCGGTGGTGAATAATGGCTTTCACTTTGGCTGTCGCCTGGCTTTTGATAATGACCAGCATCTGTTTGTCACACTGGGTGACCGCTATAAATATATGAAAGAGGCGCAGAACACCGATAATCACTTTGGCAAGATTGTGCGCATTAAGCGTAATGGTGATGTGCCTGGGGACAACCCGTTTGTAGAAGGTGATGCACCAGAGGTATTCAGTTATGGGCATCGTAATGTTCAGGGGTTAACCGTGCACCCGCAAACGGGTGAAGTCTGGGCCATGGAACACGGCCCCAAAGGCGGTGATGAAGTAAACCTTATCAAAGCCGGTAACAACTATGGCTGGCCGGTAATTACCTATGGTATTGATTACAACGGCAGTATTATTTCTGATAAAACCGCGCAGGAAGGTATGGAGCAGCCTGTTCTGTACTGGGATCCGTCCATCGCCCCAAGCGGTATGACCTTCTATGCGGCCGACGTATTTAAAGACTGGCAGGGCGATTTGCTGGTGGGAGCGCTGAAGTTTCGCCACCTGCGCCGTATTAGTTTTAACGAGGCCGGCGAAGTTGAATCACAAACCGAATACCTGCGCGACCGTAACGAACGGATCCGCGACGTAGAAGTGGGTCCCAATGGTTTGATTTATCTGTTAACCGATGAAAGTAACGGTAAGTTACTGCAGATAACCCCCGCTAACTAACAAAAAGGGCTACCAAGGTAGCCCTTTTTTCATGGTGCGCCGGGCATGGCGCGTAGTGCGAAAGCACTGTTCGATTCATTGTGGTGGTGAGTCGATGACTTGGAGGTG
>CATMRP010000193.1 GCA_950073835.1 uncultured Alteromonadaceae bacterium
AGCAGTTCGTCAGCGCTGTCCCAGGCCTGCAGACTCTTGTGCTGATGTTTGGCCGGATAACGGATCAGCGTCAATGTGCGATCAGATAGTGTAAACTCTGTGTTCATGATGTGTGGTTTGCCCGGTGTTATCGATAATGCAATTTAACTTATTTGCCAGTCAGGCGGTGGCTCTGGCGCCGGTATCACTGCCCGATGCCGATATCCGTTATCAGTCTGACTGGCTATTGCCAGAGCAGGCCGAAGACCTGTACCTTCGGCTCCAGCAGGAATTACCCTGGCGGCAGGATACTATCAAATTGTACGGCCGAGAGGTAAAAATTCCGCGCTTACAATCGTGGCACGGCGCGCCGCATTGTGAATATACCTATTCCAATTTGCGCATGCCACCGCATCCCATGATAGACAGTTTAACGCAACTGCAGCAACGACTGAGTGCAGAACTAAATGCGCCGTTTAATTGTGTTCTGGCCAATTGGTACCGCGACGGCAGTGATGGTATGGGGATGCACGCCGATGATGAACCCGAACTGGGCCCCCGTCCGGTGATAGCATCAATCTCACTGGGCAGCACCCGGCGCTTTAGTTTTAAGCATTTGCGCAGCAGCGAGCGCAGCGAACTCATGCTGGAGCCCGGCAGCCTGTTGGTAATGGCCGGCGATACGCAGCAACACTACCACCATGGACTCAGCAAGACGCGTAAACCTATCGGTGGTAGAATTAACCTTACGTTTCGATATATTCCCGGAGCTGAAAACTCCGATGCAGGTGAGCCATAAATGATGCAGGTAAAACCCTTTATAGAGCAGCAATTAACTGATGAACTCGCACCACAGTACCTTGAAGTGCTGGATGAAAGTTACATGCATAATGTGCCGGATGGCGTACAAAGTCATTTTAAGGTTACCGTTGTCAGTGAAGCCTTCGACGGACTTCGCCTTATTGCCCGTCACCGCCAGGTGAATGCGCTGGTGGCTGAAGCACTGGCTGGGCCGGTTCACGCCCTGGCTTTGCATACCTATACCCCGGCCGAATGGCAAAAGCGCAATCAGACGTCGGTAGATTCGCCAGCGTGTCTGGGCGGCAGCAAACTCGGCTAACTACCGTTAAGCGCAGTAACGATTAAAGCAGCCCCTGGCCAGAGAGAAAATCGAATGCCGCAATCGTCAGGGGCAATGATAATACCGTGGTGATGGCGATGATGCTGGCCGCCAGTCGGTAATCCCCCCCAAGCGTGCGCACCATAACGTAACTTGCAGCGGCCGTGGGTGCGATAGTCATCAGTAATACAATGCCCAGAGGCATGCCGCGCAGCCCGGCTGCATAGGCTACTCCCACCATCACAGCCGGATAAAACACGCATTTACTCAATGAACTAAGACTAATATTAAACCAGTCCGCACTGAATGAGCGGAACTGCAATGAGGCGCCGGTACACAGTAAGGCCAGTGGTAAGGTCAGTTGTGCGAAGTATTCACCAGTGGTGGTGAGTAACACCGGCAGCTGCCAGTCGAAATAAGAGAATGGTAACGCAATAACAATCGCTATTATTAGCGGATTCTTCAAAATACCTTCTATCTGCGAGGTAAGTGAGCGCTTGCCTTCCTGATAAAAATTGAGAATGAATACCGATAGAACATTAAACAAAATAGTGACCATGCCCAGATAAACGGAGGCTGCTGCCAGACCATCATTGCCGTAGGTTTGTGCGCAATAAGCCAGACCAATAATACCCATATTGGCTCTGAAGCCGCCCTGGGTGACCACCCCGGTTGCCTGGCGGTTTGGTACCATCAGATGACTGGCTAACATCAGCAGCAAAAAATAGCCCAGCGTACCGGTTAAGCCGGTAATGATCAGTACCGGATTCGCCGCTTTACTGAAATCAGCCTGACTTATGGAGATAAACAATAAAGCTGGTAGTGCCACGGTAAAAACCAGTTTGGAGCCGGTGGCGACAAATTCATCATTAATAAGTTTGGCGCGCAATAATACATTGCCCATGATAAGTAATACGAGGACCGGGCCAATAACAGTGATGGCAAAATCAAAGGTGGATGCTTGCATAACGAGAGAATACCCTGTGAAGGTAGTGAAAGTGTCAGGAAAACAGCAGCATATCACCAATTAGCTGGCGCCGGGAAAGGTTAATGTATTTTACCTTTCATCGTGTTGTGAATAAGCCAAATGGCAGTAGTGCCATGTCACGAATCAATTAACCTGGAAACCCCACATGCTCGGGTGCATGAGTCTGGTATCGCAGCATTAAGGGCGAGCGAAAAAGGGGCTTCGAGAACACTAATCAACTCTTTGCAAATAATGGCAGAGGCCAGGGTTGATGTGTTTGAGTGCATTATTGCACTGAGTGCATGAATTACTCAGGTGTAGCAGGGGGCGTCTGTTTAGCGAGCACTTCCTGTAATCCTTTTTGCATTAGTGCAGTACGGCGTTGATTAATCATTTGCCGGGAGATAATGAGCCCGAGCAACAAGGCGGCTATGGGTAGCCAACTACCGTAGCCAAAAAACGAATACAAAATGCCGCCCAGGCCAAAAATCATAAATATCGGTAGCAGCCAGCAATATATTTGGAATAGGCGTTTCGCCGGGGGATTGAAGCTGGTGTCGCGGGCTTTTTCCAGCAAGGTAAACTGTTCATGACGTTCGCGATCGGCGATTTCCGGGAATTGGTCGATATATTCTTTAATATCCATAACTGACGTTCAGACGTTATTTTTGCTGCAAAGTGTAGGCGCAGCGAATTCACAATGCAATCCTATGGTAGGCTAACCTGATTAAGTAAGATATCCACGGCTTCAGAAACCCATTCAGCGATTCTGCTCTGGTCGGGGATAAAATCCGGATGTAACAGACAATACATCTGTGATGTGCCTCGCAACACGGTAATGAAATCGGTTGCCAGACGCAGCGGTTCGCAACCGTTATCAGCCAGTTCATGTTTTTGTAGGGCGCGGTTAATAGCTTCGGCAATCACCGGCAGGATGCTGGCTGGCCCGGCATCGTAAAAGGTTTTCGCTAGTCCCGGGAAGCGCGGCGCTTCGGCGACCACAGCGCGAAATAATGCCAGGTTTTCCCTGGCCAGTAATAAGGTTAGATAAGCTTCACCAATACGCGACAACGACTCTGAAAAGTTAGCATCAGGCAGACCAATGGTTCTGGCCTGTTCAATAAAGTGTTTGCATTGGGTACTCACCACTGAGGCAAATAGGCTCTCTTTGGTAGGAAAGTGGTTATATAAGGTGGCTTTAGAAACACCGGCCTTTTTTTGGATCAGATCAGTAGTGGCGCCATTGTAACCGTACTGCAAGAAATAATAACAAGCCGCCGTAATAATGGCCTGGGTCTTTTGCTGTTTCTTATTGAGAGACATGAAGTTTTTACTAATGGGGAGGTTAACGACCATGGTAACGGCTTACCCGGCTCAGGCAATGCCGTACAGAGCAGGATTGACGGCGTTTATCGCATCGGGCGGCAGATTTTTACAAACTGTTAAAGGACAAATGAGCCTGGTAATGGTAGGATCGCCGACCGATTTTTAACCACCTCAGTGCTGAGATAGTAATGTTTGATATCATCACGAGTAAAGAAAGTAACGTAAAGAATGACGTGCTCTCCGGAATAACCGTTGCTCTGGCATTGGTGCCTGAAGCCGTTGCGTTTGCATTTGTTGCCGGCGTTGAGCCGATGATAGGCCTGTATGCGGCCTTTATGATGGGGCTGATTACCTCTGCCATTGGTGGCCGCCCGGGCATGATCTCGGGTGCAACCGGTGCTATGGCTGTGGTCATGGTTGCCCTGGTAGCCGAACATGGCGTCCAGTACCTGTTCGCTGCAGTGTTACTGGCCGGTTTGTTGCAAATATTGTGCGGCGTATTTCGCTTAGGAAAGTTTATTCGCCTGGTGCCTTACCCGGTTATGCTGGGTTTTGTGAATGGCCTGGCTATCGTGATTTTCCTGGCCCAGTTGGGGCAGTTTAAAGTCACTGGCGCGTTGGGGACCCAGGAGTGGATGAGTGGCACCATGCTGTACATCATGCTGGGATTGGTAGCCTTAACCATGGCAATCATCTACTTATTGCCGAAACTGACCAAAGCGGTACCCGCATCGCTGGCAGCGATTATCACTATCACATTGCTAGTGCACGGATTGGATATGGAAGCCCGTACGGTTATCGACTTCGTGCGCGACATGCTCCCGGTTGATCAACGCGACAGCGCGACCCTGGCTGGCGAATTGCCGACCTTTGCTATTCCCATGGTGCCATTTAACTGGGATACGCTGATGATTATCTTACCGACCTCGGTTATTTTGTGTCTGGTGGGTCTGATTGAGTCATTGTTAACGCTCACCCTGATTGATGAGATGACCGATACCCGTGGCCGCGGCAACAAAGAATGTATTGGCCAGGGTGTTGCTAACACCGTTAACGGTTTCTTTGGCGGTATGGGGGGGTGTGCCATGATTGGCCAGAGCATGATCAACATTGACTCCGGTGGCCGTGGACGCTTATCCGGTATCACTGCCGCAGTAGTATTACTGGGATTTATTTTATTTGCCGCGCCACTGATTGAAATGATCCCACTGGCAGCGCTGGTTGGTGTTATGTTTGTAGTAGTAATAGGTACCTTTGAATGGGCATCATTCCGTATTATCCGCGGCGTTAATAAAGAGGATGCTTTTGTATTGTTCCTGGTAACCGCCGTTACCGTTATTGCCGACCTGGCGATTGCAGTAGTGGTTGGGGTAATTGTTTCTGCTCTGGTGTTTGCCTGGAAAGCCGCTCGCTACATTGACTCAAAATCGCACATCGACAACGATGGCTGGAAAGTCTACGAGCTGCGTGGCCCGGTATTCTTTGGTTCCGTCAGCCACTTTAAAGAGCTGTTCGATGTGGTTAACGATCCGGATGATGTGGTTATCGACTTTAAAAACAGTCGAATCTGGGATTCATCAGGCATAGATGCCCTGGATGGTCTGGCCGACAAATACGAGCAGGCGGGTAAGAAACTACATATTCGCCACGTGAGTCAGGAATGCCAGAGCTTGCTTAACAAGGCGGGTAAATTTGTTGAGATAAACGTTAACGAAGATCCTCGTTACCGGGTAGCGACCGACAAGCTGGCCTAGACTAATAAAGGGGTCAGAGTAAATAAAATAAAAAAATAAAGGGGTCAGAGTACATTATTGCACCAGCAATAATGTACTCTGACCCCTTTATTAGTTAATCGCGTTTTGCTGCCAGGAAGTTAAACAATTCCAGGCGTTCAGTGGGCGTCAGATCACGACCAATCTGTACCTTATATTTACCGTTAACAATGAAGGTGGGCACTGAACGTACTTCGCGGCGGTAGTCTTCTACTTCTTTATTGTTCTTGCCCAGCATTGATTTTACGCCAAAGCTTTTGGCCAGCTTATCGAATTTCGCCGAATCCACACCGTTGATAATAAAGATGTTGCGGATGTCTTTTATGCCGGTAATGGTGGCACGTTGTTTATGGATATAGTTAAAGATTGCGGCGCTCAGCTTGTTTTCCTGCTTCAGTGCTTTCGCGATCAACATACCCGTGGTCACTTCGTCCTGTACTTCCTGGCTGGCGTAAGGCATAAAGTTAACGTGTACCTTTTCAAACTTAACACCTTCATCCAGTGACTTTTTCAGATCAGCCACAAACGGCTCTGTGCGGTAGCAGTGCGGGCACCAGTAAGAGAAAAACTCGACGACTTCTGGCGAGTCACTTAAGGGCTTATCGATTTCTTCATAGTGTTTACCTTCTTCCCACTTAACTGCGGCAGAGGCTTGTAATGGAATCAGCAATGCTAGTACAACCCACAAAGCAAACTTCTTCATTCGAGTGTTTTCCTTTCTAATTCAAATAAACGTTGAGATTATCATACCGTTAAATTATCGCCTAGTCAGTGACGACCAGGCGAATTAAACGGCGACAAACGGTTAAAAGCGATAGTTAGCGTGCATGAGGAAGCGCCGCTGGGCACCGCGGTAACCAATGATATCCTCATAGTCCTCAGACAACGCGTTATCCACTCTGACCCCAAACTGCCACTGTTGGTTCCAGTCATAGTTCACGTTTATGCTGGTTAACCAGTAAGGGGCAAGACTGAGGACTTCGCCGCTGAATGACGTGGGTGGATAAAAAATATCCTGACGCACGCCGGTGTAATCTGCTTTGATATAAACAGATAAACCCTGAACCGGTAATGAATGGCGGTAGGTCACTGAGCCGGTGTGGTTAGGGCGGCGTAGTTCAACCGACTGGTCGGCACCGTCACCGCTGGTGGCATCCAGGTAACTGTAGTGGGCAGTAAGCTGCCAGGTATCAGCAACCCATTGCAGCGATGCTTCAAAACCATCGCGGCGGGAATCCTGACTGGCATTAGCCACCGAGCTTAAGCCGCTGGTGCTGTCCCATACGCTGCTGATTTCGTTTTCCAGACGCGTAGTGAATACACTGAAATCGGCTGAAAGCTGACGACTGAACTGACTTTGCAGTCCCACCTCAAACTCCCGGCTCTGTTCTGGCTTAAGGTCAGGGTTACCAATAAACTGGGCCGGAAAATAGCCGTATAGTTCCGTAAAGTTAGGGGTTTTAACTGCCTGACTGACGCTTGCAAAAACATTAACCTGACGGCTCAGAGCATAATGTGCACCGGCGCGATAACTCCAGGCCTTCTCGAAGCGATCGTTATCGTCGTAACGTACACTAAACTGGGTGGTAAGCTCGTCTGTACCGAGCCCGCTTAACTCCGCAAAAATACTGCTGGTGCTGTCATCGCCCCGGTAGTTCGGATCGCCCCAGTCAGACGGTCCGCGCTGTTCAAATTCGCGACGGAGTAACTCAGTGCCAATGGCAAACTGAGCCACGTCGGTAGTAATAAATTGAGTCCAGTTCAACTGCTTTCGTTCGCCGGTGGTGCCACCAGCGTCGAAACCGCTGGTCAGGTTATCATTATCATCCTTGTGGTACTGGGCTTTAAGCTCGCTGGTATAGCCCAACTCAGCGAAAGCCAGATTCCACTGTAAGTAAGAGGTCACTTGGTCGCCATCGGTAACGTTATCGGCATCGGCAGGCAGGCCGGTAGTGAAGTCGGTAGCGTCATAGTCATTGCGATAGTCGACCATGCGCGCACCGGCCATAAAGGCATTATTGGCAGTTGCCTGCCAGTTTACACCGAAACCGGCGGTGGTATTGCGGTAGCCATCATCTTCGCCGCCGGTACGCGACACATTGTCGCCATCGGTATTAAAATGATTGGCGTACAGTGACACATTCAGGTTGTCCAGCGACTGTTGTGTTGAGACGGAAGCACGATAAGTGCTGGCGTTACCCATACCAGCACTCAATGACGTGCTGTCATTACTCTCACTGCCCGCTTTCGTTGTGATGCTGAGTACACCAGACACCGCACCGCTGCCCCACAGTGCACTTTGCGCACCACGCAGTAATTCAACTCTGGCAATGTTATCAGCGGTGAGATGAGCAAAATCTACCAGGCCGCCCTGACTGAGATCGTTCACAATCACTCCGTCGATCAATACCAACAGGTGATTGGTTTCGCTGCCACGCAAACGCAGCTCGGTTAGTGAACCCGGGCTGCCAGACTGACTCAGGCTAACGCCGGGCATGCCGCGTAATAAATCGGTTAACTGGGTAGCACCTGCCGCCTGGATATCTTCTTCGGTAAGGACTGATACTGAGGCCGCCAGTTTGTCCAGGCTAACCGGTAATCGGGAACCGGTAACTGTAATGGTTTCTACCGAGGATTGCTGGGCACAGGCAATATTCGCGGCGCACGCAAGGGCTACCGCACAGGAAAGGGATCGAATTGTCATATCTGGACTCTTTTTGCAGCACTCCCGCCGAGTGCTAAGACGGATAAGAAGTGGCAACCAACTCGTTGTGAGCAGTTGCCGACGCAGCACAGGCCGGTCTCCGGGCTTTCAGTCATGCCGGGGCATGAATTCCCGCCTTCCCGATAGTCGGTGGCGTAGGGGAATCG
>CATMRP010000194.1 GCA_950073835.1 uncultured Alteromonadaceae bacterium
TTATTTCTTTTTCTTGTGAAAATCCATCATTCGACGGCGTTTTCGTTGCTGGGCAAGCGTCAGCTGATTCTTCTTGCCCTCGAACGGGTTAGCCCCTTCTCGGAATTCAATCTTAATTGGCGTGCCCATTACATCCAGCGCTTTCCTGAAATAGTTCATCAGATACCGCTTATAGGAACTGGGTAAATCCTGCACCTGGTTGCCGTGCACGACGATTACAGGCGGATTGTAGCCGCCGGCGTGGGCGTACTTCATCTTGATCCGGCGTCCTCGCACCAACGGTGGCTGATGGTCTTCCTGAGCCAGTTCCATAATCTGAGTCAGCATGGAAGTATTTATTCGTTTTGTGGCACTGCGGTAGGCTTCCTGCACCGACTCAAACAAATTGCCCACCCCCGAACCATGAAGCGCAGAAATAAAATGTAACCGGGCAAAGTCGATAAAGCCCAGGCGACGGTCCAGTTCGCGTTTGATTTCATCCTTAATATCGGTATCCAGACCGTCCCATTTATTTACGGCTATCACCAGCGAGCGGCCGGAATTAAGAATAAAGCCTAACAGACTCAAATCCTGATCGGAGATCCCTTCGCGGGCATCAATCACCAACAGTACAACGTTCGCTTCCTCAATGGCTTTAAGGGTTTTCACTATGGAGAACTTTTCTACTGCTTCTGAGACCTTTTTACGTTTACGCACACCAGCGGTGTCAATCAGTATGTAGTCGCGCTCGTCGCGTTGCAGCGGAATGTATACGCTGTCCCGGGTAGTACCCGGCATATCATACACCACCACACGGTCTTCACCGAGAATACGGTTAGTAAGTGTTGACTTACCCACATTCGGTTTACCCACAATTGCCAGTTTGATGGGCAAACTCTGCAGGTGTTTCAGCTGGTCTTCGGCATCGAGCTCTTCCTCTTCGGCTGATTTGGTTACCAGCATTTCAGGGAATTGCTCACTCAGTGGCAGTAGTGCTTCCTGAATCAGTTGCGACACACCGCGGCCGTGGGCTGCGGCAATCTGATGTACATGGCCCAGGCCCAGTGAGAAAAACTCTGCGCTTTCGCTATCACCGTTTATACCATCTACTTTATTAGCCAGCAAAAATACGGTTTTATCGCTTTTACGCAGGTGATCGGCGATGAGTTGATCGGCAGGTAGCAGCCCCGCCCGGGCATCCACCAGAAAGAACACCACATCAGCTTCTTCAATGGCTTGTAGTGACTGCTGTGCCATTAAGGTATCAATACCTTCCTCATCGCCTGTGATACCACCGGTATCAACCACAATGAAGTGACGTTGCTCATAGCTGGCCTGACCGTATTGCCGGTCACGGGTCAGCCCCGGGAAATCAGCAACCAGTGCATCACGGGTATGAGTTAAACGATTAAACAGCGTTGACTTACCCACATTGGGCCGGCCAACTAACGCCACAACAGGCAACATATCGGTGTTCCTTTAAGTAATAAACAAGCAAACGGCCGCGCATAAAGCGCGGCCGTTAAATTATATCGGAATATCCCGCGAATTGCAGGATAAGCGTGGTTACTGAGCTGACAACGCAGCAATTTCTCCATCGCGGGTAATGGTGACCACCAGGTCATTCACCTTAACCGGCGTCGCATAGATAGCTTCGTCTTCATCGTCGCCACCTAAGTCGTAGCGGGCAATGAGTTTGCCATCTTCAGCATTTAACCAGTGCATTAGTCCCCAGCGGTCGCCAAGCACCAGTTGCTCGCCCATAATCAGTGGCGTAGTCAGGTTACGCTCTTTAAGGCCGCTCTGAGACCAGATTTCAACGCCATTACGACGGTCCAGGGCATAAACGATCGAGCGCGTATCAACTACGTAAATGCGATTACCGCTAACAGCCAGATCACGGTACGAGCCGTATTCACGTTTCCACATAATGCGGCCACTGCGCAGTTCTACTGCTGCCAGGGTGCCATCATAGGAAACGATATACACAGTGTTGCCGTAAACTACCGGCGCCGAGTCAACATCGATAATGCGCTCAAGTTCAGTAGCGCCCGCCGGAGCGGTAATAGCGGTTTCCCACGCAGGAATACCACTGGTCAGAATATTCACCTGCAACTTACCGGTAGGCGTGCCAACCAGTGCACCACCATTGGTGGCAACCGGCGCTGAAATACCCCGCAAGCTCAGCGGCGGCACGTCGGTTTCACTGCGCCACAGTTGCTCACCGGTTTTGGCATCCAGTCCAAATAACACACCGGCGCCGGTATTTAATACCAGGATCCCTTCATCCATCGCCGGTGTAGCCAGAATTTCACCTGGTACCGTGGTTTCCCACAACGTTTCGCCAGATTCATGATTTAGGGCACGGATAATACCATCTTCAGTGGCGACAAATACCATGTCATAGCCTGCTGCGATAGCACTGATTTTGGCCGATGCACCACTGCGCCACAGACGAGCGATATCGTCCCAAAAGGATTCATTCGGGAAAATAGCAAAATTACGTTCCCATACCACCTTGCCACTATCCGGGGTTAGTGCCACCACTTCGCCATGACGCTCTGCAGCGTACACCGTATCGTTAGCGAATACCGGTTTTAAGCGCGAAAAGTACTTATCAACGCCATCACCAATAGTGTAACTCCAGACTTCTTTTGGGGTTATCTGATTTTCAATAGGCGCAATACGGCGGATTTTAATTTCTTCTTCATCAGCGAACCAGTCTGTCATGGTGGCACAACCTGACAAGCCAATGATGGCTGCGGTTAACACGACCCGTTTAAACATACGGCCACACAGAGTTGAGTGCTGTGAGATGTTTCGAGTATTTAAGTTCATTCACTATCCTGCGCTAACTGCAAGGTTGTCTAGCTTCATTTGCAGTAATCGATTGTTAATATTTTTCTCCAAGGCAGAGGAGTAGGCTATGCGAGCCTTGTCAAAGTTCCCTTGTGCAGCAAAAATATCACCTTTCACTTCATCAACCTGTGCAGTAAACGCTTCATCGGTGACCGATTCGATGGTTGTCAGGGCATTGTCATACTGCTGAAGAGCTAACTGAACACGCGCCAGACGCACATTTGCCACCTGCTTCAGACTTTCATCTGCTGCGCTGCCAGCAACGCCTTTGAGGTAAGTTGCAGCGCTTTCAAGGTTACCGTCGTCTACCGCTTGCTTAGCAGCCAGTAAGCCTGCCACGTTAGCATAACCTGTAGCGTCGGCGTTGATTACAGCCTCAATCGGCTGACTGTTTTGTTCGTTCACCAGCGACTCAAGCGCGGTCTGGTAAGACTGAGAGGCGCTTTCCTTGGCAGCAATTTGTGAATCGCTGTAGTACTGCCAGCCAAATAAACCGACTAATCCCAGTACTGCACCAACAATCAGAGACGTTCCGTGCTCTGACCAAAACCGTTTAATCGCCTCTACCTGCTGTTCTTCTGTAGCGAATTGTTCCATCTTTAAACCTCTTTATTTTGCTAACGGTTATACAGATAACACGTTATGTAAAGCTGCTGGCAGCTCACTGAGTGCCACATTAACCTGTTCGCCGTTGCCACGTAGTGGTTTCAGGGTCACCTGGTGAGCAGCCATTTCTTCCGAGCCAATCAGCAATGCAACACTGGCTCCTACTTTGTCTGCCCGTTTAAGTTGTTTCTTAAGGTTGCCACCACCACAGTGCAGCATCACCCTAAAATAACTGTCAGAATCACGTAGCGATTCTGCAACCTGGCTGGCGTAGCCGCGGGTATCATCACCCAACGCGGTAACATAAATATCGGCTGCTGGCTGGTTTTGCTCGATTTTCTCAAGCGTATCGAGTAACAACACCAGACGTTCCATACCCAGAGCAAAGCCCACGCCGGGTGCTGGCTTACCACCCAGTTGTTCTACCAGGCCATCATAACGACCTCCGGCACAAACTGTACCCTGAGCGCCAAGGCTCTCGGTTACCCATTCAAAAACGGTGCGATTGTAATAATCCAGACCACGAACCAGACGGGGGTTGATTTCATATGCCACGCCCGCATTGTCGAGCAGTTCACACAACAAGGCGAAGTGGGCTTTAGAATCGTCATCGAGATAATCGAGCAAAGACGGCGCATCGGTTACCAGCGCCTGTACCTGCGGATTTTTGCTATCCAGTACACGCAGAGGATTAGACTCCAGGCGGCGCAGAGAGTCTTCATCAAGTTGCGATTCGTGCTGTTTAAGGTAAGCGACTAAGGCGTCTTTGTAATTCTGACGAGCCTGATTAGAGCCCAATGAATTGATCTGTAAGGTAACATGGTCTGATACGCCGAACAGTTTCCACAAGCGGGCTGATAACAGGATCACTTCAGCATCAATATCAGCGCTTTCCAATCCGTAGGTTTCCACCCCAAACTGGTGAAACTGGCGGTAACGACCTTTTTGCGGCCGTTCGTGGCGGAACATAGGCCCCATATACCACAAGCGTTGTTGCTGGTTGTAAATCAAACCGTGCTCATTTCCGGCGCGCACCGCACTGGCAGTACCTTCTGGGCGCAGCGTTAGACTATCGCCGTTCCGGTCGGCAAAGGTATACATTTCTTTTTCAACGATATCGGTAACTTCACCAATAGAGCGTTTAAACAGGTCGGTACTTTCGACGATTGGCGTTCTGATTTCCTGATAGCCATAACTGGCCACAACCTGCCGAATACCTGCCTCGACCTGTTGCCATTTACCCGACTCCGTCGGCAGGCAGTCATTCATACCTCGAATAGCCTGGATTGTTTTTGCCACCTGTTCTCTCTCAGCCTAATTAAAAGCCCCGCATTATAGGGGCTTTAGTGTTTAACCACAAACATTCTTAACTGCCAGCGCCCGGCCCCGGGATTACGGTTTTTCAACCACCGGGATAGCGTTGGCAGAATCCAGCATTGCCGCTTTGGCGCGGATACGTTTTTCCAGCTGTTCAACCAGATCGTCGTTAGCCAGTCGCTCTTTCTGACGCTTGCCGTCCAGATAATAGCCGCTCATATTCCGCGCACCGGTTAAGCCCAGATCTGACACTTCCGCTTCGCCGGGACCGTTTACCACGCAACCGATGATTGACACATCCATTGGCGTTAATACATCCTCTAAGCGTTGTTCAAGTGCATTCACGGTACCGATCACATCGAACTCCTGCCGCGAACAACTCGGACAAGCAATAAAGTTAATGCCGCGAGAGCGGATACGCAGCGATTTTAAAATATCAAAACCGACTTTGATTTCTTCCACGGGGTCAGCGGCCAGCGACACACGCAAAGTATCGCCGATTCCTTCTGCCAACAGCATGCCCAGACCTACGGCACTTTTTACCGCGCCGGCCCGTTGTCCACCAGCTTCGGTGATACCCAGGTGCAAAGGCTGCTCTATTTGTTTGGCCAGCAACCGGTACGCGCCAACGGCCAGAAATACGTCTGACGCTTTTACCGATACCTTGAACTGATCAAAATTGAGCTTATCGAGAATATCTACATGGCGCATTGCCGATTCAAGCAGCGCCTCTGGCGTTGGCTCGCCGTATTTTTCCTGCAGGTCACGCTCAAGCGACCCACCGTTAACGCCAATTCGAATCGGAATGTTTTTGTCTTTGGCACAATCCACTACCGATTTAACCCGCTCCATATTACCGATATTACCCGGGTTGATCCGCAGGCAATCCACACCATAATCAGCGACTTTGAGCGCTATTCGGTAATCGAAATGAATATCAGCGATCAGCGGCACACTAACCTGTTCGCGTATTTGCTTAAAAGCTTCGGCAGCGTCCATGGTAGGTACCGACACGCGCACTATCTCACCGCCTACGGCAACGATCCGATTGATCTGCGCTACGGTGGCCGCCACATCGGTTGTTGGCGTATTGGTCATTGATTGCACCGCAATGGGGGCACCATCACCAATGGGCACATTACCTACATTAATCCGAATTGATTTTCTGCGTTGGATAGGACTATCAGCAAACATTATTGTTCCTGCATGGGTAACGAAAACTTCGCGGTGCGGGTAGGATCAAATCCAGACATATCTACCGCTTCACCGTCATAACTAATTTGCACGACATCAGGCGCGCCGAGCGTCACTTCAAATGGCGGCAGGCCGCTCACCTGCATTTCATAGCCGGCCGCTTTAATTCCGTAAGCTATGGCTTCGCCACTGGCATCGGTAATATTCACCCAGCAATCGGCACTAAAATTAAACACCAGCGCTACTGGCTCACCACCTTCTGGCATTACCTGAGGTGATGCTTCGTCGTTTGTAGGAGGTGTTGTATCGAGCGACTCATCACTCATGGTGTCGACTGGCGAACTGGAATCTTCTGTCACATATTGCTGTGAAGGCTGCTTGGGCATTTCAGTATCAGCATCCCCAGTGATAACCTCACTTGTAGGAGACTCATCTGACTGCGTTACTGCAGCTTCAGGTTGCGGCTGACTGCTTACCGGCGTCGGCGCTAACTGCTTCTGAGCACTTTTCGTTGCAGCGGGCAGCTCGTTACTGTCATTTGCTGGTTGTTGATACCACCACACCACAACCCCGGCAATCAGCACAATAGCAATACCGTAGGTCACCATCATCCAGCGATCATCATGCGCCTGTTTGGCAACACGACGCGAGAAGCTTTGTAACTTGGCCGGTGGTTTTGGCGTGGTGTGATACTGATTAAAAAGCGTTAAGACTTCTTCCGGATTAAGCCCCAGATTCTTCGCATAAAGACGAACATATCCTTTAAAAAAGGTGACAGACGTGGAATCATCGATACGATTTTGTTCCAGATCGTCAATGATACCGACTTTTAAATACAACTTATCAGCGATCGCCTGTTGAGTCAGGCCCTGCTCTTCCCGTGCTTCCCGCAATACCTGGCCGGGACTGGGTACGTCAGGCACATGCTGCTCATCAGCTTCAATGTGCTGCTCTTTGTCCATTTGTTACCTGCGTTAGTTGGTTTGTTGTGCTGGCGGCACCAGCCATAACTTCATGCCGACCTTAATAGACCCGTTTTTATCCAGGTTGTTCCACTCTTTGAGTGTATTCAGCTTAATGTTGTACTGCAGCGACAACCGGTAAAGGTTTTCCTTTGGCTGAACAACATGAAACAGCTTGTCGGCTTCATCGTTGCGGATGTCCTGCCTCATTTCAGCAACCGGCCCGTAGGCTTCGGGCTCTTCAGCCACGACGACAGGTTCCGGTGTTTCAGGTTGGGTAGATTCAACAACCTGAGCTTCAGGCTTTGTCTCTGCCTCTGCAACTTTTTCAGTTTCAGGCATTGGCGCGACCTTGGACTGCGGCTTGTTCTTCACTTTCACCACCGGCTGCGGTACGGTTTTCTGACGCTCGATATACAACCGGGCTAAGGGGCTGTTTGGATACATGCGCAGGAGCATATCGCCATAACCGTTGGCAGCGCGTAAGTCTCCCTGTCCTTTGGCAATTTCGATGGCCATCCATAATGAATCGGCAGATACCCGTGCAACCTTTTCATAACGACGTAAAGTTTCAGCGGCTAACTCGTATTGTTCCGTTGCAACGTACATTTCGGTCAGAATAAACAGGGTTTTAGCGCGACCAGGCTGGTGTTTAAGTGCGCTATTGAGGTATTCTATAGCGTCTTCGCCTTCGCCCTGACTCTGCGCGCACAGCGCCATATTCTCGTAGGTTTCGGCGGAGTTAGCGTATTGCTTTGCATTGACGGCTTGCATGAAGAAACGCTTAGCTTCCTCATAGCGGCCATCCTGACATAAAAATGCACCATAACTGTTGGCTATGTTGGCATCCCGCGGTGCAAGGCTCATAGCGGTTTGATAAGACTCATCAGCGCGTTCGGACTCACCAACTACCTGATAGTAATACGCCAGACCATAATGGGTTTCGGCCAGACGAGGCGCAAAGGCCAGCGCTTTATCCAGATTTTGCTTGGCCTGTGAGTAATTACCGTTTTTAAGGTAAGTTAACCCCAGGGATACGCGGGTTTTCGCCGCTTCCTGTTGATCAAATTCAGAACT
>CATMRP010000195.1 GCA_950073835.1 uncultured Alteromonadaceae bacterium
CTCATGATGGCGTGCGTATCGACGTTAACACCGACGACGACTCCATTGGCGCGCACTTCCTGCACATGCTGCATGGTAAGAAGCCAAACGATCTGCACGAACAAGTAATGCACGTATCCTTGATCCTGTACGCAGAGCACGAATTTAATGCCTCTACCTTTACCGCGCGTGTGTGTGCCTCAACCTTGTCTGATATGCACTCTTGTATTACCGGTGCCATTGGTTCACTGCGTGGCCCTCTGCACGGTGGTGCAAACGAAGCGGCTATGGAGCTGATTGAAAACTTCACATCGCCTGAACATGCTGAAGAAGAGATGATGGGCAAACTGGAACGTAAAGAGAAGATCATGGGCTTCGGTCACGCGATTTACTCTGAGTCTGATCCACGTAACGAAATTATCAAAGGCTGGTCAGAAAAACTGGCTGCTGATGTGGGCGATACCGTGCTGTATCCGGTTTCTGTGCGTTGTGAGGAAGTCATGTGGCGCGAGAAGAAACTGTTCTGTAACGCCGATTTTTTCCATGCCTCGGCCTACCACTTTATGGGTATCCCAACCAAGCTGTTTACGCCAATCTTCGTGATGTCACGTTTGACAGGCTGGGCTGCTCACGTAATGGAGCAGCGCGCTGACAACCGCATTATTCGTCCCTCTGCAGACTACACCGGCGAAGATCTGCGTCCGGTTCCAGCGATTGCAGACCGCGCATAAATCCTTATGGCCACTTCGTGACCGTCGAAGTGGCCCCATTGCTACGCTTTAGGATACGCCATGAATACCGAATACCGTAAAAGCCTGACAGGCACAACATTAGATTACTTCGACGCCCGTGAAGCCGTCGATGCTATCAAACCCGGTGCGTACGACACCTTGCCCTACACCTCCCGTGTACATGCAGAAAACCTGGTTCGCCGCTGTCCGCCGGATCAATTAAAAGACTCTCTAATTCAGTTGATTGAGCGTAAACGCGACCTCGACTTTCCGTGGTTCCCGGCACGGGTGGTATGTCACGATATCCTCGGACAAACTGCACTGGTAGACCTTGCAGGTTTGCGTGACGCTATCGCCGAGCAAGGCGGTGACCCGTCTAAAGTCAATCCGGTAGTCCCGACCCAGTTAATCGTGGACCACTCTCTGGCTGTTGAACACGCAGGTTTTGAAGAAGACGCGTTTGAAAAGAACCGCGCCATTGAAGACCGTCGTAATGACGACCGCTTCCATTTTATCAACTGGACCAAAACCGCGTTTAAAAACGTTGATGTTATCCCACCGGGTAACGGCATCATGCACCAGATTAATCTGGAAAAAATGTCGCCGGTTGTGCACGCCAAAGACGGCGTCGCTTTCCCGGATACCCTGGTAGGTACCGATAGCCACACCCCACATGTTGATGCATTAGGTGTTATCGCTGTAGGTGTGGGTGGTCTGGAAGCCGAAAGTGTGATGCTAGGGCGCGCATCTTATATGCGTTTACCTGATATCGTAGGTGTTGAACTCACCGGTAAACCACAACCGGGTATTACGGCTACCGATATTGTTTTAGCATTAACTGAGTTCCTGCGTAAAGAGCGTGTAGTCTCAGCCTACCTGGAATTCTATGGCGAGGGTGCGGCGCACTTAACCTTAGGCGATCGCGCCACTATCTCTAACATGACGCCGGAATACGGTGCCACGGCAGCGATGTTCTACATTGACGATCAAACTTTGGATTATCTGCGCCTTACCGGTCGTACCGCTGAGCAGGTCGAGCTGGTAGAGACCTATGCAAAACAGGCTGGCTTGTGGGCCGATACCCTGACCAAAGCCGAATACGAGCGCGTACTGACCTTTGATTTATCGTCAGTGACCCGCAATATGGCCGGTCCGTCTAACCCTCATGCACGTTTGGCTACCAGCGATCTGGCGGCGCGCGGTATTGCCGCTCAATGGGAAGAGCAGGAAGGCCTGATGCCCGATGGCGCGGTAATCATTGCCGCCATCACCAGTTGTACCAACACCAGTAACCCGCGTAATGTAGTAGCAGCCGGTCTGTTAGCCCGTAATGCAAACGCGAAAGGCCTGGTGCGTAAGCCGTGGGTGAAAAGCTCTCTGGCGCCGGGCTCCAAAGTCGTGAAAATGTATCTGGAAGAAGCCAATCTGCTACCGGAACTGGAGCAACTTGGGTTTGGTGTAGTAGCCTTTGCCTGTACCACCTGTAACGGTATGAGCGGCGCGCTGGACCCACGCATTCAGCAGGAAATTATCGACCGCGACCTCTATGCAACCGCGGTACTTTCCGGTAACCGTAACTTTGATGGCCGTATCCACCCTTACGCAAAACAGGCATTCCTGGCCTCGCCGCCACTGGTAGTTGCATATGCAATAGCCGGTACCGTGCGCTTTGATATCGAAAAGGACATATTAGGTTACGATGAAGACGGTGAGCCAGTCACCCTGAAAGACATCTGGCCATCAGATGAAGAAATCGATGCCGTCGTAAAGGCCTCAGTAAAACCTGAGCAGTTCAACAAGGTTTACGAGCCAATGTTCGACCTGTCAGTTGACTACGGTGATCACATCGACCCTCTGTATGAGTGGCGCGAAATGAGCACCTATATTCGTCGTCCCCCCTATTGGGAAGGCGCACTCGCTGCAGAACGTACCTTAAAAGGGATGCGTCCGCTGGCCATCCTGCCGGACAACATCACCACCGACCATTTATCACCATCGAACGCGATTCTGGCGTCGAGTGCTGCCGGTGAATACCTGGCCAAAATGGGCCTGCCGGAAGAGGACTTTAACTCTTACGCCACCCACCGTGGCGATCACTTAACCGCTCAGCGTGCCACATTGGCCAACCCGAAAATCTTTAACGAGATGGTGGTTGAGAACGGCGAAGTGAAGCAGGGTTCACTGGCACGTATTGAGCCGGAAGGCAAAGTCACCCGCATGTGGGAAGCGATTGAAACCTACATGCAGCGCAAGCAACCGCTGATTATCATCGCCGGTGCGGACTATGGTCAGGGCTCGTCCCGTGACTGGGCCGCAAAAGGAGTACGTTTAGCCGGTGTCGAAGCCATTGTGGCAGAAGGCTTTGAGCGTATTCACCGTACCAACCTGATCGGTATGGGCGTATTACCGCTTGAGTTCAAGCCGGGTACAACCCGCAAGACGTTGGCGCTTGACGGTACTGAAACCTACGACGTAGTTGGTGAACACACCCCGGGTAACACCCTGACTCTGGTTATTCACCGTACCAGCGGCGAAACCGTAGAAGTACCGGTAACCAGTCGTCTGGATACCTTTGAAGAGGTCTCCATTTACTCCGCAGGCGGTGTACTTCAGCGTTTTGCCAAGGACTTCCTGGAAGCCGAGGCAAACTGATCTGATAGCAGGGGGCAATGCGCCCCCTTTAGCAGTTAACAACCTTTTAGTGAGAGACTCATGGCTTTTGCACCACAAATAAAAATTCCGGCCACCTATATGCGTGGCGGTACCAGTAAAGGTGTGTTTTTTAATCTGGCCGACTTACCTGAGGCAGCGCAACAGCCCGGCGCTTATCGCGATGCCATGTTGCTGCGCGTGATTGGCAGTCCGGACCCTTACGGCAAACAAACCGACGGTATGGGCGGCGCGACCTCGAGTACCAGCAAAACGGTTATTCTGAGTAAAAGCGAGCATGAAGGATACGATGTGGATTACCTGTTTGGTCAGGTGTCTATCGATAAAGCCTTTGTGGACTGGAGCGGTAACTGCGGTAACTTAACCGCTGCGGTGGGCGCTTTTGCGGTAAACAATGGCTTGGTCGATGCCGGGCGTATTCCGGAAAACGGCGTTGTAGTGGTTCGCGTCTGGCAGGTAAACATCAGCAAAGCGATTAACGTGCATGTGCCAATTACCAATGGCGAAGTGCAGGAAACCGGTAACTTCGAACTCGACGGCGTCACCTTCCCGGCCGCCGAAGTGAAAGTGGAGTTTATGGATCCGGCCGACGGCGAGGGCGATATGTTCCCCACCGGCAATCTGGTGGATGAACTCAGCACACCGGAGTTTGGCACTCTGAAAGCCACTATGATCAATGCCGGCATCCCCACGATTTTTGTTAATGCGGCGGATATCGGCTATATCGGCACCGAATTGCAGGACGACATTAACAGCGACCCTATAGCACTGGCCAAATTTGAATCCCTGCGCGCCCACGGCGCAGTAAAAATGGGCCTGATTAACACTGTCAGCGAAGCAGCCGGTCGCCAGCACACGCCTAAAATCGCTTTTGTGTCGCCTCCTAAAGAATATTCATCATCAAGCGGTAAGCTGATTGAGATTGACGACATTGATGTGCTGGTGCGCGCTTTATCCATGGGCAAACTGCATCACGCCATGATGGGCACGGCGGCCGTAGCGATTGCCACCGCAGCCGCTATTCCCGGCACCCTGGTGAATGAAGCCGCCGGTGGTGTAGACCGTTCTAAAGTGGTGTTTGGACATCCTTCCGGTACTCTGGGTGTTGGCGCAGAAGCGGCACTAGTCAACGGCAAATGGACTGCCACTAAAGCGGTGATGAGCCGATCAGCGCGAATTTTGATGGAAGGTCGCGTGCACATCCCTGAACCTCAGGTTTAGTTTATACCAGTGCGCTGCGCGCATTACCCGCGCGCAGCGCTGCCAACGGATTTCCCGGGTGGCCAGCAACTATTGGGCATGGGTTGGTCACCCCTTTTCTTGAGCAACACTGGCAATCTGCTTTTTTAAAGCGCACAATATCCATTCATCAGCGTTGTGGAATTGGACATACCTGGAGATGGAATATGGCAGGTAAATTTAATAAACACGGTTCTCTGAGTGTTGCCATTGACGGCAGACTGATTGTGTTAAACGGTGAAGGCCCCTGGAATGCAGAGTCACTGCACTTATCCGACGATAAGATCATGCAAAACCTGCGCGCCATGTACGGCTCCCCCTGGGGCGTACTGGCCATTTTTCGTGGTGAAGCGGTATATGTTCCCGAAGCCTTCGCGTTACTACGCAAGCAAATTAAAAAGGAAATTCCCCTTGGCCGGGTAGCCACCGCAGTGGTATTCGAAGACGTAAACTCGCCATTGCTGTCCAAGCATCAGTTTGAATCGATTTATGAGATGCCAGGCCATGAAGTGGCATTTTTTGATTCTGCCGACGACGCCAAAACCTGGCTTAATTCACTGATTAATCAGCAGCAACAGCAAGCTTAAAAACGGTAAGCAATTGAGGCCAGTGGCGACCACTCCTCACCGTCATAAAAATAACTCGCGCCCAGCACGATGCCAGGCTTATTTTTACCCGCGAAGTAGATTTTAATGCCTGTGGAGCCGCCAAACTCATGCTCTACATCACCGCTGTATGCATTGCTGGTGGAATTCATCCCACCATAAGCACTGACTGCAAAATACTTGCTGAGAAAAATACTGACCCCCATGCCGCCGCGAAACGAGCCGCCGGATTCAGATGAGCCATCAACCCCCACGGTAGCGAAAACTTCTAACGGTTTAAATGGCGTTTGCCAGGACAGCTGGGAGCCGATGACACCATACTCCCAGCCAATGCCCGCTTCGGCACGCAGACGCTCTGCACACTGACCAGTAAACGTGGTCAGCAGTAATACAATAAACCAAATCCTTTTCATTCCGCGTCCTTTAATTTGCCGCGTTAATCGTCGATAGTTTGCTCTTTCAACCAGTCGTGCAGTTTTTCCATGTCGTGAGGTACCGCCATTTGCAATTCCTCTACCCAGTCATGCACATTTTGCCACCAGGCAGGGTGGTCGCCCTGCTGGATTTGATTCGCGATTCGTTGCACCCTCGCCAGGCCAACCGAGCTGGCTGCTCCCTTAATTTTATGGGCCTGGGCGCACACTTCCGATTTCTCATCGGCGCTTAAGCTAAGTTGCAGGATTTCCATATATTCCGGCATTTTTTCGTGGAACACTTTGACACTGGCGCGCACCATGTCTTCGCCAATGGTATCCACCAGCATCTGTAGCAACTCCATATCCAGAATATTGGTGAGCAGCTTACTACTGTCGACTTTCTTACGCGGCGGCGCTTCAGGAGCCGGTTGATCCACCTCAGATTCGGCAAACAGCATGTTGAGTACTTCAACCACCCGGCTCTTCTTAACCGGTTTGGCTATCACGTCATCCATCCCGTTTTGCAGGTATTCTTCGCGTTTTTTAATCACATTTGCAGTAAGCGCAACAATTGGCGTTTGCATAACCAAATCTTCCTCGTGCAGTGTGGCTGCCACATCAAAGCCGGTCATGTCCGGTAACTGGATATCGAGTAAAATAAGGTCGTAGGTCGTTTCACGGGCTTTGTCTATGGCTTCCTGGCCGGTCATGGCCACATCCACATGCTGGCCTAATTTCTCCAGCAATGCCTTGGCGACCATTACATTAAGCTCTATGTCTTCAACCAGCAGAATATTGAGCCCGGTTACCTGCAACTGAGCCACTTGCATCGGACGGCTGGAAACCTGTAGCGGCAACTCAACGATAAAGCGGGTACCTTTGCCCTGCTCGCTCTCAACCCGGATATTGCCATGCATCAGATCAACCATCTGCTTACAAATCGCCAGCCCGATCCCGGTACCGGTAGCCGATTGATGGTCGGGATGATCCACCTGATAGTACATAGCAAAGATCTTATCGATTTCACTGTCCGGGATCCCCACGCCGGTATCTTCAATCACGTAAGTAACCAGCGAGATGTCGTTATCCGGACGAGTAGCCGAAACGGTGAGCGACACGTGCCCTTTCTGGGTAAACTTGACGGCATTGAACAGAATGTTCCAGAGGATCTGACGTAACCGCGTACCGTCTACTTCCACCTGCTTCGGTAAAGGTTCAACAATATTTGTGATCAGCTCCAGTGATTTGTCTTTTGCCAGTAAACGAATAATCGAGCTCAGCTCGTCGGTAAAGTCGCGCAGCGACACTGTTTTCAGCGAAAGTTCCAGCTTATCGCGGTCGAGCTTATCCAAATCGATTATATCGTTGAAAATATTGCCCAGCGTAATGGCACTGGCATAAATAGTACTCACCCAGCTCCACTGTTCTTCGTTAAGCTCAGTATCACGCAGCATGCGGCTTAACCCTACAATACCATTAAGCGGCGTACGCAGTTCATGACTGATGGTGGCTATAAAACGGGTTTTATCAGTACTGGCTTTAGCTGCCGCACTTTCCGCCTGTTTACGCTCGGTCATATCACGACCAAAGGCAAGCAAACCTAAGCGAGTACCGTCCTGATCGAAAAACGGCACCTTGCGCATTTCAAAGTAACGACGGCGACCATCGGCAAACCGTAGCCACAGTTCTTCGGTAATACTGGCATTGGCTTCCAGTACTTCATGATCACTGGCCACCACCTGACGGGCTAAATCTTCTTCATACACGTCGTGCGGCGTTAAACCAAGCAGCTCTTTCTCAGTTTTCCCGGTCATCTGTTCGGCGACCCGGTTACAACCGGCAAAGCGCCCTTCTTCGTTGCGGTAATAAATCAGATCAGGTGAGGCATCAATGATAGAGCGCAATAAGGTGGATAAGCGCCGGGCCTGGGACTCTTTCTCCGACTTATCCTGGATTTCTTTTTCCAGCTCTTTAAACACCGTCTCCCGTTCTTCCTGAGCATGTTTACGTTGTTCTATTTCATGGTTGAGCTGACGAATATTGTTTTGCAGTTCACGATTGAGAAACACGTCTTCTTCACGCAGGTGTTCCAACTGGCTGACCACTTCTTTTAAATTGGTTCGCGAATGTTCCAGTTGCTTTACCAGTTCACTGAAGAAGTACAATACCCAGGGCGCCGATAGCATGGTGAGAATAACGGCGCTGATAAAGTCATCAGGCTGCACGTCACTACCCAGGCTCACGCGGATGACATAAGAGCCGCCCACGGTAAATGCCAGCGTTAATACGACAAACAATACACTTAGCTTAATAGTGCCAAAGCGCTCTACAAA
>CATMRP010000196.1 GCA_950073835.1 uncultured Alteromonadaceae bacterium
TTGTAGTTAAACATATTGCCAAGCAGGTAGTTAATCCCGCCACCCACACTGCCGGTAATTTGTTTATTTTTTACCAGCTCCTGATACAACAGGCTGTCTTCACCCTGTACCAGGATCTGGTCGACAATACCCATGGCATAGTACTCAGGCGTATCCCGGGGCGGCATTTTGTAGGCAAAGGCATAGGCTGGTTTTGGTGCCAGCTTGTCGTACTTATTAAAGACCTTTTCTTTTTCCTGGCGTAGCTCAGAGAGATCCGGCTGCGGCGCAATTTCAGCGGCCGGAATACCACCAAAATATTTCTGTATCATGGCTTTTGCTTCGCCTACATCAATATCGCCTACCACAGCGAGCGCAGCATTATTCGGTGCATAGTACATCTTAAAAAACGCGTCAACGTCTTCCAGGTTAGCCGCATCAAGGTCAGCCAGATCGCCGTAGAAGTTATGCGCGTTATACCAATTATTAAAGGCGTACTGAGGCATATCCAGCCATGGGAATCCGCCGTAGGGCTGGTTGAGCACGTTCACTTTGACTTCATTTTTCACCACGCCCTGCTGGTTAGTCAGATTTTCCTGGGTGATGGCCAGCCCTTTCATTCGATCGGCCTCAGCCCATAAAAACGTTTCCAGTTTGTGCGCCGGGACAATTTCAAAGTAATTGGTGAAGTCGAAACGGGTCGAGCCATTCAATACCCCACCGTTATCATTAACCAGCTGAATGAACTCCATCTTGCCGAGGTTTTCCGAGCCCTGAAACATCATATGTTCAAATAAATGAGCGAAGCCGGTGCGGTCTTTTGGTTCATTGCGAAACCCGATGTTGTAGTACACCGCAACGGTAACCGTTGGCGCGGTCTCGTCTTTAGACAAAACCACTTTAAGGCCATTGTCGAGCTTGAAGTATTCTACCGGGACATTGTAATCCACGTTCATATCTACGCCGCTGGCGGCATCAGCAATGGTTTTGGCATCCGGCATGGCTGCCGCACTATCGGACTGTGCGTCGGTCTGCGCTGGCTGACTACAGCCTACCAGCCAGACAGACATCACGCCCGCTGCAATTACAGAGAGTGTTCTCATAATGTTCTCTTGTGTCGTTAGAGTAAGGATTGTTAGATAAACCGAGCGCCAACAACCTGCACCGGGTTTATTTTAGGTTAATCCCAGCATGCGCGCTGTTGAAAGATTGGTCAACACTCTGACATACTTTGAAAAGATTTTTGGGTTGTACAGACTCACTAAGGGTGGGATCTACTCTTCAATATCCGGCTGGTAGCTGTCGGCTGGTCGGATATCCACGGTTTCATGCAACTCCGAATACACTAAAATTGCCTCACCACTTTTGAGTTTGGCAATCACCTGCTCCACCTTATCTGCAAACGCCGCCTCAATTTCGCCGTAATCGGTGCCCTCACGCAGCACGAATTCCCGGGCAATATTGTTAAGGGTATCCGGCGCTAGTTCGTCGATAGGAATAATCATGCAGACTCCGTGGTAGTGGGTAAATAGTCGCGGAAATATCGCAACACGCGTTGGTGCATCCACACCTCTGGTGCGATTGGTGTGCCCTGCATAAAACCAACATGACCGCCGGTTTCACTCAGTTCTACGGTCACGCTGTGCGCCAGTTCATGCTCCGGCGGGACGACCAGATGATTCATAAAAGGGTCGTCCAGTGCATGCAAAATCAGCGTCGGGCAATGGATCGCTTTTAAAAAGTAATAAGCGCTGCACTTCTCGTAATAGTCTTTGGCATCTGCATAACCGTGTAGCGGGGCAGTGACCAGATTATCAAACTGCCAGAAGGTTTGTATGCCTTCCACATCGGCTTCGCTGATTTGCAAAATGTCACGGTAATCAATGCGCTGCATTTTCTTTAGCAGGTTTTTCTTCATGCTGCCAAGCAGGTATTTCTGATACACCTTTGAAAAGCCCTGATTCACACTGGTAGCGCACTCATCGAGTTTTAATGGCGCTGACACTGCTACCGCCGCTTTTAAGCCAAGGCTATCCGGGTGTTCACCGAGCAGTTTTAGCAGCATATTACCGCCCAGGGAAAAGCCAATAGCGGCCTTAGGTATATCAGGATAACGCTGCTGCAAAAGGTTTATTATAAATGCCGGATCGCCGGTTTCCCCGGAATGGTAAGCCCTGGGGGTTAAGTTAGCTTCGCCACTGCAACCACGAAAGTGCATCATTACCACCTGCCAGCCGCCCTGACTGAGCGTGGCCATCATATCGTTAGCATAATGGGAGTGCATAGACCCCTCTAAACCATGGAACATCACCACCAGCCCGGTCAGCTCTTGCGGCGCTGGCCCCCAGGCCAAATCGAGAAAGTCCCCGTCGTCGAGCTTAATGCGCTCCATAATGTACTTCAGTGGTAAACGACGCTGCATAAAACGCGGCCAGATGGTCTGAATATGCCGGTTGCGCGCCCAACGCGGGGCAGTAAAGCTGCTTTTAACAATGCTTCCGTGTGATTGATTGGTCCGTATGGTCATGCTTGTAATACTGTTGTGATTAATGTGCGAACAGCCTGGTTGTGAGGCAAACCAAGCACCTCAATAACGCAAATCAAGGGGTCAGAGTCGTTGAATGCCCTATTCAACGACTCTGACCCCTTGATTTTTTGGTAGGCGGCGACCAGCTCTGCTTGCTGTGCGGCTTCTAGCTCGAGCTCTCGCTGCTTAAGCGCCTCGTAGTCGCTGCTGCCCTTCGCCGCGCGCCGTTTGATACGGTGACTTTGTATTGCCGGATCGGTTGTGGCTACCGCCTCATTCAGTGCTTTACGCAACACCGGGGGGATTGGTTGGTTTACCGTACAACACCAATGATAAAACAGCAGCAGATTGACGTTTACCTGATAGTTATCCTGCAGTGCCAGGCAGGCATCCGCCACACCAGGTTGTGCATAATGCTGCAGGCTGTGTTGCCAAAACAGTTCAGGTGTTAGCTCAGGCGCTGATGTCATAGGCGTCTTTAGCCGCTTCCAGTTGTTCCTGTGCATCCAGCCATTGCATCTCTTCATCCTCTATTTGAGATTTAAGAGTTGCCTGCTGGTCCAGAAACTTCATTAACTCAGGCTTGTTATCGGCCTCGTAGAGTTCGCTGCGACCCAGCTCCTCCTCCACTTTGGTCAGCGACGTATTGAGTTTTTCCATTGCCTTTTCAGACTGTTGAATTTGTTTTCGCAGGTGCGCTGTGGACTGACGAAACTCCGCTTCGCGGCGTTTTTCGGCTTTGCGATCAACCTTGGGTTTGTCTTCCACCGGCGCAGCATTGGCCGCTTTATCGACATTTTGCTGCGCAAGGATCCAGTCGCGATAATCATCCAGGTCGCCACTGAAAGGCGCCACTTCGCCACTGTCGACCAGATAAAACTCCTCACACACCGCGGTTAATAAGAAACGGTCGTGCGATACCAGCACCATAGCACCCTCAAAGCCCTGCAAGGCCATATTCAGGGCATGACGCATTTCTAAATCAAGGTGGTTAGTGGGTTCATCGAGCAGCAACAAGTTCGGCTTCTGATACACAATAAGCGCCAGCACTAAACGGGCTTTTTCACCGCCGGACATGGGCGCTACAGGGCCGGTGGCTTCGTCGCCATGAAAGCCAAAGCCGCCAAGGAAGTCGCGATGCTGCTGTTCTGTAGCTTTGCTGTCCAGGCGCTGTAAATGCAGTAAGGCCGAGGCCTGAGGATCCAGATATTCCAGCTGATGCTGGGCAAAATACCCTACGTTTAACCCTTTAGCCGTGGTAAATACACCGGTTTTCGGCTCGTGTACTCCAGCGAGGAGTTTGATCAGCGTAGATTTACCCTGGCCGTTTCGACCCAACAAGCCAATGCGGCTACCCGGCACCAGATTGAGCTTTACCTGCTCAAGGACAATGTGCTCGCCATAGCCAAGCATGACCTTTTCCATCTGAATAAGCGGGTTAGGCAATGCGGTGGGCGCTTTAAATTCAAAACTAAACTGGCTGGCATGATGGGCCGGCAGCAGCGTTTCCATGCGCTCTAATTGCTTAATACGGCTCTGTGCCTGCTTGGCCTTACTGGCCTTGGCTTTAAAGCGGGTAATAAAGGATTCTAAATGAGCGATTTTGTCCTGCTGTTTACGGTATTCAATGTCCTGTAAGCGCAGCCGTTCGGCACGCTGGGTTTCGTAGCTTGAGTAGTTACCGGTGTAGGCAATCAGTTGCTGCTGTTCAACGCTGATGATCTGCGCCACGGTGTTATCGATAAACGCCTTATCGTGGGAAATCAGCAGCAGTGTGCCCTGATAACGCTGTAACCAGCGCTCAAGCCAGATCACGGCATCTAAATCCAGGTGGTTGGTGGGTTCATCGAGCAACAGTAAGTCTGAAGGGCACAGCAGCGCCTGGGCCAGATTCAATCGCATACGCCAGCCCCCCGAGAAATCCGTAACCGGCGCCGTAAGCTGACTCTGGGCAAACCCTAGACCAGCCAGAATGGTGGCGGCTCTGGCTTCTACATCATAAGCGCCCGCCTGAGCAAGTAAATCATGATACTTACCCATCTCTTCGCCGTTGCTCGCCGCTTCTGCCTCGCTGAGTTTTTGCTGCAGGCCGCGTAAATAATTGTCGCCGTCGATTACATAATCAATGGCACTACGTTCTACCGCTGGCGTTTCCTGCGCTACGCTCACAATGCGCCAGTCGGCAGGCACTGCGCAATCTCCGGCATCCACGCTAAGCTCGCCACGTAATAAAGCAAACAGGCTCGACTTACCACAGCCGTTGCTGCCAATCAGGGCCACCTTATGGCCGGGAAAAACCTGTGCCGAAGCGCCATCCAGCAGTACTTTACTGCCGCGCAACAAGGTGACGTCGGATAACTGGATCATAAAACTGCGAATACCTGTGATAACATAGTCTGGCTGCGTAGTTTACCAGAAGCGCTGCAAGCGATCTGCATTTGCGCGCAGTGCGTAACAACCTTAATTATTCACAACGGTTTACCCCATGAGTCAACGCCAACGAAAACGCTTTATCGCCGGTGCTACCTGCCCCAAATGCAAGGCCACCGACACCATTATGTTATTTTTCGAAAACAACATCGAAAAGCTTACCTGCGTGGAGTGCGGCTATGCCGAATCACAACCCCAGGAAGAGGTAAAAACCGCCAGCAAAAACGCCAACGTGATTGGCGTGTTTAAACCCGAATAATCACTAAACCGTTTATTTTGCTCCCCGACTTACCCGAATTTAATCTCGCCCAGGCGTTTGGCATGCTGAGCTTTGTGCTCGGCATTTTGTGTTTCTATCAGAAAGACGATCAGCATCTGCGCATTATGATGGTAGTGATGAACCTAAATCACGCCCTGCATTTTGCGCTACTTGGTGCCACTACCGCTTGTTTAAGTGCATTGTTATCGGTGGTTAGGACCGGCTTATCGATTAAAACCCGCTCGCGCATCGTGGCTTATATTTTCATTGCGATTACGCTGGCACTGGGAATTTATCTGGCCGATGTGTGGTACGACTTATTTCCCATTCTCGGCACCTGCATAGGCACTTATGCGTTGTATTGTCTATCGGGTATTAAAATGCGCCTGGCGTTTTTATGCGGGGCTATTTGCTGGCTTACCAACAACATTATCGTTGGCTCTATTGGCGGTACGCTGCTGGAAATGACGCTGCTAATGGTAAACAGCTTTACGATTTGGCGGTTATACCGGCTGGGGAAATTAAAGATGTCAGGAAGCAATGCTTCCTGACAGTCATTATATTATTGCGGCAAACACAAGTCGGTGGCACATGCTGAGTAAAACGTATAGTAAATATCGTTATCGCCATACTGATTTGAAAAACGGCACATTAAATTGCCATCAACGGCCGTAAAACCATAGCTTTCAAAATCAATGTTGTAGTGGTCCGTTCCCAGCGCTGGCGAAAAGGCAATAGATTGGGATAATCCCTGATAGATACATGATATATCGTCAGTTCCCGATTCTTCCCATTGAATCGTATAGTCCAGATCGGAACCATTAACATTGAAAGCAGAAATTACTGGCTCGTGCTCTGATACATAGTAAATATCTCTGTCTAAGCGATTTTCACTCACATCGCTTTCCAGTAGAGCATAGAGTGAAAACACGCTGCCATTTTCACCTTCAACTTCTACAGCCTGTTTAGCGCCATTGGGTAACCAAATACCACCATTAGGGATAAACGCACCATAAACTTCGACTGTATTATCCGCATCGTTTTCAAATCGACCACCGAAAACAATTCGATTTCGCGTAACGGTGCTTTGTCCGGATAGCCACTCGAATACAGGAATAACCGTGATGCCCCAATCTGTATAAATCGGGCTACCATCACCTGGTAAGTCAACATCAGTAATTAGGTCCTGGCCCTCGCATGATGCGAACAATTCCGCGAAATCATTATCGGAGTTAGTAAAAGTAAACCGATATCTACTGCCTTCCCATACATTGGCATTAACACTTACCCCATCATAAATCACGCTTTGGCTTAAATTACTTACGGGCATGAATGGCGTTATTCTCGACAGGGTTACTTCGAGCTTTTCGTTTTGAGTAGCACCGTTAATGATAACCTCAATACGACACCGGCCAGCCGATGGGTTGAGTGGACTCCAGGCATCTGTATTGAACCAGGTAAAGTGATTGGTAGTCGCACGGTGCGCAAAGCCTGTCGGGCTGCGGTCGGATAACACCACTTCCCCCCAGCCTTGTTGCTCCCAAATACCTGAGGTTTCATTAAGTATCCAAAACGGGATCATATCCCCACCAATAACTGGCGAGCCATCGATATGTTTGTTTACAAACAGAGGAATTTCCAATTCGGCCGTTGCGCCATCAACCAGTTGAAGCTCTTCATCGCCAGCATAGAAGGTCATTTCTGCCGAACCATAACTGGCAATCTTTGTGTTTTCGTCGGGATAATCTTCCCTCACTCCCAAAAAGGCGCCAGGGAATGCATTGCGCTTCACAGAGTCATTCACATCAACAGTCGTAATATAGAGCTCAATATCCGTGGTGACTATGTTGCCTTGGCTATCTGCCAATGAATAAGGTGCAACGGTGAGTTTGGCGCCTTCATTAGTTGAGAACTCACCACCTGTTGCACCACTAAATATAAATGGGTTGCCTCGCGGATTCATCGTTACATCACGACTGGAATCAACAGCAACACTGTCCAGGTAGACCAAAGCATCGACGAACCCGGTTTTTTGAATACGAATAACACCGCTATTTTCCACCGGTAACATGCGAATCAATAGTTGATCGAATTCATTCTGACTTATTGAATCAAACTCAAAGGTTTCGGAGGAAACTGTCAACCCTTCAATGAGTTCCCGGTCGGTGGTCTGAACATTCAATGTTACTGTGACATACGGATCATTAACCTCTATCCAGCTATCCTGCGTCACAGTATCTGTACCATCTGCTGTTACTGTAAGGCTTACTGTGTAATTACCCGGTTCCGTATAAGTATGCGACGGATTTGCCTCTTCACTTGTAGTGCCGTCACCAAAATCCCACAACCATTGTGTAATTTCACCGCTGCCGGCAGAAGAGGTATCGGTAAAGGTCACTGTAAATGGCATATCGCCTGAGATTGCCGATACTTCCATTGCGGCTTCAGGCGGTACCGCCAGCACAACAATTGGCTCTTCCGCAGTAATGGAGTGGGAACTGTATTCATCACTCACCGTTAAGCTGACTGTATACTCTCCAGACGCGGTGTAAGTGTGTACCGGCGATGACTCGGTACTGGAATTGCCATCACCGAAATCCCACGCCCACTGGTTGATGGTGCCAGTGCCCTGGGTTGAGTCATCGCTAAAGGTAACGGTTAGCGGCGCATCACCGGCGGTGCTACTTACGCTAAACGCAGCAACCGGAGGCAAGGCTTCA
>CATMRP010000197.1 GCA_950073835.1 uncultured Alteromonadaceae bacterium
GCTACCAGTATTCGCGTTGAAGACCGCGACTACAGTTTAATTGGTAACAGTAATCATCCTCAGTTTAACTGGTCTGGTTATAATGCGGCGACCAATGTTATTTACCCCAGTCTTGATATTTGGGCCTTGGCGGACGGGTCCTATTCATCTAATGGTGACTTAGGCAATCTGGCGCATAACTCAGGTGACGCTTTCTCAACTCAGATTTCCGGCAATCACGAATTAGACATTCGTTACGGCGATATTGGCTTTTTTGCCCGGGGTTTCTGGTTCTACGATTTTGAGCAAATGGACAACGACCGTCCATGGGATAACCCGATTACCGGCAATAATACCGAGCTTTGCGACGATCCAAGAGCGAAAGAATTGTTGTGTACAGATGTTCGTCTGCTGGACGCATTCTTCTATGGCGACTGGTGGATTGGTGATAATCCGTTAACCGTACGAGTTGGACAGCAGGTAGTCAGCTGGGGTGAGAGTACTTTTATTCAGCACGGTATTAACACCACGAACCCTATTGATGTTACCCGCGCGCGTACGCCTGGTGCAGAACTTAAAGAAGTGTTTATTCCGGTGGGCATGGTATTTGCGCAACTGGGTATTACCCAGAATGTCAGCGTGTCGGCCTATTATCAGTATGAGTGGGAACGCAGTTGGTTACCGGTAGCCGGTAGTTACTTCGCCACTAATGATTTTGCCGGTGAGGGCGGTCAGGCGAATAATATCCAGCTTGGATTTACTGCAAACCCGGATATTGATCTTGAATTTCTGATGGAATCGTTAAACGGAATTGGCGATGCACTGCGTGCAGGCGGTAACCCAGCTGCGTTAGGTCAGGCTTATCTTGCTTACCCAGCAAAGGTTGCTATTCGTGGTTACAGTGACGCCGCTCACGTGGATGCGGACGATCAGGGCCAGTATGGTTTACGTTTAACCTGGTTCGCCGAGGCATTAAATGAAACCGAGTTTAGTTTTTATCATATTAACTATCATAGCCAGCGCCCTTTAATTTCTGGTCAAACGTCAAATGTTACTAGCGAGGCCATTGCCGAAGATTTGGCTTACATCGCCAGTCATAACATAAACCGAGATAACATTACCGAGCTGCAAGCTTTCACCGAAGCGAAGTTCTATTATCCGGAAGACATTAAACTGTACGGTTTCAGCTTCAATACTAATGTAGGTACTACAGCCCTTGCCGGTGAATTTGCGTATCGTCAGGATGAGCCACTGCAGATTGATGACGTAGAATTACTCTATATGGGAATGCCGGAACAATACGCCAATGCTGGATACAGGCCCGAACTGGCAGGAATTTCGCAACTCAATAATGAATTCCCGGATGGCATTAATCGAGCAGTTGGTCCCGGTGAAACAGCTCAGGGGTATCTGCTGTCTGATACCTGGCAGGCTCAGTTTACTGTGTCTCACGTGTTTGGACCGGCACTGGGTACTGACAACCTGATCCTGCTGGGCGAAGCAGGTTATGTTAATATTGTGGACTTCCCGGACCCATCGGTTGTGCGCCTTAACGCGCCGGGTACCGGCCGTTCACAGTCGCTGGAGCCTACCGAAACAGGTAATCCGCGGACTGGTTTACACACAGGCTTATCAAACGGACCTGAAACTAACCCATTTGCTACGGATGATGCCTGGGGTTATCGACTACTGGCAGTGGCTGATCATAATAACGTCTTTGCAGGTATAAATCTGCGGACCCGTATGACCTTTTCCCATGACGTGAAAGGGACTACACCGGATCCATTATTCCTGTTCACTGAAGATACTAAGTCAGCCAATATTTCATTCACTTTTGATTACTTGAGTAAATGGTCGGCAACGGCCTCATATAGTGCATTCTGGGGTGGCATTGGTACCACCAACCAACTATCTGATCGTGACTTTGTTTCGTTCAACATCAAGTACGCAATCTAATAAAGAGTAGTATTTATTATGATGAAAAAAATCGGAATTATTGCAGCAGCCCTGACGGTTGCGCTAACGACAGTGCCTGTACAGGCCAAGATAACCGCGGATGAAGCAGCTAAACTGGGTGCAGAATTAACGCCGCTCGGTGGTGAAAAAGCAGGTAACGCCGACGGCTCTATCCCGGCGTGGACAGGGGGGATTACGTCTACACCTCCTGGCTACAGCGCAGGGGATTTTCATCCTGACCCTTACGCAGGAGAGACGCCTGAATTTGTGATAACCGCTGCTAACTATCAGCAATATGCTGATCAGTTATCAGAAGGCTTAAAGAAGATGTTCCAGACTTACCCGGACACCTTTAAGTTACCGGTTTACAAAACCCACCGCTCAGCGTCAAACCCTCAGTTTGTTTACGATGCGACCAAAGAAAATGCTACCCGTGCTACCTTGTTAGATGATGGTAATGGTATGGCAGGTGCTGCGGTAGGTATTCCTTTCCCCATCCCGGCCAACGGTCTGGAAGCGATTTGGAACCACATAGCTCGCTATCGTGGCCCGGCCGTTCAGCGTAATGGTGGTCAGGCAGCGGTAACCGCTGGCGGCGACTACAACGTAATCGGCTTTGATGAGCAACTGTTAATTCAGTACTCACAGGAAAACGCCACGCCGGAAAGTCTCCTTGAAAACAACGTGTTATTTATGTTTAAACAGAAGGTTACTGAGCCTGCACGACTGGCTGGTACTGCGCTATTAGTCCATGAAACACTGGATCAGGTAAAGGAGCCGCGTAAAGCCTGGACCTATAACACCGGTCAGCGTCGTGTGCGTTTGGCACCAAACATCGCTTATGATACCCCAGGAACAGCGGCCGACGGCCTGCGTACGACCGATGATTTCGATATGTTTAACGGCTCGCCAAACCGTTATAACTGGGAGCTGAAAGGCAAGAAAGAAATGTACGTTGCGTATAACAACTATACCTTGCACGGCGATACAGTGAGCTATGAAGATATTCTTAAGCCTAACCACGTAAATCCTGATTTAACCCGTTGGGAAAAACACCGTGTATGGGTTGTTGAGGCAACACTGAAAGAAGGCTTACGCCATATCTATCAGAAACGCGTGTTCTATATCGATGAAGACAGCTGGCAGATCCAACTGGCCGATATGTACGACAACCGCGGTGAACTGTACCGTGTTGCTGTGGCTTATGGCGTGAACTACTACGAAGTGCCGACTCAGTGGTCTACGCTGGACGTTTATCACGACCTGAACTCACGCCGCTACCTGGCAATTGGTTTGGATAATGAGGAGAAAATGTACGACTTCTCAATTAATCCGAGAGAAGCCGAGTTCACGCCTCAGGCACTGCGCCGCGAAGGCATGAGATAACACTTCTGAATAACGGTTGGCCTGGCCAACCGTTTTCTTAATCAGATATAACTATCCGGAGGCTAAACGTCTTAATGCGTAAATCCATTTCTTCGGTGCTACTGTTGTTAGTTTCTTTTGCATTGCATGCAGAACAGTCTTATCAGGCACCACTTGTTAAAGAATCTCTGTTACTGGATATTGCCTCCGGCGATATCACTGTTGCTGTGGGCGAGAGAGGCCATGTGCTCATAAAGCGCGCCGATAGCGACTTTACTCAGGTCACCGTTCCCACCCAATCTACGTTAACGGCAGTTACCCTGGTAGGGGATCATATCTGGGCCGTTGGTCATGATGCTATTATCCTGCATTCCAGCGATGGCGGCGAGCAATGGCAGGTGCAAATGTACCAGCCCGAGCTGGAACGCCCGTTTTTAGATGTAATATTTTTTGATAGTCGCCGTGGCCTGGCCATTGGCGCCTATGGTTTGTTTTATCAAACCAGTGATGGCGGAAATAGCTGGGATAGCGTGCGCCACGCCGAGTTTCTGAATCCTTACGATCGCGAGTATCTCGAAGATATTCGTCAGGAAGACGAAGAGTTTTATCAAATGGAGTTAAACTCAATTCTACCGCACTTAAACCGTATCACTCGTGGCCAGAATGGTACTCTCCTGATAGCCGGTGAAGCCGGGTTACTGGCCATGAGCGAAGATAACGGTCAGAGCTGGCAGCGTCTGGAGTCAGACTACACCGGCTCATTCTTCGATTTTGTGCAGCTGGATTCCGGATTAATGGTGGCTGCGGGCTTACGCGGTAACATTCTGGTCAGCGAAGATGGAGAGCAGTGGGAGACTCTGCAAACCTGTAATACCGCTACGTTAAACTCGATTATCACCGGTCAGAATAAGTTGTCTTTTATCGGCAATAACGGCGTAATGGTTAAGGCCACACTGCCTTTACAAACATCGACGTTCGACCCATATGCGGCACCAACGCTTAACTGTGAACCCGCCGCCGGGGTGAGTGTTTCTCAAACAGAGAGTAAATCTGCGCTCTTAAATGCGGTGTCCGTAGACGGACAAACTGTAGTCACTGCCGCCGATGGCATCTATTCACTTTCTTTGGATTAACGTGTAGTTATGTCTTCTTTTAGTCAATTTTCAGAGCGTCTGATTTTCAATAATCGGCCGTTGGTTATTATTCTGTTTATTTTTGCTACGTTGGTGCTGGCATTCCAGGCATCACGTATGCAGCTCGACGCCGGCTTCGAAAAAAATATTCCGCTGAACCACGAATATATGGAAACCTACATGGAGCACCGAAAAGACTTTGGCGGTGCGAACAATGTGCTTGTGGCGGTATGCGACAAAGACAGTGATATCTTTAATCAGTACTTCTTCGATACGCTGAAGAATGTTCACGATGAGCTGTTTTTTATTAACGGCGTGAACCGTTCACTGGTGGTTTCGCTGTATTCACCGTCCACCCGGTTTACCGAGATTGTTGAAGGTGGTTTTGCCGGCGGGCCGGTGATCCCGGCCGATTTTGATTCGTCTAACCCCAGAGCGTTAGAGACAGTTGCCGCGAATATCGAAAAAGCCAAGATTGTTGGTCGTCAGGTATCTAATAACTACCGCTGTGCCATGGTAACGGCGCAACTGCTGGAGTTAGATCCGGAAACCGGCGAAGCGCTTAACACACTGGCGCTGGCTGATGAGCTTGAAACCAAGCTGCGCGGACAATACGAAGACGACCAGGTAAGTGTACATATTATCGGTTTCGCCAAAATGATTGGCGATGTGGCGACCGGCGCGAAATTTGTAGTGCTGTTCTTTGCCATCGCTATCGTGATTACGGCTTTCATGGTGTATTTCTTCTCGCGAAATATCATGCTCACCGTGCTGCCTATCATGTGCTCGGTAATTGCAGTGGTCTGGCAAATGGGGCTGCTCACCACACTGGGCTTTGGTTTGGATCCCATGTCAATACTGGTACCGTTTCTGGTGTTTGCCATTGGCGTGAGTCATGGCGTGCAGATGATTAACGCGGTAGAGAAAAACGTTGTTAAAGGTAACAATGCCAAACAGGCAGCAATGACCGCGTTCCGCGCACTGTTAATTCCCGGTGGCATAGCGCTGCTATCTGACACGGTAGGGTTCTTAACCTTACTGGTTATTGATATTGGCATTATCCGCGAACTGGCGATTACTGCCAGCCTGGGTGTGGCGGTAATTATTCTGACCAACCTGATTCTGTTGCCAGTATTAATGAGCTTTATCCGCTTCCCGGAGCATTACCTCGACCGCTTTGCCGGTAAGGAATCAAAGTCAGAAGGTTTGTGGCATGTACTGGATGTATGTACCCGTAAAAATACAGCGATCACTATCGTACTGGTTACCGGTATTCTGTTTGCGCTGGGCTTTGTGCAGTCCAAGCAAATGCAGATTGGTGATATTCAGGCCGGCGCTGCGGTATTGCATCAGGACTCACGTTACAATCAGGACACCGCTCTGATCACCGACCGCTTTGAAGTGACGGTGGATTACATTTCTGTATTGGTAGAAACCACACCGGAAGCCTGTACCAGCTACGAAACTATGCGCGCCATTGATGACTTCCAGTGGAAGATGACCAATGTGGACGGTGTGCAGTCTGCGGTATCCCTTGCTTCTGTAGCGAAAGTGGTGAATGCCGGCTACAACGAAGGTAACCCAAAATGGCAGGTATTGCCGCGTAATCAGCAAACGTTGGTGCAGGCAATCTCCCGGGTGCCGACCTCGTCTGGTTTATTAAACGGTAACTGCTCGGTCATGCCTATCATCCTGTTTATGGAAGATCATAAGGCGCAAACCATTACCCGGGTAGTTGATGCGGTGAAGGATTTCAGACAGCAATATCAGACCGGAGATACCCGCTTTAGTCTGGCGTCTGGTCCGGTAGGTGTAATGGCGGCTACCAATGAAGCGGTACAGGCAGCGCAAACGCCGATGATGATGTACGTGTTTGGTGCCGTAATTATCCTGTGTTTGCTGAGTTTCCGCTCTCTACGCGCTACTATTTCTGTAGTATTACCATTGTATGTGGTGTCGGTACTGGCACAGGCATTAATGACCTACCTGAATATCGGCCTCACTGTTTACACGTTACCGGTAATTGCACTGGGTGTGGGTATTGGTGTGGACTACGGTATCTATATCCTGTCGACCATGAACGGATTGATTAAACAGGGCATGTCGGTTGAAAAAGCCTATCTTGAGGCGCTTAAGGAGCGGGGCAGTGCAGTACTGTTTACCGGTATTACTCTGGCGATTGGCGTGAGCACCTGGGTGTTCTCGTCTCTCAAGTTCCAGGTGGATATGGGTATTCTGCTGACCTTTATGTTCCTGGTAAATATGCTTGGTGCCATCGTTGTGTTACCGGCACTGGCCAGACTGTTATGGTTTAACCGTAGCGAAAAGTAAATTTTTTCGCATAAGTAACCAATAAAGGAGCCATTACGGAGTATAAAGTAAAAATCATGTCTATTCGCGTGTGAGTGAGTGACAAGTCTTTATAAATAGACTCTTGGGCTTTAATTTTAAGCGTACATACTGTGTATAATGGTGTGTACGTTTTTTGTTTGCGCCGAGTCCATCGGCGGTATCCATTCATCCATGAATTTTTGTTCTGAGTTAAATTGTACCTTTTGAGTGCGACTTGTTTCAACAAGTCGGGAGAGATCGGAGTTTACGTTATTGGTTTGGCAGGACGGGGATAGTTGTTTGCGGTGAGTGTCGAGTTGTCGCCGCATCCATGCGGCTTTGCTAGTTTTGGCGTAACAGTTCAACCAAATAACTGTTTCGCTTATGTGAGTTGCTGTGAGCTTCTGTGATGCCCCTTAGTTCATCCGAACTGCCAACTATATGGATCTCCGACTCGGCTCTTGTGATTGCCGTATACAACCATGCTCTATCAACGATCTTGCCTTTCTGTAGTGCGATAATGATTCTAGGGAATTGAGAGCCTTGAGCTTTATGTAGGGTTATTGCATAACCCAACTCCATGCAATCGAGCACAGATTGCGTGACCTCTACCATATCACCGGTATCCAGCGTAACTTCACCATAACTTTCACCTGATGATTCAACGCTGGTTAGCGTACCAAGAGAGCCGTTTTGGATACCTTTGTCGTAATGGTTTTGCGTAAATAGAATTGCATCATTCAATCTGAGGTTTTGGAAGAATCTCTCACCGTGCATTTCAAACTCAAGTCTATTCCCATTAGGGTTGACGGCTTCTTGAGTTAGTTTATTAATGTCAGCAACGAGCGCTTTGGTCGGTGCCATGACACGACTATTTTCTGGTGATTGCTGATACAAGTCACAGCATACGTGTGCAATGTTGCTCTTTGTTGTTTCATGGAAGTGAATAGCGCCCGTGCTTAGTTTCTCAGGCACGATGCCTTGATTA
>CATMRP010000198.1 GCA_950073835.1 uncultured Alteromonadaceae bacterium
CATATTGGTGAAAACGGCAACATTAAGGTAACGCCCAACCCATCAGATCCATCAATTCAAATCGATTTCAAAGCGGTTATTGAAGAAATCCATCAGGAAGGCGTGCAGCTACCCGTGGTAGTGCGTTTTCATGATATCTTGCGCTCCCAGGTAGCCAATCTGAATACCATTTTCCGCAATACCATTGCTGAAGCCGAATATACCGGTGAATACCAGGGCGTGTACCCGGTAAAAGTGAACCAGATGCGTGAAGTGGTAGAAGAGATTGTAGATGTTGGTGAACACTACAACTATGGTCTGGAAGCGGGCTCTAAAGCCGAGCTTATTACCGTGTTGGCGCTTAACACCAATGAAGAGTCATTAACTGTTCTCAATGGCTATAAAGACGAAGAGTTTATGCGTCTGGCGCTACTGGGTCGCAAACTCGGACGCCGTATGGTTGTGGTGGTTGAGAAGTACTCAGAACTACTGCTACTGGTAAAAATCTCCAAAGAACTGGGCATTGAACCGTTAATTGGTGTACGCGCCAAGATGACCGTTAAGGGCCGTGGAAAGTGGGAAAGCTCCGGTGGCGAACGTGCCAAGTTTGGTTTGAGCTTTGCCGAAATTATCAATACCGCCCGTTACCTCAAAGAGCAGGGCATGGCTCACTGCCTGAAGCTACTGCATTTTCATATTGGCAGTCAGCTTACCGACATCCGCTCGGTAAAAGAGGCGATTTCAGAAGGCGGCCGCATTTACGCAGAAATGCATAAAATGGGCTTCCCACTCGACTATGTCGATGTGGGTGGTGGTCTGGGTATCGACTACGATGGTACCGCTTCAACCAGTGAATCCTCGCGTAACTATTCCATGCAGGAATACGTCGCCGACGTGGTTTATGGCATGAAAGAAGTGTGCGATCTGGAAGGTGTACCGCATCCTAATCTGGTCAGTGAAAGTGGCCGCGCGATTACCGCTCATCATAGCTGCGTAATCACTCAGATCATGGGTGAAATCCGCTCTAACAGTGCAGGGGTGGATACCAGTGAGGCTGAAGGTGAGCATTATTTCGTTAAGAACATGCGCGAAATGGCCAGCACCTTCGACCAGCAAACCAATATGCAGGAACTGTATAACGACGCTTCTCAGTACAAAGAGCAGGCGCTGGATGCATTCAAGTTGCGTGTTCTTTCTCTGGAAGAGCTGGCAAAAATTGAAACCCTGTACTGGGAGATCATGGTGCGTTTGCAGGAGTACTATGCTCACGCAGACTACGTACCCGAAGAACTCCAGGAGCTTGATTACAGCTTGTCATCACAGTATCTGTGTAACTTCTCGGTGTTTCAGTCGGCTGCCGATACCTGGGCAATCGACCAGTTACTGCCGGTTGTCCCTATCTCTCGAATGAACGAACGGCCGGATGTTAACTGCTCACTGGTTGATATTACCTGCGACAGCGACGGTAAAATCGACCAGTTCACCGTGGGACGCGAGATCACCGATGTGTTACCCATGCATAAGCTCAAGCCTAATGAGCCATACTACATCGGGCTGTTCCTGACCGGCGCTTATCAGGACGTAATGGGTGATATGCACAATTTGTTTGGTCGCCTGAACGAAGTACATATTTTTAGTTACGACGACGATCCGGAAGATTTCTATATTGAAGAAGTGGTGAAAGGGTCATCAGTAGAAGATGTACTGAGCATTATGCAGTACAACCCCAAGGCCATGGCTTACGATGTGAAGCGGTTAATCGACAAGCAGGTTACGGCGGGCAATATCAAACCCCGTGAAGGGGTGCGCTGGACAGACTTTTATGAGGCCTGCTTGAGCGGCTATACCTATTTAAAAACCAGCAAATAACCTCCAGCCCCGCCTGCGTTTCTGTGGGCGGGTAACTATTGTGTCGAGCGACGCTTAGCCTGCTCAAAGTAAGCTTCCCAGAAATCTGCCGTGGTGGTGTTTATCAGGTTAGACTCGGCGTTCATGAGCATCACATAGCCGGCTTTGTACTTTGGCGAAAACGACACATCGGCACGATAGCCTTTTACCCAGCCACCATGATAGTTAAGGACTTCACCGGCATAATCATAAATTCGCCAGCCAAGACCATAATGGGCATCGCTAAGGTCGTCCCGCCAGCCGCGGCGATAGACCTCACGGGTGGTGCGTACCCGCGGAGTAGTAACTGCGGTGACTACATCTTCTGGAACCACCGTCGGAAACTCCAGTAACATCGCCTGCAGCCAGCGGGTCATGTCGTTGATGCTGGCATTCACACCGGCCGCCGGCGTAAACCGGTAGTAATTACTTTCCACCTGGCCCTCTCGCCAGCGGTTTCGCGCAATAGCAATATGCGGGCGGGCCCACTGCCTGGAAGCCAGTAAGCCGCCTTTGCCGGCGCTGGCAGTTTCCATTCCCAGCGGCGTGAGTATTTGCTCCTGCAACTGGCGCTGGTAGGACGTATTGCGGCTGACAAAATACTCCTGGATCACGCCAAACAGCGCGTTTTGATAAGTGTAACATTCGCCTGGCTGGCACAAGGGTTCAAGTCCGGCGAGTTGATTGAGCACCCGCTTTAACGGGTAATTCGCTTCGATAAGGTTGTCGTAGGCGTTAGGCATAAAGCCACTGGACTGGCCTACAATATGGCCCAGCGTCATGCCAGGATTCAGCGTGCCTGCGGCGCCCAGTGTAGGGCTCATTTCGGTGACCGGGGTGGTCCAGTCGAGTTGACTCTGACGCACCAGCTTGGCCATCAGTACAGCGGTAAAGGTTTTCGATACCGATGCGAGACGGAACACCGTGTTCTCGTCGACGGGCTTTCCGCCACTGTGGGTTCTGCCATAGACCTTAATCACTGGCGACTTGCCCTGCTGATAAAACACCATGGCGTAACCGGGCACGTTGTATTTTCGTGCCTCGCGCTTCACCTGGGCAGCATAGTCTTCAAACCACTGGTCAGCGGCGATCGTGGTGTTACTAACAATGCATCCAAGCATTACACACAGCGCGATAGAGCAGTACCGACGCAGCAGGTCCAAATAAAGCAAACAAAAACTCCGGAATGTGAGGTGAATATTGTTGTGTCAAATAATCGTCGCTATTATGCGGGGTGGCCGCACAGTGATCAACTTATTGCAAGTAACAGCTGATTAATCCAGCGTTTACTGTCAGTTCCGATTTCTTCGCAACCTGTTCAGCAAAGCAAGCTACAATGGCCATTAGTCAATCAGCCGCGGAACCGCTATGCTCGACCCTGCTCTGCAACAACAGTACTCTGAAGCCCGAAAATCCCGGGATCGCCGGTTTGACGGGCGGTTTTTTGTAGCAGTAAAAACCACCGGCATTTTTTGCCGGCCGGTATGTCCTGCCCGTCTGCCGGATGAAAAAAACGTCGATTACTATCATTATGCCCAGCAGGCGATTGAACAGGGCTATCGCCCTTGTTTGCGGTGTCGGCCAGATAGCGCTCCGGGCTCATTTGCCTGGCGCGGCGTGAGTACCACCACCCAACGTGCCATGCGCTTATTGAGTGAGTCACTCGATAATACGGTGCAGGCCATTGCTGAGCGCCTGGGGATCAGCGAGCGCTATCTGGGGCAGTTGATCACCCGGGAAGTGGGTATGTCACCCAAACGGTTTCAGCTTCACAGCCGGTTATTGCTGGCTAAGCGTTTATTACAGCAAACGTCTTTGTCTGTTGAGGACGTAGCGTTGGCCAGCGGGTTCCAATCGAGTCGCAGCCTGCAAAGCCATTTAAAAAAGGATTTTGCCTTAACTGCCGGTGATATTCGTAAGGCCGGTGGGCGGCAGGCCATAGCATCGGAACTGACGCTGTTTTTACCGGTACGGTTACCCTACAACTGGCCACAGGTCAGAGACTTTCTGCAGTTAAGAGCGCTGACGGATATCGAAAGCGTCGATTCGCAAAGTTATCGCCGCGCCTTTAACATTGATAATGAACCGGGTTTTGTTTGCGCCACATTTGATGAACAACAAGGTGGTTTCCAGATAAAAGCGCAGCTCACCCGACCGCAACATTTGCAGCCGTTACTGAACACGTTACGCCGGGTACTGGATATGGATACGGATCCTTATAGTGTCGGGCAGGCATTGAGCAAAGCCGGATTGACGCCTCAACAACAGGCCACCGGATTACGATTGCCCGGTGTGTGGAGTGTGTTTGAAGCCGGATGTCGGGCGATTATAGGTCAGCAAATCAGTATCAAGGCGGCAATCACCCAATTACAGCGTTTGAGCAACGAGCTGGGTGAAAAGCAGCCATATGGCCATACTTTTCCCACCCCGCAGCGAGTGGCATCATCGCCGCTGGATATGCTTAAAATGCCGGGTGCCAGAAAGCAGGCAATCCGCGACTTTGCCGCGCTGGTGGCAGCAAATCCGGGTAGCGAGCTCAACGACAGTGAGATTCTGGCCATTAAAGGCATTGGCCCCTGGACCTTACAATATATTAAACTGCGAGGCAGCAGTGAGCCGGATATTTATCTGCAAAAAGATCTTATTGTTGCCCGTCAGGCACAACAGTATGCCATTGAGGCATCGCTGGCTGCACCGTGGCGGAGTTACCTCACCATCCAGTTATGGTTACTGGCCAATCAACACATCGGAGAAACCTAATGGCACTCAGTTACTGGCAAAGTCCTTGCGGACTGATGGCAATCTGCGCGGATGAAAAGGGCATCACCAGCATTCGTTTTGTGGCAGAATCGACCGCTGAGGCAAGCCCTTCAGAGCTTACCCTGGCGTGTTGCGAGCAGCTCGAAGCATATTTCACCGGCCGCCTGACCACCTTTAACGTGCCGCTCAACCCAGCTGGTACCCCGTTTCAGCAGCGGGTATGGCATCAGTTACAGGCAATACCCTATGGCCAGACAGTAAGTTATGGCGCTATTGCTGATGGGATTGGCCAGCCTACGGCTTCGCGTGCGGTGGGCATGGCAAACGGCAAGAATCCGTTAACTATTATTGTGCCCTGTCATCGGGTCATTGGCAGCAATGGCAAATTAACCGGCTATGCGGGCGGCTTAACCAGAAAACAATTTTTACTGGCATTAGAAGGAGCCCTTTAGGTGACATCGAGAGAACTGGCAGCGTTAGTACTCCTTGGCGCTATTTGGGGGGCCTCGTTTATTTTTATGCGCGTGGCTGCGCCTGAATTTGGCATAGTGCCACTGGTAGTCTTAAGAACGTCACTTGCTACCTTGGTGTTTCTGCCCTTTTTGTTTATCACCGGTGGTGGCCGGCAGATGGTGAAACTGTGGAAGCCAATGTGTCTGCTGGGGGCGATAAATACCGCGGTGCCCTTTGCGTTATTCAACTTTGCCAGCTTGCAATTACAAAGTGGAGTACTGGCTATCCTTAATGCTACCGCGCCGATGTTTGCAGCCATGTTTGCGTTTATCTGGTTGCGGGAGCGCCTCAGTAACCTCGCTATCGTCGGCCTGATGTGTGGATTTGTTGGTGTGGTAGTGATCAGTCTGGATAAAACTCTGGATAGCCAGCTCAGTATAGTGCCGGTACTGGCTGTGCTCGGTGCAGCTGGTTGTTACGGGTGGGGCGCCTGTATGATGAAGAAGTCTCTGGCAGGGGTAAAGCCCGTGGCGGTGGCTGCGGGCAGTCAGTTCTGGGCTTCCCTGTTACTTACTCCGCTTGCATTTACGCAGCTGCCTCAGGCCTGGCCTTCATCGCTGGCCTGGATGAACGCTCTGGCGCTGGCCCTGGTGGGTACTGGCCTGGCTTATTTATTGTATTTCTATCTGATCGCTTCTGCTGGTCCGGCTAAAGCGGTGATGGTGGGTTATCTGGTGCCATTATTCGGCATAGCCTGGGGCGTTATTTTTCTTAATGAGATGTTAAGTGTGTGGGATTTCAGCGGCGGACTACTGATCTTGCTGGGGATCAGTTTTACCACGGGAGTTGCCCAGCGCGTTGCGCACTGGGCAAAACAGCGCTTAGTCGTCGATTAACTGTACACGCACCAGATTACGGCCATCACGACGGGCCTGATATAACGCATCTTCGGCATGGGCAGTGAGTTCATTAAGATTGCGCTTAGAGGCAGTAAATGACACACCAAAGCTGGCGGTTAAGTGCATTTGCGGGTAGTCGCTCGGCGGCGGCAGAATGGCAATGCCGTGGCGCAGGGTTTGCGCCAGTTCCTGTGCTTCCCGTGGGCCCATTTCGGGGAGCAGAATAATAAACTCTTCACTGCTCCAGCGCCCCAGTACATCCTGTTCCCGCAGGTGACTGGAAATAAAACCAGAAACTTTATCGAGCACGTCATCACCAGCATTGCGGCCAAACTGGTCGTTGATATCCATAAAGTGATCAATGTCGACCAGAATAATACTCAGTGACGGGTTTTGTTCAGTGAGTGACTGATATGTCTCCTCTAACTGATTGCGATCCGGCAACCGGTGAGTGTTGCGAATAATCAGCTCGGGTTGCATATCGCGGCGGAAATAATACAGCAAATTATAGATAAGCAGGAACAGCGCAAAAATAATCACCAGCATGGTCACCACACTGAAAATAAAGCCCTGGGATATCTCTGCTTGTCTGGCATCCAGCGGACTGAGCAGGTAAACCGTCCAGCCAAACTGAGGCAGACTCACTTCCGCAATAAGGTGATCTTTGCCATTAATGGTGATCAACTGGTTGTTTAGTGCATTTTCGGCGCGGATAGCTTCCGGCAGACTGGCATACCAGGGTAGCTCAGACAAATTAGTAAAGTCTGAGTAGGTGGCTACCAGCGTTTGATCGGATGACAGCATAATGTCACCTAAGCCATCCACGAACAAAAAGTCGTAGCCATACTGACGTTTGTAGGTTTCGAAAACCGAAACAAAGCTTTTTAAGCTTTTTCCTACCCCAAAAAAGCCCAAAAACTTACCGGCATCGTCATAAATTTTGATATCGATATAAAAATGCGGGTTTTCCCACTTACCAATGTCGGCTACCGCATCGGCTTCTCTGTCACGGTATTTAAAATACCATGACACCTCGCCTTCAATCAGCGCGAGCTTAGAGCCATCAGAATTGTATTGCATACGAGCCAGTTCGCTGGCGATAAAGAAGGTTAAGCCAAACTCCTGCTCCAGCCGGTCCAGGGCTGCAAATACCTCGGGTTCGCTGATATCTTCATGCTCCATTAATTCTACCAGCTCCCGGGATTTCCCAAGCGCCTCAGAAACATGCAGCGGTTTTAGCATTTGCGACACAATCAGCGAAACCGCTGGCGACAACGACTGTTGTTGAGCCCGGCTTTGCTCGGCAACGATTTTTGAAATGCTGAAGTGTACCAGAGTGACAATGGCAATCACTACTACTGCAAACAGCAGTAGTATACTTCGATGTAATGTCCTGAACGCATTCACTTGCTTTCTGTTTCTCCCTGTAAGCGGTGTTTTAGCCCGAAACTGAGTATAATACAGGCAGACGGCTTTGCATGCTACTGTCGCTAAACACTGACGTATAAGCTCAAACACCTAAATAGCCCGCAGCGTGCAAATGAGCGCTGACTTGTTGTGCCGGCTTGGTTACACTATTGGGCAATTATCAGTTAAAAGGATGAGTTATGGCGTTTTCTGTAGTGGTTCTGGCAGCCGGTAAGGGCACCAGAATGAAGTCGGCGTTACC
>CATMRP010000199.1 GCA_950073835.1 uncultured Alteromonadaceae bacterium
GGGCAGAATGCTTGGCAGGGCATTTGCGGCCTGCATCATCATCACGTAACCAGCCAGACTCGCCTGAGAGCTCAGGGTATCCATTTTCTGGGCACGAGAGGAACGCGGGATCATCTCAACCGACAGCGTCGACAGCCCTTTGCCAGCCATGCTCTCTACCAGCTCCTGTTGGAAGAACGGATCGATGTGGCCAATCACCAATGCATTGGCTTTTAGCTGTGCCAACTGACTGCTAATCGGGCGGTTAACGTAGAGCACAATATCGGCATCACCCAGCACGTTGGCTGTGGCTTCTACGATCGTGGCACCTTGTTCGGTGTAGGCAGCATCGGGATAGCCTGATAACGCGCCTGCGTCTTGTTCAATCATCACGGTAAAGCCCATTCGGGTAAACCGCATTACTGTGGCAGGCGTTACAGCGCAGCGCTGTTCGACAAAACTATCATCAATTGCTTGCCTTGCTTCGTTTAGAACTAAGAGTTTCAAGAGTATCCTCCTCTCCTCCGGGCAAAATTAACCCAACCGCTATTGTTAAGAAGCGATTAAGCAGTATCTGTTTGTTGCCACAAGGTGCTTTTGATCCATTTACTACAAAATTGTAAACCTCGTGCTTTATAAATCTGGTTTATATCTACAATTTTGTAATCTTCCATTTTTATTGGAGTTTTAGGAAAGGATTACAGCGAGAAGCCAATGATGCATAAATAAAATCAAAATTGAAAGAGAAAATTTAGCGTAAAACACTTAAATACCACTTATGGAACGATTAAGCCTTATAACTCTTACTTATAATACAATTCAAAGAAGTAGGTAAATAGTGCTGGCGGGGAATTGAGTATTTCATTGAGATATGCAAAGCGCGGCAAATCGCCGCGCTTTGGTTTTCACGGTTAAGTGATTAGATGTTTGCAACAACCGCGTTGTAATAGGTTTCTGGAGAAGTTTGAGCGTTAGCCGCCACAACACCGGCCATATCAGCACGCACTGCGGCAATCACATTAGCACGCTCAGCCTGCTCTACGCCCAGAATATCCATCATGGCAACCAGGTGTTCACCTTCGCCCTGACTGGTTTCTTCCATCACTTTTTTGAAGTTATCCTGGATGAACACAGCAGCAGTCACCAGTTTGCCTTCGCAAGAATCAGCAGATGATACTTTTGAAGACACGGCGGTTGTTCCCAGGTCCCAGATAACGTTTGAGATTGCCGCAGCGGTACCATTGTCATCAAAAATGATGGCACCAATACCACAGTGTTTCCATGGGTTAATGTTTTCCTGCGCCAGAGTCTGGCCAGATAGCGTTGCAGTCATCAGCGTGGCAGCCATTGCGATCTTCTTGAACATTGTAGTTTTCCTTTTTAGTAATAATATGAAATTTGCACTCCTGCTTCCGCCTGTCCAAGATACTGATAGGTTGCCCGCAGATCCCAGTGCTGGCTAATCAACCAGCGGGTTTCCACCTCAACATACTGACGATGTTCAGACAACGCATTGATGTACCATTGATGCCCGGCAGAGAAGGACATTGCTAATTTTGGTGTAAAGGTTATTACACCTCCCATTTCGGCACCGGCGGCAAGATTACCGCCCATACGATTGGAACTGGTAGCGGTACCGGAAACGGCACCGTAAAATACCTGGCCAGCAGCCGGTGACCAGGCCTTGCCAACAAACCCCTCCACAAAAGCGCTACCGCAATGAAGACAGGCGTTAGACTGCTGGCGATAACCCAACGCCATTTTCCAGGCCAGGGCGTCGTCGCCTGGTAAGCCGGTTTGTGAGGCGTTGAGGTTTATCACCTTAAGTAAATTAAACTGTTGAACCGATAGCGCATGGTTATCACGGTACGCCAAACGCAAATCGAAGGTACTGAGTTCAGAAAAAGGGATCCTACCCAGGTTATACGTCAGCAAATCGTAGTAGTTAGCGCGATACCTTAACAATACTGCAGACACATTGTTATTGACGGATAATCCGGTTTGCAATAATGACGTTAACTGAGCATGATGCGGTGCTATCGGTGTTACACTCTGCCATTGCACTTTGCCAGGTGCCATGGCAAAGCGTCTCGCCATGGCCAAGCGTTTCTTCTCGTGTAACTCGGCCGCGGCTTCATCCTGACGGACTTCCTGAAACGCCACATAATCGTAGAGGGTATCGATAACCGCTTTTGCATCTTCATCCTCTAAAGCCGCTAATAACCTTGTAGTTTGCGCAGCCGGTGCAGCTAAAATAGCCGTAAGCGTATTTCGCTGTTGAGCATTTAACTGCAAGTAGTGTTCATATAGCGCCTGCTGTCGGGAACCATGAAAACGGACTTCGGTATAGAGTGGTTCACCGTTTGCCGACTTATTTAACCGCATGATTAAATCCACCGGCATAACCTGGTATTTACCTGGTTCAGTCAGCGGTGTGTCAATGACCAGCTCAAGCAATTTGGCCAGTTGATAGGCGCAGTTTTGGCGAAAGAAATAATAAGTCATCGAGGTATTTTCGAGTTCCCACAGATGGGCAAGAATAAACTCTACCTCCGGGCGGTCGAGATCTAAGCGATACTCCCATAAATTGCGCAACTCAGACTCATTGTAAGTGAGGTCATGATGATGATATTTCTGATTGGTAAAGTGCCCCTCGTAGCCACCACTTATCCCTTTGATCATGTAGGCCAGTTTATTGTCTGACTCGGGTACACTGGCACCATAGGAAAAGGTGTTATCCAGCAAATCATGTTCGCCGTCACTGTTAAATTTAACAAAAACATGACCAAACATAGAGGCCGGATTACCCAGATAACCTGATGCGTAGATGAGGCTCAGGCTGTCGGTAACAAAAGCATCCAGATACGCCTGATACTCGGCGCATGCTACTACCGGAAAATGACGGGCAGGATAATAGCGCTGCAGAAATAACCGCCGGGCAGGATACCGGCATTGTGATTGCGGGTGTTGCTGAAACGCTGCAAGGGTCGCCTGAAGCTCTGCTAACGAATTGTCACTACCGTCGGCGGCAAGATAAAACGATTGCGACACTCCCGTTACCGGAGTTTGCCTGATATGCAACAACTGCTCCCAGACAGGATGTGCAGCAATCTGGCTATCAGTGGCTATTTGACCTATGGCGTTAAAGGTAATGCAGCTAAGCAGGACTATTCGCAACAAACTACGGCGAAGCATGGAAATTCCGTTTAATACTACTACGTTTACAAGCCGCTTTTTATATCAGCTTTATTATTATGACTAGGGGCTGTTGATCTTTGCTGTACACTTTTGCAGCAGTCTGTGTATCATTTAGACAAGGCGACTGTTTGCAGGTCTAGTGGGCTAAATCAAAAACAGTCAACACAGTATAAATGATACACAGGCGCTGCCCGAAGGGGTCGTCATGAAAGCATTTTACTCATTGTCACAGCCCTTTGACGTAGAACAACTATGCCTTCAGGACTGCTCCGCGATTAAAATGCTTTCATATAGACCAAAAATCGTACAGCAAAGATCAACAGCCCCTAGCAAGATACAACACATCTGAGCAGTTAATCAAGCTGCCAGTTAGCTGGCATGCAGCCTAAGTGCGTAGGCTCGATTTCTTTAACCTTTTGGATAAATTGATCGGGCAATTGCTGCACATCATTGTTAGCTCTTAGCGATTTTGCATAGGCGTGGAAATAGCTGGCTATGTCCTGATGAGTGGTTGCTAAAAATTCATCACAGTCAAAATCTCTAATAGCCAGACGATGACTCAGATAGTCTTTGAGTGTTTCTGCGTGCAGAACAGACAAAGCACTGCCGTGTGCAGCACTTTTATACCCTTTTACCACAAATAAAGACGGCAACACCTTTAATGCCCCGAAAAAGTCGACATTTTTACACCGGGCAGCTAATAACGGACCGAATAAATAATCGGCATTGGTTCTGCGCTGAAGCACGGTTATTCGAGCCGGAATATCGCCCAGCAATTCCATAACATGCAACGCAGCCCCCTCAGCAAGCACAATCTCTGTTGCGCTCTTATAATACCTGAGCTGTGCATGGAGTGAGTGGTTTTCAGGTCGAAAAATGGTGTAGCCATGACAGGCCAAACATTGTTCAACATAGCGCTCACCAGCGAAGCTTCCACGCAGTAAAAACGGCGTGCGACTCACATAAATTTTTGCAGGCAGTTGCTTATCGGGCACGATGCCGGCACGGCGCTCGCACTGCAACAAAAACTGACGATAATCCGCTGAAATTTCACTGCGGGTGCGGAACAGACTCTGCTGTGGCGCGACCCACAGGTTTTCAACACGCTGCGGCTTATCGACTAACACTACGCGCGACTTATCTACCCCAAGGTAGTCGAGGATTTCATAAAAATTGGGCGGCAATAATGGTTTAGCCAATTTACGTAAACGGCGGCGGAGCTGGGGTAAAATGAGCACCTTACTGATATTGGCCTGCTGTTTGGCGCCGGGCAGAGCGGCTAACCGGTGTATCGATTCAGCTATAAAATGCCCAAAGTTACTGAACGCCGGCCCGCCATAATAGTAATGGCCCTTTTTATTGCGGGTAATCTGTGATTGCTCGGCCAATACTTTAGTGTCGGTCACGCACACCGGTGCCGTTTGCTCCGCAGTAATTTGCTGGTGCCGAAACTGATGGGCAAAATCCGGCATTTCCTGTGCCCGTACACCGCCACGAACCCGGGCCGGGGTCGAACCGGACAATTGTGGAATAATGTCAGCATTGGTGATCTTTACTGCATTATTCAGCGATGCTGCGGGTTGTAGCTGTGGTCGGGACGCTGAGGCATTCAGCTTTTGCCTGATTTCACCCACCATGCGCTTACAAAATAATGGCAACGCAGCTAACCAACGCGCACCATGGCTCAATTCAAACAGGTGCTTTAACGACGCGTCGTCAGCTGGCAGTTTGGCTGAATCAACAATGACGCTAAGTGTCCTGAACAGCATCGGCTTATCCCGTCGCAACTGACAAACTAAACCGGCGATATCCGACTCATATACGCCCTGCTGATACCAGGGCAGTGCAGCGACTTTTTTGAGGGCTTCAGTAACCACTTGCCAGTCCTGCTCAGGGAGTAACTGCTGAAACTTAGTCGTAACATCGGCAAGCTGCTCTTTATAGGCTGACAGGGTCTCATCGTCTAGCAAACGATATCGCCCCGAACCGGCACTGGCCGCCTGTAAATACGCATCCAATTCTCCCTGCAAAGCGCTAATCGGGAATTGGTTAAGCCAACGTTTAAGTTCGAGCGCGGCAAAACTGTACGAAACGTTCACCGAATTTTCATTCACTGAAAATGCATCCTGAAGACCTAACACACCAGCGACATCGGCAATGACATTGCCTTTTTCACCATGATTTTTATAAGCGAAGCAATGGAGCTGGTGAGCCTCAAGCTGCTTGGCTGCTTTTAAAACGCTCTCCCACTGGCCGAGGTTGAGGCGCTTGCCCGGTGTAAAAGGTTTTTGATTACCGTGACGTTTTACCGACTGGTTATAAATTGACAGCTGAAACTCCACCGGATTTCTCAAAAAGCAGATAATCTCTGCATCAGGAACGGCCCGAATAATATCGTCAAGAATCCTGAAAAACGACTCAGAGCTAAGTAGCAGTATCTTCGCTCTAGGGTTTTTCTCAAAAGTGTTAAGAACATGGGTAAGCTTTTGATGATCCAGCACCAGGCGGCCCTCAGGATCCGGCGCGCAAATTTCTCTGGCATTGCCTGAGCTAATGCCGTTTTCATCCACAGAGTGCGCGGGATACAATACTCCCGACGCCAATAGTTGCTGGCGGTGCTGATGAAGAAACTGTTGGATCGCCGAACTGCCGGTTTTTGGCGGACCCACATGAAAGATAATGCGCTTATTCAAACTACTGCTCTGTCCCTGGAAAACGGCGACATATTAGCACACATACCGGCCGCCTCGCATAACGGGAATCAGATTTTGTGTCTTCGCTTTTAACTGACGAATATTTGTCCAATTTGTAAACATCATTCTGAAAAAACGAATATCTGTGGGGTTTTAATCTGATGGATGTACTTTTCAGGCTCCATTATCATTACCACAATGAATAAATTAGCAAGGGGCAAATTATGAAAATTGTAGCTTTTGGAGCAAGTACCAGTTCAACCTCAATCAACAAAGCACTGGCCACTTATACTGCAGGTTTAGTTGAAGGTGCTGAAGTAAAGGTGTTGGACATCAATGATTATGATGTGCCTATGTTCAGTGAAGATCTGGAAAAAGAAATTGGCCAGGCTGAAGGTGCGCAAGGCTTCTTAAATGATTTAGCCCAGGCAGATGCCTTTGTGATCTCTTACGCCGAGCATAATGGCCATTACCCGGCGGCTTACAAAAACCTGTTTGACTGGGCAACGCGGATCGACCGTGAACTGTTCAAGCAAAAGCCGGCGGTTTATCTGGCAACCTCTCCCGGCCCGGGCGGCGCAAAATCAGTATTGGCAGCGGCTGAAGCCTCTGCACCATTCTTTGCTGGAAATGTGAAGGCCACGGTTTCAGTACCGGGTTTCTATGACAAGTTCGATGCAGAGGCGGGTAAAGCCACAGACGAAGCACTTATCTGCGAACTAAAAGCGGCAGTAGCCAAATTAACGAGCTAGTCATTAGCCAGTTATTTAGGTTCGTTCTCCGGCGCATACCTGGCTGTCAGGTACTGCGCTGGTGACATCCCCAGCATATCTTTGAAATCTCTGATCAAGTGCGACTGATCAGTGTATTCAAGCTGAGCCGCCAGTTCAGCCAGTGTTAGTGTGTTGGATTCAAGCGCCTCAAGCGCATCGTGCAACCGGTACTTGCGCAACAGCCATTTTGGCGAGAGTCCGACGTAGCGGTTAAATAATCGTTGTAATGTCCTCACCGGCAGGCTAGCGTGTTGGGCCAATTGTGCGACCGTATGAATTTCGTTGCTATGCTTTATGCTGGCCAGAAGCCTTGCCACCTGCGATTGTTGCGCCGTAACAGGCTTTACGAAGCCCAACAGAAAGCCGTTGAGAGCCGCTACAATATTTTCGTCGGTCAGGGCGTCAACTCCTGTTTCAAACATGCCATTCACGTCTGGCCCGAAATACCTGCTAGCAGACATTTCTTTATCGACATAATCACCTAATGGCTTGCTCAATAACGCATTGAGAGAACCCGGAATAAATTTCACACCAATCACAAAGCCACAGGCAGCCATCGGATAGTGATACACTTTGCTCACCGGCCCGATAAGTTTTACCCCCTGACTATCAAAGGTTAAGTGAAAGTTAGGATCAGGCAGGTTCTTCTGCACATGCTCAACACCGCTTTGCAAATGCCAGTTTACCAGCCAGTACTGTTCAACAAGGTTTGTCAGTGGCTTGTCAGGCACATAACGGCGCAGCTGGTAGTGTTTTTGGCTACCACTGTGATGCATAACGCCGGATACAGGATGATGACTGTGTTGCAAATCGGTGGCTCTTACTAAAAGATGAGTGTCGTGTTTTTACAATACCAGAAGTATCGGCGATGGTACCCTGCAAACTCAAACAGGATATACAACAACGAGGTTTACATCCGACATTCCGCATCAAATTCAGGAATAAATCTCTTGGTATAATGTGCCAAGTACATCAATGATCACCTGCTGGC
>CATMRP010000200.1 GCA_950073835.1 uncultured Alteromonadaceae bacterium
TCAGACAGTTCCTGCCACACAGTGTTGTTGCCATCCATGTGGTCGCGGAACTGTTCAACGCTGGCAATTTTTACCGTATCACCAATGGTTACTGAACCCGAGTCGGGTTGTTCCTTGTCGGTAAGCATTCTGAACAGGGTCGATTTACCGGCACCGTTAGGGCCGATAATACCAACAATAGCGCCCTTAGGTACGGTAAACGTCATGTCGTCGATAAGCACGCGATCACCGTAAGATTTTTTCAGGTGCTCAACTTCGATAACCTTATCCCCTAAGCGCTCACCCGGCGGAATAAACAGCTCATTGGTTTCGTTCCGTTTCTGGTAATCACCGCTGGATAACTCTTCAAACCGAGACATACGTGCTTTGCTTTTTGCCTGGCGCCCTTTGGGGTTAGTACGTACCCACTCAAGTTCCTGCTTAATGGACTTCTGGCGCGCGTTTTCAGTGCGTTCTTCCTGCTCAAGGCGGGCCTCTTTTTGCTCCAGCCAGCTGGAGTAGTTACCTTCCCATGGAATACCGTGACCACGGTCGAGTTCCAGGATCCAGCCTGCTACGTTGTCGAGGAAATAACGATCGTGGGTAATGGCCACTACGGTGCCTTCATAGTCGTGCAGAAAGCGTTCTAACCAGGCCACGGATTCGGCATCCAGGTGGTTCGTCGGTTCGTCGAGCAGCAGCATGTCGGGCTTTTCCAGTAGCAGGCGACACAGCGCTACACGGCGACGTTCACCACCAGACAGTTTGCTGACATCGGCATCCCATGGCGGCAGACGCAGTGCATCGGCGGCGCGTTCAAGCGCGTTTTCCAGGTTGTGGCCGTCTTTGGTCTGGATAATGGCTTCCAGCTCGCCCTGTTCTTTGGCAAGTGCATCAAAATCGGCATCGGGATCGGCGTAAGCGGCATAGACTTCGTCGAGGCGTTTCAGCGCATGGGCAACATCTGCCACCGCTTCTTCAATGTTGCCGCGCACATCTTTGCTTTCGTCCAGTTGAGGTTCCTGGGGCAGGTAACCAATATTGATGCCGGGCTGGGCACGGGCTTCACCTTCAATTTCGGTGTCAACACCGGCCATAATGCGCAGCAGTGTGGATTTACCTGCGCCGTTTAAGCCCAGTACGCCAATTTTTGCGCCGGGGAAAAAACTCAGTGAAATGTCTTTTAGAATCTGACGATTGGGTGGCACAATCTTGCCCACCCGGTGCATGGTATATACGTATTGTGACATGCTTGGTCCTGGCTTTTTAGAAAGTCGCTATTGTAATCAAAGACGCCGCCACTTGGTAGGCGTCTGCGGCTTATAGGGTAGTACAAAGTGGTATTTTTTAAATCACGTGTGAGCCAACCGGTGTTTTTTTTTGTAAACTACCTCAATCGGAAACAGGTTTAATGCCCGGCAAACTTGATTGCCATTATTTGTACGCTGTCGGGTATGCCTAGAATTAATGAAGGATTTTTCATGCCAGCACAACCTCAAACGCTGTCTTTGGCTCAACTTGCTGAGCAGGTTGGTGGCGATGTCCATGGCGACGGCTCTGTCATGCTCTCGGGCGTCAGCACTCTGAGCAGTGCAACATCTTCCCACATTTCATTTTTAACTAACGGTAAGTATCGTTCTCAACTGCAATCGACTGAGGCGGGTGCGGTGATTCTGCACCCTAATGAAGCGGAAAACTGTCCGCTGCCGGGCTTATTGCATAACAACCCCCATGCTGCCTTCGCGCGCATTGCGCAAATATTTGATACGACGCCCGGCGTGGCGGTAGGCCAGCACAAAACAGCTGTTGTAGCGGATTCGGCCAAACTGGGCAAAAACGTTGCCCTTGGCCCTTATTGCATTGTCGAAGATGACGTAGTGTTAGGTGATAATGTGGTAATAGGCGCGCACACGGTGATTAGCCGTGGCTCACACATTGGCAACGGTACGGTAATTCATCCTAATGTTACGGTGTACCATGGCGCTCGTATCGGGCAGCGGGTACGTATTCACAGCCAGACGGTAATAGGTGCCGACGGTTTTGGTTATGCCAACGATGCCGGTACCTGGTTACCTATTCCGCAAACCGGCTCGGTTGTGATTGGCGACGACAGCCAGATAGGCGCCTCGAGTACCATCGACCGCGGGGCCCTTGACGATACCATTATCGGTAAGAACGTGATTATCGATAATCAGGTACAAATCGGCCATAACTGTATTATTGGTGATCACAGCTGTATCTGTGGTGCGACCGGTATTGCCGGCAGTGCGACCATAGGTAAATATGTCATTATTGCGGGTGGTTGCGGCATTGGCGGGCACCTGACTATTTGCGATAAAGTGCAAATTACCGGATACACCATGGTCATCAGCGACATTAAAGAGCCGGGTGTCTACTCATCCGGTCAACCGGCGATGACCAATCGTGAATGGCGCAAAAATGCGGTGCGGAACCGCCAGTTAGAGCAACTTTTTGACCGGGTAAAACAGCTGGAAAAAAACGGCTGATTTTTACTCTTTATTGGCTTGTCATGCTTTCTTTGCATGGCGGGCCATGGCGTCTGAGCAAGTTGTATCCGCTCGGTGTAACCTGCCGTTGACAGACAGTTTGTGCTATTACTGTTCGGATTTGTCATAAATCAGCCACAAAGCAGTATACATAGCACGTAAAATGACTAGAATATGCGTCTCTGATTTTACGCGACCCCAAAACGCAGTAAGGAGCCTTCATGTTACCGCGCCAAATGAACATTGCCGATTTTGATCCGGAATTAGCCGCAGCGATTGATAAAGAGAATCAACGCCAGGAGCACCACATCGAGCTAATTGCCTCTGAAAACTATTGCAGCCCTCGAGTTATGGAGGCCCAGGGGTCGCAGTTAACCAATAAATACGCTGAAGGTTATCCTGGTAAGCGTTACTACGGCGGCTGTGAGCACGTAGACATTGTTGAAGACCTGGCCATTGAGCGTGCCAAACAGTTGTTTGGTGCCGAATATGCCAACGTTCAACCGCACTCTGGTTCGCAGGCAAACTCTGCTGTCTTCATGGCGTTGCTTAACGCCGGTGATACCGTTCTGGGTATGAGCCTGTCAGAAGGTGGTCACTTAACTCACGGCGCCAGCGTTAACTTCTCTGGTAAAACGTACAATGCCGTGCAGTATGGTCTGAACGAGGAAACCGGCGAGATTGATTACGCTCAGGTTGAAGCGCTGGCTGAAGAGCACAAGCCCAAAATGATCATTGGTGGTTTTTCTGCTTATTCTGGCATTGTTGACTGGCAGCGCTTCCGCGCCATTGCCGATAAAGTAGGTGCTTTCCTGCTGGTCGATATGGCTCACGTAGCAGGTCTGGTTGCTGCCGGGGTCTATCCAAACCCACTGCCACACGCGCACGTAGTAACTACCACAACGCATAAAACCCTGGCGGGTCCACGCGGTGGTCTGATCCTGTCTGCCTGTGGTGATGAAACCATCTATAAAAAGCTTAACAGCTCAGTATTTCCGGGTAACCAGGGTGGTCCGCTATGTCATGTTATTGCGGCTAAAGCGGTTGCTTTTAAAGAAGCGTTGCAGCCAGACTTTAAAGCTTATCAACAGCAGGTCGTTATCAATGCAAAAGCGATGGTAAGCGTGATGCAGGAGCGCGGTTATAAAATCGTTTCAAACGGCACCGACAATCACCTGTTCCTGTTAGATCTGATTGATAAAGATATTACCGGTAAAGATGCCGATGCAGCCCTCGGTCGTGCTAACATTACGGTTAACAAAAACTCTGTACCGAATGATCCACGCTCACCGTTTGTGACCAGTGGTCTGCGTATCGGTACTCCAGCAATTACCCGTCGTGGTTTTGGTGAAAACGAAGCCAAACAGGTTGCCAGCTGGATTTGTGACGTACTGGATAATATGGGCGATGAGAGCGTGGTTGAACGCGTTCAGCAAGAAGTGGTTGAGCTGTGCTCACGCTTCCCGGTATACGCCTAATCCAGGGATTGACGGCTCAGTAGTTACTGGCTGAGCCGGTTACTAAGCAGGAGCGTTTATGCATTGTCCCTTTTGTTCTGCCGAAGAAACCAAGGTGATTGATTCCAGGTTAGTCGCTGAAGGACATCAGGTGCGCCGGCGCCGGGAATGCGCTGAATGCCATGAACGCTTTACTACCTTTGAGAGCGCTGAGCTGGTAATGCCGCGAGTAATAAAACGCGACGGCACCCGGGAGCCTTTCAACGAGGACAAACTGCGCGCAGGATTACAACGGGCACTGGAAAAGCGCCCGGTAAACACTGAAAAAATCGAGCAGTGTGTGCTGCAACTCAAATCAACATTGCGGGCAACCGGCGAACGGGAAGTCGAAAGTGAATTGTTGGGCAATCTCATCATGAATGCCTTAAAGGAGCTGGACAAAGTGGCTTACGTTCGTTTTGCCTCGGTGTATCGTTCTTTTGAAGATATTAAAGAGTTTGGTGAAGAGATAGCCAGACTGGGGGATTAAATCCCATGCAACGCCGCAATCCCAGCCCTGCCATCGATGAATACTGGATGGCAAAAGCCATTCAACTGGCAGAAAATGGCCGCTATACCACCTCTCCCAACCCTCGTGTTGGCTGCGTTATTGTTAAACATGAAATCTGTATTGGCCAGGGCTATCACATTCAGGCCGGCACGCCTCATGCCGAAGTGCATGCGTTGATTGCTGCAGGGGACAATGCCCGTGGCGCTACCGCCTATGTTACGCTCGAGCCCTGTAGTCATACTGGCCGAACACCGCCTTGCGCTGATGCGCTGATAAAAGCCGGGGTCGCCAGGGTGGTAGTGGGGATGACCGATCCTAACCCGCAGGTAAGCGGCAATGGCATTGAGCGTATCAAAGCAGCTGGTATTGAAGTCACTCAGGATGTCTGTCACGAGCAGGCCAGGGCACTTAATCCGGGGTTTATTAAGCGGATGCAAAAGGGCTTGCCCTGGGTAAGAGTTAAATTAGGTGTCAGCCTGGACGGCAAAATAGCGCTGGCTAACGGCGCGAGTAAGTGGATCACAGGGCCGGCGTCGCGCCGCGATGTACAGCGACTGCGGGCGCAAAGCTGCGCGATTATTACCGGCAGTGGCACGGTGACTGCCGATAACCCGAGTATGCTGGTACGGCCGGAACAGGCCGAATTCGACAACTATCCACTCTGTGCAATACGTCAACCGTTACGGGTGGTGATTGATTCGCAGGAGAGACTCACGCCAAACTGGCTGATGTTTAACGATGGCCATCCTGTGCTGCTGGTGAACCGGCATTTTCGGACTGGCTTTAGTCAGGACGTTGAGCAGTGTCAGTTACCGCTAACCGCAACAGGGAAAATCGATTTGTATCTGCTGCTCGCCCAGTTGGCCGAGCGCGGCATTAATGAGGTGTTAGTGGAATCCGGTGCCGGTCTGGCCGGTGCTTTTATGGCCAATGGGCTGGTGGATGAGCTGATTGTTTATCAGGCGCCGAAGCTACTTGGCGACAAAGGCGTATCGATGCTCACTCTGCCTGATTATACCCAGGTAAGTGAAGCGCCGGACTTGAAATTAACCGACATCAGACATATAGCAGAAGACATCCGGTTGACCTACCAATTAGCTGTCGACAAGTCATAATAAAGAACACGAGAAGACATTATGTTCACTGGAATTATTGAAGCGCTCGGAACCATCGAATCCATGGTCGACCAGGGAGAATCCATTCGTCTTAAAGTTGGCGTGGGTAAGCTGGATATGTCCGACGTGGCGTTGGGAGACAGCATTGCTACCAATGGCGTTTGTCTTACCGTTGTTGATTACAGCCCGCATCATTACAGTGCTGACGTTTCTGCCGAAACGATCCGCCTGACTGGCTTTGCCCAGTATAAACCGGGCACGCAGGTGAATCTGGAGAAAGCCATGCAGGTAAGCTCGCGCTTCGGCGGGCATATTGTCTCCGGTCACGTTGACGGTGTGGGTGAGGTGTCCCGCATTATTCAACACAGCGATTATGTGGAAATCTGGATCGACGCGCCGGATGAGCTGGCCAAATATATTGCTCACAAGGGCAGTATCACGGTTGATGGCGTTAGTCTTACCGTAAACAAAGTGAATGGCAGCGAGTTTATGTTATGGATAATTCCCCATACGCTGCAGGAAACGGTGCTGGGCACCTATAAAACCGGTACCAGAGTGAATTTGGAAGTGGACGTTATCGCCCGCTACCTGGAGCGACTGATGCTGGGCGACAAAGCCGCCAGCAAAAAAAATGACATCAGTCTGGAATTTCTCGCCGAACACGGCTATCTAAAAAAATAACCCTACAAGACTTAATATTTATGGCACTTAATAGCACCGCTGAAATAATTGAAGACATCAAGCAAGGCAAGATGGTCATTCTGATGGATGACGAAGATCGCGAAAACGAAGGCGATATCATCATGGCTGCCGAGCATGTCACCCCCGAAGCCATTAACTTTATGGTAAAACATGCCCGTGGACTGGTGTGTTTACCCATGACTGCAGAACGCTGTCAGCGTTTAAACCTGCCGTTGATGGTCGACCTTAATAAAGCTCAGTTTTCGACTAACTTTACGGTTTCGATTGAAGCCGCTGAAGGGGTGACCACCGGTATTTCAGCTGCCGATCGAGCTACAACGATTCTGGCGGCGGTAGCGAAAGACGCTCAGGCAAAAGACATTGTGCAACCGGGGCATATCTTTCCACTTATTGCCAAAGAGGGGGGGGTCTTAAACCGCGCCGGTCACACCGAAGCCGGAGTTGATCTGGCTAGATTAGCGGGTTGTGAACCGGCCGCTGTCATTGTTGAGGTATTAAACGACGATGGCAGTATGGCTCGCCGTCCACAACTTGAAGCATTCGCCGCCGAGCATGATATTAAGATTGGTACGATTGCTGATTTAATTGAGTACCGCAATCTTAACGAAACCACGATTAAGAAAGTATCCAGTTGCCAGTTACCCACTCAATACGGCGAGTTTGAGCTGCATACCTTTAAGGATGTTATCGACAACCAGCTGCACTTTGCCCTTAAAAAAGGTGATATTCACGCTCAAGAGCCAACCCTGGTGCGGGTTCATCTGCACAATACCCTGAGCGACCTGCTGGGTTCCACGCGCGGGATTTCCCGTTCTATGACACTACCCCATGCCATGCAGCAAATTGCTGAGGAAGGTGGTGTACTGGTATTGCTGGGTAAAGAAGAAGATCTGGAGTCGCAGTTACAACGCTTCGCCGCAGAAGATCGTGGCGAGCAGCCGGTAGGTAAAAACTGGCAGGGTTCCTCGCGCACTGTAGGTGTGGGAAGTCAAATTCTGGCCGCCATGGGCGTGCAAAAAATGCGTTTATTAAGCAAACCCATTAAATATCACGCGCTTTCCGGATTTGGCCTGGAAGTTGTTGAGTATATTCACGACTAACGATTGGGTTTTGGCGCTGTTGTGGTATACTTCGCGCCGTTTTAGACACGGGATTCATACGGGATTTGGGCTATGCAGGTTATCGAAGGTAATATTCGCGCAACAGGTAAGAAATTTGCCATTGTTGTTTCACGTTTTAACAGCTTTGTAGTAGAAAGTTTGTTAGAAGGCGCACTGGACACGCTGGAGCGTCATGGTGAAGT
>CATMRP010000201.1 GCA_950073835.1 uncultured Alteromonadaceae bacterium
GGTGTATCTCTGGTTGAGTTTTCTCAGTCTCGTGACGCATCAAACGTCTATCAATTCCTGACTGCACGCAGCTAATCGTGCCGGGAATAAGTAAACGGGAACCGCAGTGGTCAAAAAACCGAGTTCCCGTTTAACTCCTTCCTTCTCAGGCGCTTTATCCTTAAGCCCTAATCCAACGACTCACCTGTACTTTCGAGCGGAAAATCATTTTGCTCACCCGATAACGTAACTTCAGTAACAGCACATAAGCTAAAGGCACCAGAAACAGACTGGTTAGTGTGGAGAACACCAAACCGCCGATAATGGCAATCGCCATAGGTGAATAGGCCGGACCGTCGCCACCAATACGAGTACTGCCCAATGCCAACGGCACGAGCCCCAGTACGGTGGTGGAAACTGTCATCAGAATTGGCCGGATCCGCGAGCTGCATCCATCCACAATTGCCGTAACTAAGGCTTCGCCTTCGCCAATCAACTGGTTAATTCTATCCACCAGTACGATGCCGTTGTTCACCACTATACCCATCAGGATCAGCATGCCTATCATGCCCATCACCGACATGGAGGTGCCCGTGATCATAAAGGCCCAGAATACCCCGGTAATACTAAACAGCAGTGAAGTGATAACGGCGGTGGGTAGCAGCAAGGATTCAAACAGCGCTGCCATAACAATGTAGATCATGCACACAGCCAGCAACATATTCATCTGCATGACCGCAAAGGCTTCGTCCTGGCGACGGAAGCCGCCGTCCAGCGTCCAGCTGTAGCCAGAGGGCAGGCTTATATACTGCATAGCCGCCTCAATACGTTCGCGGGCCTGTTCCATGGTGGTGCCTTCTTCCAGGTTGGCACCCACTGACAGGGCGGTTTGACGATAGTAGCGGTTTATCTGCGCCAGTTGTGGCATAACCGAAATATCGGCCACCATGTCCAGGGTAATATTACGGCCCGAGTTGTTGGTTAAATTAAGGTTTTGCAGCGCATTAAGTGATTCCTGCACTGATTTACCGTACATGAGTTTGACATTGACCTCGCCAGCTTCACCGTAGCGGAAAGTACGCAGGTTATTACCGCGCAGGGCAGTCGCTACCAGCCCTGACACCTGCTGAGTGGTGAGGCCCAGCTGAAAAGCTTTGTCGCGGTCGATACGGATCTGCAGTTCCTGGCGTTCACTGCCAACGTCGGCGCGCACATCGGTTAAGCCATCAACGTTATCCAACACATCTACCACACGATTGGCGATCACTCTGAGCTGGTCAGAAGATTCGCCAAGCAGGGTGAGTCTGACCCCACCGCCATTGCCTTCGTTCCAGCGGAAAGACGGTTTGGCCCGCACAAATTTCGGCATACTCTCCAGGATAAGGCGTTTAACTTCACTTACCGGTACCGGTAAATCATCCTGCAGGGTAATACCAGATGTTGCCTGACCCGCTTCGTAATAGGTATACACCTGTTTTATATAAAATTGGTCCTGATTGTCGTAGAGATAAGCTTCCATTTTATCAACGGTTTTTTCCACTTCTTCCAGCGTGTAATTCTGGCTGATGTGATAGTTAAGCCAGATACGAGAGCGGTTATCATTCCCCTCATCATCGTTAGAAATAACGCCCAGAGGAATAGCTGTACTAGCCAGAATGGCTAAGGCGATAACCGAGGTTTTGCCCTGGTTATACATGGCCCAGTTTAAGATTTTACGATAACGCTTAATATAACCTGCAGGCTTAGCATGGTGAGCGGCGGGCGGCTTAACCTTCGAGGCAAGCAGGGGGATCAGCGTTTGAGCGATCAGCAGTGAGGCAAACAGCGAGATACAGATGGCAATGGCCACGTGCTCCAGAAACACGGTAACATCAATCTTAACGCCCACAATATTGGGTAAAAATACGATGGCCGTCGTTGTGGTACCGGCGATGACAGCCAGACTCACCTTGCCAACGCCTAATTTGGTGGCCTGTTTTGCATCGGCATGGGTAGCCCGCTGCTGAAAAATACTCTCAGTAATGACTACCGCATTGTCTACCAGCATACCTACCGCTAGCATCAGGCCCATTAGCGACAGGATATTTAGTGAGTAACCCAGCAAATACATGACGCCCAGGGTAATGCAGATAGAAAACGGCACCGACAACACGACCAACAGGGTAGTTGTGAGTTGACGCAGAAATAAGTACAACACCACAATTGACAGCAGTGCGCCAAATAACCCGGCTTCCACCAGATTTGATAATGATGAAGTGACACTTTGGGCCACGTCATCCATTACGTACAGGTTAATGCCGTTAAAAGCCGGATCCTGTTTGGTTTTTTCAACCACTGCAATAACCTGTTCACTGACTTCGACCAGATTACTGCTTGATTCACGGAAGATATTCAGACCTACCGCGTAGGCGCGGTCGAGATGGCGGCCATTGTTACGCTCGGGTGTTTCATAATTTACCGTGGCAATATCCTTAAGCATGACCCCTGGTGCAACATAGAGCTGCTGGATATCGCGCATATCAGAGAACTGGCCCTGAGGGTTAACGATAAACTTCTGGTCGTTGGCAAAAAAGTGCCCGGCCGTCATCGAGAAGTTGGCTTCCCGTAACCGTCTGCCCAGTTCGTTGGTATCGATGTGCAGCGAAGTAATTCGCTCCGGGATAAGGCGAATACTGATTTGTTTTTTCTCAACACCGTACAGTTCAACCCGGGAGACACCCTGAACCCTTTCGATTTCCCCTTTTAAATTGCGGTCGAGCAGATCGTAGGCGTTCGACAGGTCGCGCTCGCTGGAGACCCGTAGCTGGAAAATCGGCATGTCGTTGGTATTAAACTTAAACACCATAACGCGCTCAACATCATCGGGCAGTTCGTCGCGAATGGCATCGATTTTTTCCCGGGCTTCGATGCTCTTCGCTTTAATGTTAGCGTCCCAGTCAAATTCCACAAACACTTCGGCGCGGTTTTCAAAGGAGGTCGCCCGCAGCCGTTTGATACCTGACATGGTGGCAATCGCTTCCTCCACCGGGCGGGTGATCATGCGTTCTATTTCGGCCGGTGTGGCGTCGCGATAGGGCACCTGAACGACCATTTGCGGAATATCAATGCCGGGAAATTTCTCCAGCGGTAACAACCGTCCTGCAGCGATGCCGAAAATCAGCATCGACAGGAAACACATACAGATAGTGACCGGTTTGCGCAGGGCAAAGCTGGTCAGGGCGGCGCCAGCCTGAGCAAACTTATCCATAAACTTTGTCTCCGGCAGTGTCGCGCGCCGTTACGGCAAACTGTTTGCGGTCGAACAGCGAATAAATCACCGGTAGCAGAATAAGGGTCAGTAAGGTAGAGAACAATAAACCAAAGATCACAGTGATGGCCATAGGCGTGCGCACCTCGGCACCCTCACCAAAGCCGATTGCCATGGGCAGCAAACCAAGAATAGTGGTCAGCGTGGTCATAATAATGGGCCGTAAGCGGCTGTTGGCGGCATCGATAATGGCGCTATGCTTATCCTGACCCTGTTCACGTAGCTGATTGATGCGATCAATCAGTACAATGGCGTTATTAACCACGATACCGCAGAGCATAATTAACCCGATGAACACCACCACACTAACGTTGGTGTTGGTGAGCAACAGGCCATAAATAGCGCCGGCTACGGCCATAGGAATGGCAAACAAAATCAGCAGCGGGTGACCCAGGGATTCAAACTGTGAAGCCATTACCAGGTACACCATAAAGATAGCCAGGGCCAGCGCCAGCATCAGCGAGTCGAAACTTTGTTGCATGTCTTCGCTCTGACCGGCAATGGTTGCCCGTAACTGCGGCGGCAGAGCAATTTCACGGATAATTTGTTCTGCCTCAGCCACGCCCTGAGCCAGATCACCATAGCGCAGATTAGCCTCCAGCAATGCGACACGTTGCTGTCCTACCCGGGTGATCTCACTGGGACCGTTACTGACAAAGACCTCAGCCACGGCATGTAAGGGCACGGGTTGTTCTGCGCCTGGATTAATGATGATTTGGCTGATATCGTCAATTTGGTCGCGCTGCGTATCGGCGGTACGTACCAGAATGTCCACTTTACGGTCGCGCATACTGTACTGGGTTGCTACTTCCCCTCCAATTTGCGCGGCCACCAGCTTGGCTGCGGTAGATGCATCGAGCTCAAGGCGGGCGAGGGCCGCATGATTGAAGTTAATTTTAAGCTCAGGGTTACCGACCCGCAAACTGCTGGTTACGTCGGCAAAACGGCTGCTGCCTTCCAGTGCCTGCTTTAACGAGTCGGCACTGCGCTGGAGCAGCGCCAGATCATAACCTTGCAGTTCAATCTGTATCGGTGCCGCAAAGGTAAACAATTCCGGGTAACCAAACTTGCTCTGCACACCAGCCTGTTTAGCCAGGTATTCACGTAATGACTCTTTAACCCGGGCTTCATCGGCATCGCTGGCCTGTTTATTCAGTACCACATTGAGTTTGCCCCAGTGATCGCCTCCCTGTGATGGCGCAGCACTTATAAGACTGCCGGTACCGGCCAGTGAATAAGTGCGGTTAACATCAGGTAAGGATTCGGTGTAGAGCGCCAGGCGGGTCAACAGATCATCGGTTTGCTCAACACGGGAGCCTGCCGGCAGGGTGACTTCAATGAAAAACTCACCCTGTGACATGCGCGGAATAAGCTCCATACCTAAGCGCGGGATCAACATAAACGCTGATGCGGTAACGGCGAGAGCCACACCCAGCACCAACCAGCGGGTACGCAGGGCAGCTCTCAGGCTGACATTGTACAGCTTTTCAATGCCGTTAAAAGCCAGGCCAAATAAGCCGGTAAGTGGTTTAAAGATAAACGATAAAGCGGTACTGATCGCACGCCACACCGTAATAAGCAGGGTAGTAATCAGCATGGGAATAATCCCGAATACCAGCTTAACCAGCATGCGTAGCGGCCAGGTAATGTAAAACACGATCTTGCGCCAGCCTTCAGGGCGGCCAGCAGGTGTGGGTTCTAATGCATCCTGCTCAGTAAAACTGTCTTCACGGTGGGCTTTAGCAGCCAGTGCCGGGATCACTGTCAGCGCTACAATCAGTGAGGCAATCAAGGCAAAGGAAACGGTCATGGCCTGGTCGCTGAATAACTGACCGGCAATGCCTTCGACAAATATAAGCGGAACAAAGACTGCCAGGGTAGTGAGCGTGGAGGCTAAAATAGCACTGGAGACTTCCTTGGTGCCCTCGGTCGCCGCCGTCGCAGCGCTGATCAGGCCCTTACCGCGCTGTTTGTGTTTGTCGATATTTTCCAGTACCACGATACTGTTATCCACTAACAAACCCACTGCCAGGGCAATACCACCCAGGCTCATGATATTAAGGCTGATATCGTTACCGTACATCAGGTTAAACGTAGCGATAACCGACAGCGGTATCGATACTGAGATGATCAGCGTTGGCCAGAAATTCTTTAGGAACAGGTAAAGGATGATCATGGCCAGAATACCGCCGATAATGGCAGACGATTTTACATCTTCGATGGCCTGTTTAATGAACTCACTCTGATCGTACACTTTATCCAGCGCATAGTCAGAAGGCAGCTGGTTTTGGATCCGCTCAAGGGCAATTCCTACCTGACGTGCCACGTCTACAGAATTGGCGTCCCCTTCTTTGTATATGGCAATCTCCGCGCCTTCCTTGCCGTTAAACCGACTAATGGCATCCCGTTCCTTATAGGTATTCTGAATGGTAGCCACATCACGCAGGCGAATAGATTTGCCGTTACGGTTGGCAATATACAGTTCACCAATTTCATTGAGGCCGGTAAACTGGTTCAGAGTACGCACCAGGAATGCCTGATTACCGTTATCAATGCGTCCGCCTGCGGTGTTGAGGTTTTCCTCTTTAAGACGGGTGATAATGGTGTTGATACTGATATTTAACTGGCTGACCCGTCGTTGATCCACCAGTACCTGAATTTCGTTTTCCAGGGCGCCACCAATTTTAACTGAAGCAACGCCTTCGATGGATTCCAGTTGACGCTTAATTTGCTCATCGGCATAAATACGTAACGACTTCATGGCTTCAACGGAAGGATCCGGCGTATTGAAGCTCAGGCCATAGCGTAAGATAGGATCGAGGCTGGGGTTAAACCGCAATAATCGGGGTTTATCTACATCCAGTGGCAATTGCAGGATATCCAGTTTTTCCCGCACTTCCAGACTGGCGAAATCCATGGCGGTGCCCCAGGCGAATTCCAGCACAACGTCTGACTGGCCAGGCCGTGATATAGATTTAACGGTGCGCACGCCTTTAACGGTGCCAATGGTTTCTTCGATGGGTTTAGATACCAGCTGTTCTACTTCAGCGGGTGCCGCACCGGTGTAGTCGGTACGAATTGTCAGGGTCGGGTAGGCCAGTTCGGGTAACAGGTTTACCGATAATCGGCCTAAAGAGACCATGCCAAATAACAGCACGGCGAGCGTGAACATGGCAATCGCGACAGGACGCTTTACCGCAATATCAACAAGTTGCATAACAATCTCCTGGCGGCTATCAGCTGTTTACAATTTCAACTGGTGACGCATCTTTCAGATTGTGATGCCCGACGGTAACAACAGTTTCTGAACCAGTAAGGCCGTTGGTAATTTCGATAAACTCACCGTTTTCAAAGCCGGTGGTCACATCAAGCTTTTTTGCTACGCCTTCTTCTACCACAAACACACTGGTTTGATCGTCGATGGTTAACAACGCTTTACGCGGCAATAAGGTTGCATTCGCGTGAGTATCGTAATCAATCGAGACTTCAGAAAACATACCGGCTTTCAGGCGGCCGTTAGTATTAGGTACAGTTAAGGTAACTTTAAAGGTGCCGGTGGTGGCATCGACTACCGGGCTGATCCGCTCAACGTAGCCGCTCACCGTGGTATTACCCAGCGCTGCAATTTTCAGACTGGCATTTTGTTTTGCCGCAATGGAGGCCATTTCACTTTCTGGCAAATAAACAATGCCCTGTAAGGCTTTTTGCTGAACAATATGGAACATTCTTTCGCGCTGAAAAGACTCAGTAAGGTTACCGACTTTAGCATTTCGTTCGGCAATGAAACCGCTGATGGGGGCGGTGATGGTGGTTTCTTTAAGATCCAGTTCGGCCAGTGCCAGCACGGCTTTGGCCGCTTCGTACTGGGCGGTGAGCTTATCGAAGGTATCGTCGCTCACCAGTTTGCTGGAATACACTTTCTTAATTTTGCTTAATTCTTTTTCGATGCCGGTGAGATCGGCACGGGCTTTACTCAGGTTTAACTCGTAACGCTTTTTGTCAAGCTGGGCGAGTACCTGACCTTTTTCTACATAATCCCCTTCTTCGACAAAAATGTGTTCAACAATACCTGATGCCCGGGCGACTACGAACGCTTCTTCTTTGGCTTCTAAGATGGCGGTGGTCTGATAGCTCGATGAGATATCGCCCATGGTCACAGGTGTGGCTTCTACGGGAATGCTGACAACCACTTCTTCTTTTTGTTCAGCTTTAGTGTCGGTGGCCTCGGCGTTAATACAACCGGTTAAGGTCACGCTACTGGCCAGCAGGCCGGCAATGAGTAATAAGCTGATGTTGCGGTGGGTTTTTACGTGTTCCATCGT
>CATMRP010000202.1 GCA_950073835.1 uncultured Alteromonadaceae bacterium
AGTAGTTGATCGTTGATTTGTTTGGCTTTGAGGTTTTCCTCATTAGCCAGGTAAGCAATGGCAAGGCCATAAAGACCGGCATCGCGGATAGCGAAGGTGTCATTTTCCACCACCGCCTTAAAGTGTTCCAGTGCGTAATCGGGCTCAAACTGATAACGGGCCAGCAAGCGAGCCTTAGCCAGATTAAATGACAAGCTGGGGCGCAGCCTTACATCAGGATAGCGACGCATTCGATTGCGGGCATCGGCAATCCGTTTCTCGGTGAGAGGGTGGGTCAGTAAGCGCTCAGGGGGTCTGGAACTGGTACGGTATTCTTCTGCCATTTTACCAAAAAAGGTCGACGCAGCTTTAGGGTCGAACCCTGCCTGATACAAAATATCAATACCAATGCGGTCGGCTTCCTGCTCATTGGAACGGGTATAATCAATGTTTAACTGACTGGCCATTGCCGAGGAGGTTTGCATTGCCGCAATACCGGCTTCGGGATTTGCCATGGCCAGCAGGATACTCCCTACCATCGAAGCAATCTGCAGTGGTGAACTACGCTGCTGTGATAACGCCCGCCGGGCAAGATGGCGCTGGGTTACGTGCGTTACCTCGTGGGCGAGCACAGAGGCGACCTCACTTTCGGTATCGGCCCGGGTAATGATGCCTGAATGCACACCAACGTGGCCGCCATAAAAAGCAAAGGCGTTCATTACACTGTTATTAATGATAAAAAACTCAAAGGGGAATTTGGTGTTTTCGGCCTGTAACACCAACCGGTTACCCAGATCCTGAATGTATTCGGTAAGTACCGGATCGTCAATAACCGGCGCCTGGCCGCGCATTTGCCGCATAATGGCATCGCCAACCAGCATTTCTTTATCCAGAGTAAGGACTTCTGATGCTACCACGCCAATGTCTGGCAGCGTGTTTTTATCGCTACCGATAGACTGGCCAACAGAGGTTACCGGCAATAATGCGGCAGCTATGCCCATTGACACACCCAGAATACCGGTTCGAAAAAGTTGTCTCATTTTCCCTCAAATAAAGCCTGATACTGCTATATATACGACAATCTGACAGCATTCAGTTCCCTGAATTTGATAATATATTTCAGATTTCACCCTTTTAATGCCATTGCTTGAAGGCTTTGCCAGGCAAAACAGCAATGGTGCAGATGGTCTGATCACACCACATGGTGGGCCTGGGTGCAAGTTCTATGCGTTACAATTCAGGTGTTTGTCGGTATAGTAACGCTCTTTATTGTTGAGTGCCGGTAGTTAGCTTTGGCGCCGGGCAGAAACCTTACTGCTGGCGAAAATGCGTGAAGGAATGATGAATGTTTAGTGTTTTTGGGCGCTGGTACAAACGCAAGTTTTCCGACCCTGATGCAGCCATGCTGCTTATCCTTATTTTAATCAGTAGTGCACTGTTGCTGCTGTGGGGCGACATGCTGATGCCCGTTATTGTGGCTGCAGTGATTGCCTATCTGCTCGACTGGCCGGTGACACAGTTAAATCGTGTGGGGCTGGGACGTTCGCCTGCAGTTGGGCTGGTGTTACTCTGTTTTATATTAATCATGGTGTTGCTCGCTATTGGTCTGGTGCCGGTTGTCACCAAACAGAGTGTGAGCCTGGCGCAGGAGCTACCGACCATCTGGCAAAACGCTCAGTCGTGGTTACTAACCTTACCGGATAAATACCCGGAATATGTTCAATTTTCACATATTTACGAAATGATGGAAGGGGCTAATCAGCGCCTTGTGGATTTTGGCGAGCAGGCGTTATCGGCGTCTATTGGCTCTATTACCAGTGTGGCAGCCTTATTGATTTACTTTATTCTGGTGCCGCTGATGGTGTTTTTTATGCTGAAAGACAAACAGTATTTTACTGCCAGCATTTCCCGTATCCTGCCCAAGGAGCGTCGTCTGATTGCTCAGGTGGGTAACGAGATGAACGTACAGATTGCTAACTACATCCGCGGTAAAGTGATTGAAATAATCATCGTTGGGGCGGTGTCGTGCGTTACTTTTGCGATTATGGATCTACGCTACGCCTTATTGCTGGGTGTTCTGGTAGGTCTATCCGTGTTGATCCCTTACATCGGTGCCGCAGTGGTCACCATCCCGGTTGGTGTGGTGGCGATGTTCCAGTGGGGCATTAGTCCTGAGTTTTGGTACCTGATGGTCGCCTACGGGATTATTCAGGCACTGGATGGCAACCTGCTGGTCCCTATTTTATTCTCAGAAGCGGTTAGTCTGCACCCGTTGTATATTATTATCGCCGTGTTGTTCTTTGGCGGTCTGTGGGGATTTTGGGGCGTATTTTTTGCCATTCCACTGGCCACACTGGTGAAAGCGGTAGTGACCGCCTGGTCGACTTCGCCTGAACAGCTAACAGCCAGCGAAAAAGCTTAATTTTTCTAGCCAGCTCTATAATACGGCCAGCATCTGCTGGCCGCCTTTCACTTAAAGCGCCTGTTTAAATAACGCCAGGGTTTGTTGCCATGCGCGCTCTGCCTGTTTTTCGTTGTAAACTTTGGAATCCGGTGGTGTCCAGCCATGCAGAGTATCGGGGTAGACCTCAATATGCGCGGTCAGTCCTGCAGCCCGATAAGCCTCTTTCAGCATGGGTTGCATTTCTGGCGAACGCTCATTGTCATTTTCTGCAATTGCATGCAGGGCCAGCGCATCAGACTCAACAACAGTGTGGTGCGGGCTATCGGCATTATCAGTTGCCAGTCCGCCGCCATGGAAACTGGCAATGGCGCCAATCCGTTTGGGCATGGCTGCTGCAGCAAACATAGTAAACGCACCGCTCATGCAATAGCCCATTAATGCGCCCTGACGTTTTGTATCCACAGCAGACTGCTGATCGAGAAAAGCAAAGAATGCTTCGGCATCGCTGACTACTGCTTGCTGAGTGAGTTTTGCACGCATAGGAGAGAGGATTTTTCTGGCTTCTGGTGCGGGAAATTCTATTCCTTCTGGCAAGGCTGCTCCGCTGACATCGCGATAGAAAGGGTTGACCACCAACACAGCATAACCCTGAGCAGCCAGACGCTGACCCATCATATCAAAGGCTGCTCTGCGACCTTTAATGTCTGGCCACATTACCACCGCTGGGTGACTGCCTGTTTTAGGTGCTGAGAATAAACAGTCTGCGGTGCCGTGCGGGGTCTTAACACTCACTTGTTGTTGCATAATGCTCTCGTCAGCAACCGCAAACTGAGGAAGTACGGCACTTAACGTACCCAGTACCAGCATCTGATTAAACTGTCGGCGATTTAACTTGCCGCCTTGCTCGGTAAAGCGCTGAATATCCTGCTCGGTTGAATTGTCACACATGATGTTTCCTCAGTTAGGGAGAGCAAAGAAACAGTATACGTTGAATTGACAGGTAAAGATTGGATTTGTTCAAACCAGCATGGCAGGCCGGGCGACCTGCCATATCGAGGCGTTATTCGCCGTTATTGAGGTAATTAAGGATGACCAGGTGATGTTCTTTGGTTTTAAACTTGTTGAAAACCTGCTCAACATTGCCTTCTTCATCAATTAAAAAAGTAATACGATGGATGCCGTCGTATTCTTTGCCCATAAATTTCTTCGGGCCCCATACACCAAAAGCATCGGCAACGGTATGGTCCTCATCAGATAACAGTGTAAAGTTTAACTGTTCTTTTTCGATGAACTTAGGCAGGCGTTTAACCGCGTCCGGGCTGATACCCAACACCACCACATTGTTTTGTTGCAGTTCGTTCTGGATGTCGCGCAGACCCTGTGCCTGCACGGTGCAGCCAGGGGTCATGGCTTTAGGATAAAAGTAGACCAGTACTTTTTTGCCTTTGAAAGACTCCAGTGAAACCGGATTACCATCCTGATCGGGCAGACTAAAAAGCGGCGCTGCATCACCGGCAGAAAGCGTATTCATTTTATTATCCCTTATGTTTATCAATAATATTGGATGTCAGGTGAAGCACCTGACACAGCAAATTCAGGTTGTAGCGAAACTCCGGCATGGCAACATCGTCAGGGATATTTACCACCAGTTTAAACCGCATCATCTTGTGGCCGGTCTCATCGTCCACGCTGGTGGTCTGACGAAAGGCACTGATGGATACGTGCTGGTCGGCAAAAAAGCGGGTAATGGCCTGGATCTGCCCCGGGTTATCCACACCATTAAATTCAACATCGTAGAGGTGAGTCAGATTTTGTTTGGTGTGTTCGCGAGTACGTTTGAGAATTGACAACAGATCACGGCGCTGGCACATCTCAGGAATGCTGAGTTCTACCCGGGTGATGGCATTATGGGTGCCTTCGATGATCATCGTTAACGAAAATTCCTGACCGTAAATAGCATGTCTGCTGTCAAGAATATTGCAATCTGATTCGCTGACCAGGGTGGCAATATCACTGAGAATACCTACCTGGTCGGTACCTAAAATAACCGCGATTAACTGTTGCTTCATGGACCTGACTCATATTAAGGGGCGCAGATTCTAACATAGCTATGGCCAAAGTCGAATCGGCCGATGGTCTGATATGACACGGCGAAAAAACGACGGTAAGAGCCAATTGGTTTTAAAACACGGCCCGTGAAATTGAAAACCGTCATTTTCTGGTAATATTATGCGATCCAGGCGTTCAAATGCTTGTTTTTAACCAGTGCGGCAATTACCATGTGCGCTCGCAAAAAGTGGAGAGAATATGTTTACCGGTAGTTACGTTGCGCTTGTCACCCCAATGTTTGATGACGGCCAAATTGATTATCCTGCGCTGCGGGAATTGGTTGAGTTTCATATCCAACAGGGCACCCATGGTATTGTGTCGGTAGGCACTACCGGCGAATCCGCCACGCTGCCTTTTGATGAACATATTGAAGTTGTTAAACAAACGGTAGAAGCTGCTGCGGGCAGAACCAAAATTATTGCCGGAAGCGGGGCAAACTCCACCTCTGAAGCGATTTTTCTGAGCGAGCAGATGGCTGGCCTGGGAATTGATGGCTTCCTGAGTGTTGTTCCTTATTACAACAAGCCTCAGCAAAAGGGTATGATTGCTCATTTTGAGGCAGTAGCCGACGCCACCGACTTACCGGTATTGCTGTATAACGTTCCGGGCCGCACGGTTGCCGATATGTTACCTGAAACTGTAGCTGTACTGGCTAAACACCCTAAAATTGTTGGCCTCAAAGACGCCACGGGCAATATTGCCCGGCTAAAAGCCACACAGGCATTGGTAGACGATGATTTTGTGTTGCTGAGCGGCGATGATGGCAGCTCATGTGAATTTTTATGCGAAGGCGGTCACGGCGTGATCTCGGTTACAGCCAATATAGTGCCAGCGGCCATCGCGCAAATGTGTGAAGCCGCGCTGGCTGGTGATAAAGCCCGCTGCCGCGAGCTTAATGCCAGCATTGAAAAGCTTCACTCTGCACTGTTTATCGAACCAAATCCGGTGATCCCGAAGTGGGCATTGTATAAAATGGGCATGATGAAAAGCCCATTTTTACGCTTACCGATGGTTTTACCGGAACTTGCGAGCCAAAAAAGCATCGAAGCGTTGTTACATGAATACGCTTTAATTTCAGAATAAGAGATAACTATGAATAAAAAACTGGCTTTGGTCAGCGGTATTGCCAGCCTTGTTCTTACTGCTTGTGCTTCTCAACAAGAACGCGTAACAGCTTCCGGCAGTTACGAATACTTAAAATCAAAAGAACGCACACAGTTGCAAGTGCCGACCGATCTGGATGCGCCGGATTTTACCAGCGATTATAATATTCCGGCATTACAACAGTCTGCCGATACCACTTTGGTAGGACGTAACCTTGAGGTAGTGCCTCCGGCGCTGGTGATCCCGTTAGTACAGGGCTCCCATGTTGAAGAGGGTTCTAAAGGTGCAACCGTGTTGCTCGACCAGGTAAGAGATAACGAAACTCTGGATAAGACAATCTGGAACTCGCTGATCGGCTACCTGGAAGAACGTGGTATCAGCGTAGAAAACTTCAGCCCGGAACAGGGTGAACTGATGACCGGCTGGATGAATGTTGCTCCGGCCAGTACCGAAGAAGGCAATGGCGGCTGGTTTGACTGGTCGTCTGATGAAAGTGAAGTGGCTGGCAAAGGTCGCTATAAGTTTGACGTTGAGTTAAAGCCTCATGGTCGAACTGCGCAGCTGAGTGTAGCCCTGGTAGATTATGAACGTGGCGATAAGTCTGTAGAAGATTTAAACGCCATGGAAAAACGCCGCGACGAAGTTATGGTGTTAAACCGGGTTATCAGCCATTACGAATACCTTAATCAGCTTGAAACCAATCGCCGCATTGCCCAGATCCGACAGGGTCTGGATATGGAAATGGGCTTTGATGACGACGGTAATCCGGCTTTTGTGCTAGACGCTAATTACGACATAGCCTGGCCGCGTATCCAGTTGGTTTTACGCAAACTGGGTTTCAACGTAAAAGATTTAGATAAGTCGAACGGATTGATTTTTGTGCAGTATACTGATGAGCAGGTGAGTTGGTGGCGTGACCTGTTTTCATCAGACGATGCACAGTTGCTGGATTATGAAGACTATCGCCTGAAGGTGAAAAAATTAGGCCCTAAAACGTCTATCACTTTTATGGATAACGAAAGCACACCATTTGATGCCAAACAGATTGCTGATCTGTTCAAACCTTTTGAACAGGTAATGACTGAAGACGGCTTAGACATTTAATACGAGACCTATAATGGAAAAACGCGACGAGCTTTATCGCGGTAAAGCGAAAACTGTTTATCACACAGACGACAGTGACAAGTTAATTTTATTGTTTCGCAACGATACTTCGGCTTTTGATGGTGAAAAAATCGAACAGTTGGATCGTAAAGGCGAGGTCAACAACAAGTTTAACCACTTTATCATGACCAAGCTTGAAGAAGCTGGTATCGCAACGCAGGTAGAATCACTGCTGTCGGACACCGAATCATTGGTTAAAAAGCTGGATATGATCCCGGTAGAGTGCGTTGTGCGTAATGTAGCTGCAGGTTCTTTGGTTCGCCGTCTGGGTGTGGAAGAAGGTCAGTTACTGAATCCACCGGTGTTTGAGTTCTTCCTGAAGAATGACGCGCTGCATGATCCAATGGTGAATGATTATCATATTGAGTCTTTTGGCTGGGCCACTGCTGCTCAGGTAGCCCGAATGAAAGAGCTGACATTCGCCGTAAACGATGTGCTGAAAGCTTTGTTCGACCAGGGCGGCATGATTTTAGTGGATTATAAACTGGAATTTGGTGTAGACAGCGCCGGTAACATTGTACTGGGTGATGAGTTTACCCCAGACGGTTGCCGTTTGTGGGATAAAGAAACCCGCAAAAAAATGGACAAAGACCGATTCCGCCAGGGCCTGGGCTCAGTGGTTGAAACTTACATTGAGGTAGCAGAACGCTTAGGCTTAAAGCTTTAATCATATTCTGACATCTTCGCTATTTTAAATACCCGCCTGTGTGCGGGTATTTTTTTGTCGTGCGCCGGGCATGGCGCGTAGTGCGAAAGCACTGTTCGATTCATTGTGGTGGTGAGTCGATGACTT
>CATMRP010000203.1 GCA_950073835.1 uncultured Alteromonadaceae bacterium
TTTAACCCTGAGACCGATGCGGTACCAGAAGCCGAGATGGTTGCACTGGATCGCTGGGTAGTGTCACGGGCTAAGCAGTTGCAGGCCGAACTCATTGCCGATTACGAAAAATACGACATGCTGCTGGTATCACAGAAACTGTCGCACTTCTGCTCTATTGAGCTGGGCAGTTTTTATCTGGATATTATCAAAGATCGCCAGTACACCGCGAAAGCAGACAGTGTTGCGCGTCGTTCATGCCAGACTGCGCTGTATCACATTGTTGAGGCGCTGGTGCGCTGGATGGCGCCAATCACCAGCTTTACCGCGCAGGAAATCTGGCAGGAACTGCCTGGTGAGAGAGCGAAATTTGTGTTTACCGAAACCTGGTACCAGGGCTTCAATGATTTTGCTCAGGATGACACCTTTAATGACGCGTACTGGAAGCAGGTCATGGTGGTTAAAGACGCAGTAAACCAGGCGCTCGAACAGGCGCGTAAAGCACAGCTGCTGGGCGGTTCACTGGAAGCCTCTGTAACCCTGTATGCCGACGATACGCTTAAGGGTCAACTGGAGCAGCTGGGCGATGAACTGCGCTTCGTATTGCTTACCTCTGGTGTGCAGGTGGCGGCTCTGGCCGATAAGCCAGCGGATGCTAGTGCAACCGAAGTGGAAGGGCTGTTTGTCAGTGTAGCGAAAAGCAGCGGTGACAAGTGTGTTCGCTGCTGGCACGTACGCGAGGATGTGGGCTCTCACAGTGAGCACCCTGAGCTTTGCGGCCGCTGCGTGACGAATGTTGATGGTGACGGGGAAACACGTCATTATGCCTAAGTTTATTAGCGAAAGCGGCCTGCGTTTTTTATGGATAAGCGTGCTCACGGTGGTGCTGGACTTATGGAGTAAGTACGCTGTGATGGACAGCATGGATTTGTATGAGTCAGTGCAGCTGGCGCCGTTTTTCAACTTTACTTATGTGCATAATTACGGTGCCGCGTTCAGCTTTCTGCACGACTCAGGCGGCTGGCAGCGGTGGTTTTTTACTGCCATTGCAGTGGCGGTATGTAGCGTGATCCTGTGGTGGCTAAGGCAAACGCCTAAACAGCAAAAGCTGCTGCCGGTAGCCTTTAGTTTTATTCTGGGTGGCGCACTGGGTAACGTGTACGATCGGATTGTGCACGGTTATGTCATCGATTTTCTGGATTTCTACGTAAATGACTGGCACTGGCCGGCATTTAATCTGGCCGACAGCGCTATTTTTATTGGCGCAGCTCTGCTTATCTGGGACATGCTGACCAGTAAAGAAGACAACACATCAACCAGTAGCGCTAACTAACCCGAACGTAGAGAGAGTGACCGTGAGCGAAACATCTAAAGTGATTGGCGATAAAAGCCAGGTTATCATGCATTTTGACCTTAAACTGGCCGACGGCTCAGCCGCCGACAGTACTCGGGTAAACAAAAAACCAGCTAAGCTGGTGATGGGCGATGGCAGCTTAACGGCTAATTTTGAAGCCTGTTTACTGGGGCTGTCCGCTGGCGATAAGAAATCCTTTAAGCTGGCGCCGGAAGACGCCTTTGGCCAGCCTAACCCGGACAACGTGCACCACATGGATAAAAACCGTTTTGCCGCCGACATGACCCTGGAAGAGGGGATGATTATGGCCTTTGCCCAACCCGATGGCAGTGAAGTGCCTGGGATCATCCGCAGCATCGCCGGTACTTCCGTAACCGTGGATTTTAATCATCCGCTGGCTGGACAAACCGTGATCTTTGATGTTGAAATCATCGATGTTATCAACGCTTAGACTTGAGTAAGGGCGTATCATGCAAATTCATTTAGCTAATCCCCGTGGCTTTTGTGCCGGTGTAGACCGCGCCATTACCATTGTTGAACGGGCGCTGGAAATTTTTCAGCCACCTATCTATGTTCGCCACGAAGTGGTGCATAACAAGTTTGTGGTAGATGGCCTGAAAGAGCGCGGTGCTATTTTTGTGGATGAGCTGGATGAAGTGCCAGACGATAATATCGTCATTTTTTCTGCCCACGGCGTCTCGCAGGCCGTGCGCCTGGAAGCGGAACGTCGTGGCCTGAAAGTATTCGATGCCACCTGCCCGTTGGTAACCAAGGTTCACCTGGAAGTCACCCGAGCCAGTCGCCGCGGCACCGAATGTATTTTGATTGGTCATGCCGGGCATCCGGAAGTTGAAGGCACCATGGGGCAGTATGATAATCCTGAAGGCGGCATCTACCTGGTGGAGTCCAGTGACGATGTACAAACGCTGGAAGTGAAAAACCCCAATGCACTTTATTACTGCAGTCAGACAACCTTGTCGGTAGATGACACTGCCGAAGTCATCGACGCCTTGCGAGAACGTTTTCCGGCTATCGAAGGGCCACGAAAAGACGATATTTGTTACGCCACACAAAATCGCCAGGACGCTGTACGCGAGCTTGCTCAGGACTGCCAAGTCTTGCTGGTGGTTGGGGCGCAAAACAGCTCTAACTCCAATCGCCTGCGCGAGTTGGCAGGCAAAATGGGCGCACAGGCGCATCTGATTGCCGATGAAAACTGCATTCAGCGCGAATGGCTCGATGGCGTAGAGCATATCGGTGTTACCGCTGGTGCGTCAGCACCTGAGATTCTGGTTAAACGGGTTATCCAGCGCTTACTCGACTGGGGAGCGGTAAAAGCCAGTGAACGAAGCGGTCGTGAAGAGAGTATAGAGTTTGCCGTACCCAAAGAATTGCGGGTTAAGCAGGTAAGCTAAAAACTGTGAAAAATTTTACGCTCGCAACAACACCCTGTTTGCGAGCAACTCCCCTTTTTAGATTTACCAGCAGCTTGCTGGCGTGCGATTCATTGACTCATCCAGCGTAAGGGTGGTGCAACCCGTATCATTAGTCTGACTTCCTTTCGCGGTGGCGGTATGTGTAAACGTGGTGGCGCTAACGTTACTCACACTGAACGTGTAAAAATCCGATGCTGGCATTGAGATATCCGCTGCAGCGCCGTAGGTAATGTTTTGCAGCCTGAAGTTTTCCTGGCTCATATGCATTTGCATCAGTGCCGTCTGGGCATCTCCACGTCTGGATTCTCTTACCTGCGCCTGATACGCCGGCACAGCAATCGCCGCCAGAATACCCATTATCACAACGGCAATCATCAGCTCTATTAATGTAAATCCTGTTGTTTTCATCAAATAGGTGTTCCCGATTAAGCTGGTTTATACATTGTTAAATAATCATCCAAATCTACTTCCTATCCGTCAACTGAACGCAGGTACAGCTCTGAATCTGAAACGACTTTCTGGTTAGCGACTATTGAACAACCATTCTTAAGGCCAGCAGAAATAAGCTACACGAGCATGCAGAATGTTTAATCAGGCAATACACTGGGTGTGTTTTTCGTAAGGAATTTGGCGAGCGATGAGTACACCAGGGAGGTTTATCTCGAAATGACCGTTAGATACCAGGGTGGGTACTCGTTAATAGAAATGATAGTTGCCATGGCACTGGCTATTGGCTCTTTGGCTGCGGTGTCGTCGCTGGTAGGTTTTAGTATTGGTGTGAATGGCACTTTGCTAAACAGTGCCAGGCTAAATGAAGAATTAGGCAATGTTTATGCGCTTATCATCGCAGACTTGCGTCGAACGGGGTATTCAGGAAATACCGTGGCTATGGTTTCTGATCCGGATGCCAACTTATCACCTTTCAGAGATTCTATTTCAGTCAGCGAGTATCCCGGTGAGACTGCACAAAGCTGCCTGGTGTTTAGCTATGACAGTAACGACAACGGTATGCTCGACCAGGCCTCACCTAATGAGCATTTTGGCTACCGACTGCTTGACGGTACGGTAGAAATTCGCCGCAACTCCCTCGATTGCACCAGTAATGGTTGGGAAGATTTAACCGACAGTAATGTAGTCAGGGTTACGTCACTGAGATTTTCCATCAATCAAACAGTTCAACAGGGGATTTCCAGTACATCAGTAACGGTTTTTCTAAGCGGAGAACTGTCCGCTAACGCTAAGCTCTCAAAAATATATCACACGGTTGTGGTGGTCAGAAACTATGCAAGCTAAAACGACTCCACTATCAACCGAAAAAGGTGCAATGGTTCTGACTTCGGTGGTGTTATTACTGACTATAGCGACACTGGTGACACTATATACTGGTCAGATCAAATCCTTTGAAAACCAAATTACGTTAAATGCACAAAATCGTCTCCTGGCATTCAACAGTGCAGAAGCTGGCCTTATGCAGGCTCTGGGAATTTTAACGATAGAACCTTACTGGGATGGTACTCAGTTAACCGAGAACCTGCCGGGCCAGGGGAGTTTTACCACTGCAGGGAGTTGGGAAGATATCGTCCGCGTGTCTGCTACGCAGCGGTTAGTGACACTGGAGTCGGTTGGACAGTCTCCCGACCGGTTATCTACAGTGACCATCACAGAGCAGGCGCTGATTTATCCTATTGTGGCGAATCTGCCGGATGCTCCACTTGTGGTAGCAGGCGGTATTGCAGCGGGTGGTCACTTTGAGGTGGTGGCCAACCCTGATGGCGGTGGAGAGGGGGTGCCCTTGTCTGTCTGGAGTGATTCGGATGTGGATTTGCTTAACGGTAGTGGAGTCACCTGTCACCAACAGTCCTTTGCAGACGGTCACTGCGGTAGTGTCACGTATTCTCAGGCCGGTGCTCAGGGGCCGGATATTCTGGATGACGATGTCAACTTTCCTGACGATGTGATCGAGTATATTTTTAATGTACCGACAGATCAGTGGACATTATTGCGTAATGACGCCGATGAAGTATTGTCGAACTGCGCCTCATTGGGGGCTGTCTCATCGGGAATAATCTGGGTCGAAGGTCATTGTTATATCGCTGCAAGTGCCCAGGTGGGCAACAATACTGACCCGGTGATACTCATTGTTGCTGATGGCGATTTAACCTTGAACAGTGGTGCCATGATTACGGGGTTAGTGTTGTCGTTTCGAAAACCGGCAACCCTTACTGATTATGACATTTTTATAACGGCAGGCGCCAGTGTAACCGGCGGCGTCGTTGCGAATCATTTCTTAGGCCACGCAAATGGTTCTTTATACGTGGTATATCACAGAGATGTTTTAACCCAGTTACAAAAGCACAGTGCATTTCAACACGTTGCCAGGGTGCCTGGTAGCTGGCGGGATTACTAGGAGGTTTTATGCAGGCTCGCGGCTTCTCACTGATTGAAGTATTGATTGCCTCACTGGTTATTATGCTCGGCGTTACCGGGGTTGTGACTCTGCAGTCTGCTTATATGCGAAACGACGCGCAATCTGGTTACCGGCATACTGCCTTACAACTGGCTCAGAATAAGGTTGATGATCTGCGGCAATTTGAAGCCATTGAGAGTACTGCCGGGGTGATAGCCTATGATGACATAGCTGATGATGCCGGCGGTACGATTAAACCCGGCCACGTAGATGTAACACTCAGGGACAACGGCGAAACTCATTCATTTGCCCGAAACTGGACGGTAACGGATAAATATTTTAGCGATACGAACGGTGATGGCGTTGCCGATACCTGGTTGGACAGATCAACTTTGCTTGGTAACGGCTTGCCGTTACCCGCTTCCCCGGCGCAAAAACAGGTGGCGGTGACCGTTGAATGGGTTAATACCAAAGGTAAAAATAGGAGCATTACTGTAGATGGCATAATTGCGCCGGTATCGTTAGGTCACAGTTACCATGCAGTCAACGAGACAAATAACGTTAAAAAGCAGCCTAAAGTGCCTTTTACACCGGGGACTGTGCCAGACGTTATCGCTTACAGTCTTGGTAATAACCATAGTATGGAGTCCAGCAAACCGTTACCTGAGAGTATTAATCAAGGCAATAACCACCTGGTTGAACTGTCCTCTTATCGTTATGAATCCAGCGGCCTGAAGCATAAATTGGTCAAACAACAGGATTTTTTAACAGTTAATTGCAAATGTAAACTGGCTGGCACTGGTAATGGTTACACACCAGCAATGACGATACTGAAAGGGGATGAGTTGGTCGATTCGCCAGGTTATGTCGAAATAAAAGACACTGGTGTGGTGGCCGATAATCAGCAACCTGCCCGGTGCGATGTGTGTTGTCGGGACCATCATGACAACATGAATACAGTTTCCGATGAGGCTTACTACCGCCTGGAAGGAGGATTGCCTCACAGTCACTATGATACTGTGGGAGGTGGAATTTTCACCAAAGCCACTCAGGTGGGGGACGCTTATATCGAGAATTGTCGCTTTAAACGCGTTAATGGCTTCTACGAACTTTATCCCGACTGGCAACTTGTTGACATCATTGCATTTGAAGCCTCCTTTTTGGACTCGCAGTCGGCACTGGACGATTACCGCACTTACACTTTAGACTTAATCGGCAGCAAAATCAGCACCTTGCCTGTTTCTACCAGCTTGGTTAGTCGTGCAATACAGGTACCTCCCGGCGACTATCAACTGATCGCCAGAGGCATTTATTTGGATAGGATGACGAGCTCGCACCTTGCGGCGGTGCAAGCGTTGCTGTCAGCAAATGACCCTCAATGGCAGCAATTAGTGCTGTTTTATGACATTAATCTTACCCTGTTGGCCAGTTGGCACTCAGATAATCCGGTCATTGCGACAGTCTCTGACGAAACCATGGAAAATATCATCGATCCGGTGAATCACTACTACAATACTTATAGCCGAGGTCGTGTTACGGGCATTGTGGATGGTGTGACGTCTATTGAAGTGGCAAGCTATGGTGGCAATGCAGGGATCACCAGCACTTTGGCTATATCGCCTGATGAATATGTTCAGCTTTTTTCGGATCGCTTGCAGCTAGAGGTCAAGAGCAATGCCAGTGCGCCATGATTCAGCATTTTGGGTAGGGAGGAATGGCCTGACTCAGCGCACAAATCCTTACCCTGCCAGTATTACTCACAATGACTTTAAAATCCTGCTCGGTGTTAGTCAGCGTGACTGAGCCAGCGTACCCCTGCGCAAGCCCGCGCGGAGGTGAAAAGCGAGACTGGTTGTTATGGGCAAAGGTAGAAGCAGCCATTTGGGTATAGCGGAATTCGTCATATGAAGTCACCTTTTCGACACCATCAATGGTACATGATTGCGGGCTCTGACAATCGCAGGTCGCCTGGTCAGTAATACCTATGCACCAGTACTGACCATCGACAATATCTAGCTGAATATCTTGTTGTTTGGCGACTGCCTGGTGACGTGCTGCCTGTATCTGAAAATATACCAACTGAACCGCTCCTTTTAATTCGATGGCTTTTAGCATGGTACTAAAGCTTTGCAGGCTCTGGCTGGCAATGATTGCCACGATTGCTACGATTATGAGTAATTGAATTAGTGAAAATCCGTGGGCGCGAGCAGTCATTTTTCATTCCTTTCAATTAA
>CATMRP010000204.1 GCA_950073835.1 uncultured Alteromonadaceae bacterium
AATGGCGGAGCGGACGGGACTCGAACCCGCGACCCCCGGCGTGACAGGCCGGTATTCTAACCAACTGAACTACCGCTCCACATTTTCAATCATTTCAGCAAGTTACTTGGATAAGTAGGTTACCCTGTCCCTCACTGCGGCGCAGATGATACGTATTACCCCGAAAGGAGTCAACGGTTTTTTTCACGAAAGTGTCATTCTTTGGATCGTTTGCCTGATAATTCGCCACGTTGACCGAAAAGCCAGCAAAACCGGCACTTGCAGGTTATTCTTTAGGCTTTTTGAACTTATTCAGTAAACCGTTCAGGAATCCCGGCTTCGCCGCCTCAACAGGCTTAGCGGCAGCTTTGGTTGGCTGACCACTTCCTTTGCCGGTACGGCGCTTCATTAAAATAACCACAACGGCCGCCAGCAGTCCAACACCAACAATACTGCCGTTAACTATGAGCAGCCACATCATCAGGGTGTCGTCGTCCATGCCCTCTTCTTCTTCGGCGGTTAACTGCGGGTCCGGAATCACTTCGTCCACATTGTTGTCGACAGCCGACTCAGTAACTTCGGGTTCGGGTAATTCTGGTTCAGCCACCAGAAAGGTGAACTCAGGCACATCAAGAATAAAGTCACGGCCATTCACGGTTTTGCCATAAGCGGTCATCTTAACCCTGAAAATACCGTAGTCGTAGGCAATAATAAGGTATTCGCGTACGTCTTTGCCCAACTCGGTTAGCGAAAAGTTACGCACATCGGCATTGGGGTAACGCACTTTACCGTCTACCAGTAACGTGTTGATGTCTACCAGGTCACGGTCAACATCGATCAGCAGTTTGTGATAATCGTTGCCACCGCCATCGAGCTCTACGTTTATTTTCACCGGGTTAGGATAAAGCCTGAGTGGCGGATCCACCTGTTCACGGGTAAACATTGGTGTGGTGACGCGAAAAACAGGTTGCCACTCACCAGCCGGTACATTCAAATTAAACTGGCCGGTAAACACACCGTCCAGCGGCGCTTCATCCATGCCGCGGCCGTTATCTTCAAACGTTGCAATTTGCTGGTCGTCGGCACCGAAATTATCGTAATTCGGGTTATTCGTGCTCACCAGGTCAATGGTCAGCTCAACCACGTCACGAAACTGGCTGTAATCGATGGGTTTATCGCCGTTGGTCAGGTAGGCCGTTTGTTTGAGAATTTCACCGGAAAATAAAATGGGTGGTAACGGCTCTGCATGCAAGGCAATGTCAGACAGCACCATCACCCGGCTGCCTTCAACAATTTGCCCCACCGCCTGCCAGGGGCCAGGCACCGGATTCTTAATACTGATCATGTCGTAAGTATCAGAATCGAACCAGAAGATGTCCTCGCCTTCTACCTGCGACTGGAATATTTTGGAGCCATCCGGACGAACCAGTACAACGGGGGCTGAGCCATATTCCCGGAAGAACACCATGGTGACTTCCTTAACATTGTGATCAATACGAAAACGGTTTTGCAGCAGCTTTATACCATTCTCATAATCGTTACCAATCAGCGCAATAGGTGATTTACTCTCGGCTTGCTCAGCATTAGCCTCAGGCGCTGGCTCAGCCCCTTGCTCTGCTGGCTGCTGAGCACTTACCGTGAAGGCCAGTACCACACTCAAGATTGTCAGTAATGCTCTGCTCACCCAATTAGCCCTGTGTTGGCAAAATTTACCGGTTTACTGGCGCCAGATTGGATTTTGTACCAGGTCAAGACGCGCCTCATGCTGTGTTAATTCATCGGCAGTAGCTTGAATAACCTTTAATTTATTTCCATTGCGGGGAATTCGGCGGATCACCTCGGCGCCGCCGGTATTGGCCTGATTGTTACCACTTAGATTCAGATCGGTCTGACCACCGGTCATCATCAGATACACATCAGCCAGGATCTCAGCATCCAGCAAAGCGCCGTGCAGTTCACGATGGCTGTTGTCGATACCATAACGCTTACACAGCGCATCCAGGTTATTCTTTTGCCCGGGGTGCATATCACGGGCCAGCACCAGGGTATCCAGTACGCCGCAAATTTCTTTGGTTTTTACACTCGCGGTGGGGCCATGCATAGCGAACTCATGATCCATAAAGCCCACGTCAAAGGGCGCGTTATGGATAACTAACTGGCCGCCGCGGATAAACTCTATAAATTCGCCGGCCACATCAGCAAATACCGGCTTGTCAGCCAGAAACTCATTGGTAATGCCATGAACCTCAATCGCTTCCTGTTCAATTTCGCGCTTGGGGTTAATGTAAACATGAAAATGATTACCGGTCAGACGACGGTTGATCACTTCCACACACCCTATTTCGATGATCCGGTGGCCTTCTTTCGGATCAATACCCGTTGTTTCTGTATCCAGTACAATTTGACGCATAAACCACTCTTATCTTATTGCTGTTTGCGGTAGTATACCAAGCCACTGCCAAGTGACCACGCTTGAGGTTAAAAAAAGGAGAATCCGTGGCCCAACAATCTGTGCATATTTATACCGACGGCTCTTGTTTAGGCAATCCTGGCCCTGGCGGCTATGGTGCAATTTTAATTTACGGCAAGCACCGTAAAGAAATCAGCGAAGGATTTACGCTAACCACTAACAATCGTATGGAACTGCTGGCCACTATTGAAGCGCTCAAATTACTTACCAAACCCTGCCAGGTAGAACTTACCACCGACAGTCAGTACGTCAAGAACGGTATCAACCAGTGGATCCACAACTGGCGGCGCAATGGCTGGCGTACCAAAGATAAAAAGCCGGTTAAAAATGCCGACCTGTGGCAGGCCCTCGATGAGGTGATTAAGCAACATGAAGTCAACTGGCACTGGGTAAAAGGCCACAGTGGCCATCCGGAAAACGAACGCTGCGATGATTTAGCCCGTAACGCCGCCGAATCACCGACCAAAGAAGATACCGGTTATAACCCCTAATCAATTGGCTCGGCATTCAGAAAGCGTGACTTTTGGTCATCCTGGTATTTAAGTCTAAGAAAGAAGAACTTGTGCCCTTCTTCAGTGTTGTCATTGTCACTGGCAGACATAACAAACTGGAAGAATCATCATGGATGAGGATTCAGTCGATGCGGCACAGGGATGTGCCGTCATTGACGGTCCAGTTTGTTCTGCCAGGGACGATGACGCTTTTCACTGATAAGGGCTGCGGGGAGTCCAGAGTGGTTCACGGTCACCGGGTCGCACAACACCCTTTGGTCGCCGCCGGCGACTCCGGCAACCATCTATGAACAGCCTTATGCACTAACACTTAAACTAGGTACAAACCGATACCTGAAAGAACTATTTAATGAAATAATTCTGAATACCAGGCATCTTAAGCTGGCTTTTTAGCCAGCACAGCATCAATATCCGCCGCCTCATGGCGCTCGCGAAGTTGCTCCCACTCCTCACCAAAAGTGCGGTTAACAATCCGGCCACGCTGCACCGCTTCGCGTGCCTGCACTTTCTCAGCCCAGCGCCGGACATGCGTATAGGTGTGCACCTGCAGAAACTCAGCGGCGTTATACAGATAACCCAGTGCCAAACAGCCATACCATGGCCAGATAGCCATATCGGCAATAGTGTATTCTTCGCCTGCCATAAACGTATTCTGCGCGAGATGCTTATCCAGCACATCCAACTGGCGTTTCGCTTCCATAGCAAAGCGATTGATCGGGTATTCCTGTTTCTCATCGGCATAGGCGTAAAAATGGCCGAAACCACCACCTAAGAACGGCGCCGAGCCCTGTGCCCAGAACAACCAGTTTAAAGTTTGGGTTCTGGCCAGGCCTTCGGCGGGCAGGAACTTACCAAACTTCTCTGCCAGATAAACCAAAATCGACGCAGATTCAAATACGTTAACCTCTTTTTCGCCGGATTTATCAACCAGCGCAGGGATCTTTGAATTGGGATTTACCGCCACAAAGCCCGATGAGAACTGATCGGACTCACCAATATTGATCAGAAAGGCATCATACTCTGCCGCGGCAACCCCGGCTGCCAGTAATTCTTCCAGCATAATAGTCACTTTCTGACCGTTGGGCGTGCCCAGCGAGTAAAGCTGTAGCGGATGCTCGCCCACCGGCAACTCCCGCTCAAAACGGGCACCGGATTCCGGGCTGTTGATGTTAGCCCACTTATTGCCACCGGCGGCGTCATTTACCCAAACCTTGGGCGGGACATATTGTTCACTCATAACGTCTCCTGAAAATTACCTTAAATTCGAAGTAGCAAACACCTTAATAATCAGTGCCAGCGCTGAATTACCAGCTAATGACAACTTTACCGCTGGTGTTGTTTCTCAGCACCTGTTGATGCGCCTGCTCAACTTCATTTACTGAATAGACCGTATCAACCGGTACTTTTAATTCACGTGTGCTAAAAGCTGGCAAACAGTCCCGGCTGAAGGCCTCTACCAGCCTGGCTTTATAGTTATTATCGCGATTACGCAGTGTGGTGCCGCGTACACTGGCTCGTTTACCTAATAGTAGTGCCATATCGAGTTTGTCAGCGAAGCGTCCGGCCATCATGGCCAGGTACACCACCGAGCCATCGGTAGCGAGCACTTTAAGATTACGGTTCAGGTAATCACCCCCCACCATGTCCAGCACCATATTAACGCCACCAGGCCAGTGCGATTTAAGCTCAGTTGCGAAGTCTTGCTGTTTATAATTCACCAGTAACTGGGCCCCGGCGGCTTCACAAACGGCCAGTTTTTGTGCCGATGATGCAGTGGTTGCCGCACTGATATCCCACAACTTGCACAGTTGCAGGGCTGCCAACCCTACCCCGCTGGCTCCCGCATGAATAAGCGCTTTCTGACCATTATCTATCTGACCAACCCAGCGCAGAGCCTGGTACGCGGTTAAGAACACCTCGCTTAAACCGGCCGCTTCGGCATCGGATAACCCTTCTGGTACTGCCATCAGATGGCTCGCTTCAATGGCAACGTATTCGGCGTAACCACCACCGGAAACAATGGCGCACACCCGTTGCCCGGGCTGCCAGTCGGTTACTTCCTGGCCAACCGATTCAATAACCCCGCTCACTTCCAGTCCCAAAATCGGGCTTTCACCTTTGGGCGGTGGATAGTGCCCGGCGCGCTGGAGCAAATCGGCACGGTTAATGGCAAATGCGGCCACTTTAACCAGCACCTGTGTGGTTGTGGGAACAGGTAAATCAGTGGTTTGCAGCGACAAACCCGACTCCATATTACCTTCGGTATATTGAATAAATTGCATAATAAAACTCATTGTTGATAAATATCCGGCTGCCAGATTTGCATTAACGGACTGGCATCTTCCACCGGTGAAAAGCCGTATTTTGTGTATAAACCATGGGCGTCTTTGGTGGCCAGCATAAATCGCCTGAGCCCTTGTAAGTCAGGGTGGGTAACCACTGCATCGAGTATTTTACGGCTCACTCCGCGCCCTTGCCAAGCAGGCAGTACAAACACATCGGCCAGATAACCAAAAGTGGCTCTGTCCGTGATCATTCGGGCAAACCCTATAGTGTTTTGCTGCTCATCGAGTGCAGCAAAACACAACGAATTTTCCAACGCCTTGTGTAAAGTTGCCACGGGGATGTTTTTCGCCCAGTAACTGTTACGGATAAATTCATGAATGGTTTGAAAATCCATTTCAGGCAAATGATTAGTGATAGTAACGGCAGCAGACATAGCCAGTCCTGAGGCAAAAAAACCGAGCCGTGCAGTGAACGGCAATAACCAGTATACTGCGCGCCGGTTGAATTTAATAAGAATGTTAGAGTATGCCTGCCAGCGTTATATTACAAGAAGGTCGCGAGAAATCGCTTAAACGTCATCACCCATGGGTATTCGATGGTGCGGTGGCGAATGTTAAAGGTCGCTGCCGGAGCGGTGATACGGTAGACGTGCTGGCTGCTGACGGCTCATGGTTGGGGCGTGGCGCTTATTCTCCGGCTTCTCAGATACGGGTGCGTATCTGGACTTTCGACCAACAGGAAATCATTGATAACGCATTTTTTCTGCGTCGTATTGAGCAAGCCTGGCAACTGCGCCAACGCCTTATGCAACAGGCCAACACTAATGCCTGCCGGCTTGTAGCTGCTGAATCAGATGGTTTACCGGGCGTAACCATTGATTTGTATAACAACCTGGCAGTCCTGCAACTTTTAAGTGCTGGTGCAGAAAAACATCGCAGTAAAATTGTCTGGGCCTTACAAAAACTGCTGCCGGAAGTGGCAATCTTTGAACGCAGCGATGTGGATGTAAGAAGTAAGGAAGGTCTGGAGCCGCTTATCCAGCCCCTGCATGGCGACATCCCTGAAGAAGTCGAAATCGTTGAACACGGCGTAAAAATCCTGGTTAACCCGCATACCGGTCATAAAACCGGCTTTTATCTCGACCAGCGCGAAAACCGGCTGGCGGCCAGTCGCTATGCAGAGCAAGCCAGCGTACTGAACTGTTTTAGTTATACCGGCACCTTTGCCTGTTACGCCCTCAATGGCGGCGCCTCGCATGTAACTAACGTTGACGTGTCACAACCGGCACTGGATATGGCCAGCCGCCATATCGAGCTTAATGGTTTTGCCCCCGGGCAGTGTACTCAGATTAAAGGCGATGTCTTTGAGGTACTGCGCAATTACCATAGCCAGCAACAACAATTCGATATGGTGATCCTCGATCCGCCCAAGTTTGTCGACAGCAAAGCGACGCTTAAACGGGCCTGCCGCGGCTACAAGGATATCAACATGTATGGCATTCATGCGGTTAAGCCCGGCGGTATTTTGCTGACCTTCAGCTGTTCGGGCTTAATGGAGCAGTCGCTGTTTCAGAAAATTGTTGCAGATGCGGCTCTGGATGCCGGTCGACGGGTGCAAATTCTGGAGCATCTGTCGCAGGCGCCTGATCATCCGGTTGGCCTGAATTACCCGGAAGGCTATTACCTGAAAGGGTTAGTTTGTGTGGTTTTGTAACCGGTAAGCAATAAAAGAAGCAAACGAATCCCAGCGCTGCCCATTAGTGGTAGCGCTTATCCAAAGAACCGTTAACTTATTTCATCTCAGAAATCTCAACACCCACAATACAACTGCTATCAGACTCTGGTACGCAACGCACCACTTTAGCCACCGCTGATAACGACGGTATTTGTGAACTGGTTGAATCGATGCTAACGCTCACCTGAGTGCCGACTTCAATTGACGGCTCATCAACTTCCAACGACATACCGGTTGCGCTGATATCCTTGCACACCGCCTGAAGTGTCCGGCTCGACTCATCATCGATTATTTGTAACTGACACGGAGAGTTAACCATCATCCTGAAAAAGTTGCGTTTATCATCGTATCCTAACAT
>CATMRP010000205.1 GCA_950073835.1 uncultured Alteromonadaceae bacterium
GAACCAACACCTAACGATTGAATAGTCATAGCTCACCTCTACACTTGTTTATTAAATAACACCCCCACACTACTTCCGATGTCTTGTTGGAGATCTTTAATTCTTTCCGCTAACCTCAACACCTCGTCAGACGGGATTTGTCTGATTACATCGCCCGACGTGGAATCTTTAACAGTTACTACCGAGCGGTTGGTGCCTTCATCAACAGTGAAAGCCAGATTGCGATTTTGCGTCTGCAAAAACGACTGAATTTCCTGTACTGCACCGTCCAGCTCCGGAGTCTGTTCCTCTCGAGTATAGTTATCGGCAGATTTTTGCTCAGCTTGAACATCTTCTGCTTTAGGCAGCACATTTTTTTGTGCACCTTGCGATGAATTGTCCAGGGCGACCTGATCCGATTCCACCTCGGGTTTTGCCTGCTCTTTAGGTATATTTCCAGCAAAATTCTGGCCAATTTGTGTTGGTAAAATTTCCACAACTAACCCCCTGTTTTAAAACGCATTAAACGGGCCTGCTAACACAGATGCCCGTTTACCCGTTGACTTAACCGGCAACATGTTGCCGGTAAACTTTCCAGCTATTAACCTAACAGCGATAATGCTGTTTGTGGACGCTGGTTAGCCTGACTCAGTACCGAAACAGACGCCTGTTGAATGATCTGGTTACGAGTCAGTTCAGCAGTTTCTGATGCAAAGTCTGTATCACGGATACGAGAACGTGCGGCAGATACGTTTTCAGAGATGCTGCTTAAGTTACGAATAGTAGACTGGAAGCGGTTTTGCAAGGCACCCAGATCTGCTCGTGCACCACCGATGGTGGAGATAGCTGAATCAATGGATGTCAGGGCTGCAGAAGCTCCAGCCACTGAAGACACTGACAGGTTAGACAGTGACAGACCAGAAGTACCGTAACCACCACCTGTACGTGACAGGTTTACAGAGATAGTCTGACCACCGTTTGCACCTACCAGGAACTTAGCTGAATAGGTACCGCTTAACAGGTCAACACCACCAAACTGAGTGTCAGTCGCAATACGTGACATTTCAGTTTTAAGTGCTGACACTTCTTTTTGCAGTGCCACACGGTCAGCAGAGCTGTTGATACCGTTTTGCGACTGAACTGCCAACTGACGAATACGCTGTAAGCTGGTCGTTACCTCAGATAAGGCACCTTCCGCTGTTTGCGTAAGTGAAATTGCATCGTTTGCATTTCGCACCGCCTGATTAAGGCCCTGGATTTGCGACGTCATACGATCTGAAATTTGCAGACCGGCTGCGTCATCTGATGCGCTGTTGATTCTGAAACCTGAAGACAGACGCTCAAATGATGTGCTTAGCTTGTTGCTCACATCGAAAAGCTGACGCTGTGCATTCAGGGCCGAGACGTTTGTATTTACATATAAAGACATTATCTAACCTCCTGGGATTATACCTGTAGCCGAATCCCCCCGGATTCTGCTAAGCTATAATCTTTCGTACCTGATTTAGCACTGAATCATTGGCTGCGATATTCATCACAACAACAATTGCTAAACCACCTCATTTTGTAGCGCTTCTCAGACACTACGCAATTCATCAAATGAATTACCCCTCAACTATAGGTATCGGCCCAACCTTGAGAATCTTTAGTTTTTTTTCGAAAAAAAATTAAATAAATTCAAATTTAGTATTAAGCCATTGATTTTATATAAGTAAATTTATCTTTTTTTTTACGTTTTGCGTCTGTAAATAGCGCCGCCAGGTTGCTTTATAAGCTGTTGGTGAGGAAGAACCTATAGGTAAACGTCGGCGGACAAATTCAGCAGGTGGGTATACGCAGCGCTCACACCGCACAGTGAATATGAGTTAATGGTGAGTAGAAACATCGCGTAAATGTCAGGCGGCAAAGTTATCCGCCCCAGGCGGCATAAACTGGCAAGCATTCTCCGCTTTTGTGCGTCAATAGTTTGTCAGATGCGAATCGGCAGGCAACCGTAACGAAGCTTAAGACTATGCTGAAAGCCGCAAAATAAGGGCTGTACGGTTAATTAATCATAAATGTGAAAAGCTGGCACCAGTGTTGCAAAACAACTTGGGTAAGTGACGGGAAACGATTCGGCAATAAAAATAAAAAAGGCCGAGTCAAATAGTGACCCGGCCAACTTGCTCACGTTAGGAGTTTGAGCAAATTCAGTTTCAGTCGGCTGGCAGAATAGTAGAAATATACTGGCCTCTCAACCTTAAATTCTACACTCTCAATTCTGTTAGTCGGCGTTTTAATCCTTGTATGGTGGCCTTTCGGCCGCCGTCCCTGGCAAGGGTTGGCCTCTCAATTCCTACCCTCTATGGTATTTCTTTAAGTCTAGCCCAGTAACGACAATGCTGCCTGCGGTCGTTGATTCGCCTGGGACAGTACGGTTGTACTTGCCTGCTGTATGATCTGGAAGCGGGTAAGTTGTGCCGTCTCGGTGGCAAAATCTGTATCCCGGATGCGCGATCTTGCCGCTGAAACGTTCTCTGAAATATTACTTAAGTTTCTGATAGTTGACTGGAAGCGGTTTTGAATCGCACCCAAATCAGCCCGTGCGGCATCGATGGCAGAAATTGCAGAATCGATAGTGGTCAGGGCCGCTGAGGCTGAGGCTGCAGAGGCAATCGACAAATCACCCTGGCCATTTGACAGTCCAGAGAAGCCGTAGCCGCCGGTACGTGAGATATTTACGCTAATGGTTTGTCCCGCGTTGGCGCCAACCAGGAACTTAGCGGAATAGCCACCGGTAAGAATATCTACCCCACCAAACTGGCTGGTAGTCGCAATCCGTGAGATTTCGGTTTTTAACGCCGACACTTCTTTTTGCAGTGCCAGGCGGTCTGCAGAGGTGTTGATACCATTCTGAGACTGGATAGCCAGTACCCGAATGCGCTGCAGCGCGGTAGTGATTTCCTGCATAGCCCCTTCAGCGGTCTGCGCCAGAGAAATACCGTCATTGGCGTTTCTCACGGCCTGATCAAGACCCTGGATCTGGCTGGTCATGCGGTCGGAGATTTGCAAACCGGCAGCATCGTCGGCTGCAGAGTTGATGCGAAAGCCTGAAGACAAGCGTTCGAAAGCGGTATCCAGTCCGTTGCTCGAGCTAAACATCTGGCGCTGAGCGTTCAGAGAGGACACATTGGTGTTAACGTATAGACTCATGGATTACTCCTAACAGTTAAAGTTGGCGTTGTTTTTATTGTTGTTTTCAACGCAATTTAAAAATCACTTCAACGTGTTGGCATAGCCTATGCATTATCTTTTGCGTCAGTGATAAAAAACTGACGCTTTGCTTGGCGTATGCCTGGTTAAGCAGTGCTAAATTGAGCACAAGCTCATGCTGACTGCAGGTATGATGTTCAGACCTCATACCTCTCACTACCTCCTGGCTTCATTCCTGTCAGTCGGCAGCTTAGCTCAACACACAAAACCCACTGGTTTTGTCATTTAGCTTTAACCAAATACCACGTTGTCTTGCAAATACACTCTACTCACCGGTCGATTGCAGTCTGCCCCCACATATTGCAACTCGACCGTTTTTCTTTTTATCTACTCATCGTTATTCGATTACCGAATGCAGTCTGCCCCCGCTTTTTGCATTCGTAAGCTTATGCATAGGTTTATCCTTGCAGCAGCTGTAGTGCAGCCTGTGGCCGCTGATTCGCCTGACTCAGCACCGTGGTACTGGCCTGCTGGATAATCTGCCAGCGCGTCAGTTCAGCGGTTTCTGTGGCGAAGTCGGTATCTCTGATACGAGACCGCGCAGCCGAGGCGTTTTCTGAAATATTGCTTAAGTTTCTTATAGTTGACTGAAAACGGTTTTGAATAGCACCCAGATCCGCCCGCTTGGCGTCAATAGCAGATATGGCTGAATCAATGACCGGCAATGTGGCTGACGCCGCACCTGCAGTCAAAACACTGGCATCGTACCCGTTGGTCAGGCCTGAGAAGCCATAACCACCGCTGCGCGACAAGTTAAAGTTAATAAATTGTCCCGCCTGCGCGCCCACTAAGAACGCAGTAGAGAAAGTGCCAGTAAGAATATCACCGCCCGCAAACTGGGACGTTGACGCAATCCGACTAATTTCCAGCTTTAATGCCGACACTTCTTTTTGCAGTGCCAGACGGTCGGCTGAGGTATTGATACCGTTTTGTGCCTGGATAGCCAGTACACGGATACGCTGTAATGCGGTAGTGATTTCCTGCATGGCGCCTTCAGCAACCTGAGCAAGAGAAATACCATCATTGGCGTTTCGAACGGCCTGATCCAGGCCCATGATTTGTGATGTGATCCGGTCTGAAATTTGTAGTCCAGCCGCATCGTCTTTGGCGCTGTTGATCCGGAAACCGGAAGACAAACGCTCAAAGGCGGTACTCAAATGGTTATTTGAGGTAAATAGTTGCCGCTGAGCATTCAGCGACGACACATTCGTGCTAACGTATAAGCTCATTTTTTAATCTCCTAACGATTTTGTATTACCCAGGTTTTTATTGTTTTTATTAACCTGGTCTGGCCGATCATGTTGTTATTATTGGGGCGATCAACCTGGCACTTTTGCGTATTTGTTTTTATTGTTCGCAGTGCCTTTGTAATAGTTATCGTGCGGGCAGGAGAAATCCTTTAGCCTTTTTTTACTAAATTTTATTGAGCTTAAAAATCAGTTAGTTACAAACGATAAAGCGCCGGACTTTCGTCCGGCTGGTGCTCATTTTTAATTGAGAGTGAGCTTACTCCCGGTGTCAGGCGGTTACCTGGTTCACTACCTCCTGGCCCCATTCCCTGACTTGGGTGTCATAACGGATTATCCTAATAGCTGAAGTGCAGCCTGAGGACGCTGATTTGCCTGCGACAAAACAGTGGTACTCGCCTGCTGGATAATCTGGTTACGCGTTAGTTGCGCAGTCTCTTCGGCGAAATCAGTGTCTTTGATTCGTGAGCGAGCTGCTGAAACGTTCTCTGAGATGTTACTCAGGTTACGGATAGTGGATTGGAAACGGTTTTGCAGTGCACCTAAGTCAGCACGTACGCCGCCGATAGTAGAAATAGCCGCATCAATCGACGTAAGCGCTGCTGAAGCCGTTGCAGCGGTATCTACAGACAAGCTGCCTACGTTTAAGCCTGAAGCGCCAAAGCCGCCTGAACGGGACAGGTTGACAGAGATAGTCTGACCACCATTGGCGCCAACCAGGAACTTAGCAGAGTAAGTACCGGTTAACAGGTCCAGGCCGTTAAACTGTGAATCTGTTGAGATACGTGAAATTTCGGTTTTCAGTGCCGACACTTCTTTTTGCAGTGCTACGCGGTCAGCAGAGCTGTTAATGCCGTTTTGTGACTGCACAGCCAGTTGGCGGATACGCTGCAGAGCCGTTGTGGTCTCGTTTAGCGCGCCTTCTGCGGTTTGGGTTAATGAAATTGCGTCATTAGCGTTACGTACTGCCTGGTTCAGACCTTGGATCTGAGAAGTCATACGATCGGTAATTTGCAAACCTGCAGCATCGTCAGCAGCTCCGTTGATACGGAAACCTGATGAAAGACGCTCAAATGAAGTGCTTAGTGCATTAGATACATCGAACAACTGGCGTTGCGCGTTTAATGCAGACACATTGGTATTGACGAACATAGACATAAAGTCTCTCCTACACTCTCAATCCAGCCAGAGCTGGCTACCGGGTGACCCGGTGTTTTTCAATTTAAATAGTAGTCACCAACACCTTGAGGGGTAATTGATGAACTGGCTCTCTCATCATCTTTATCGACCCTTGCAAAATTCCCTTTAATAAAAATTCACTATTTTTTTCACGGGCGGCAAAAAGTTGCCCCACAGTTCGTGGTAACGTACGGTCAGCATAAAGCATTTACGGTGAAAACAAGGTTATGAAAGTACAGCTAAGCCGTCTGACCCGGGTGTGTAGGGGTTATACTCATAATGCCTTTGGCGATCTGGTCTGGTTTAACGGCCGTTTGCTGGTGTGTTACCGGCAGGGCGCTCATCACATGAGTGATAATGGCATGATTGTGATCGCCGAAATTGATGACACCGGCCGGCCAATCCGCTTTCAACAACTGAGCAGTCCGGACGGCGACCTGCGCGATCCCCATTTTTGTATCGACAATGACCGCCTGTATTTACTTGCCCATCAGCGCTGGCTGGCCAGTCTGGGCGCAGCAAAAACTTTTACCTGGTTCAGTGGTGACGGCATAAGCTGGTCGTCGCAACATGACCCGGGGCCGGATAACTGGTGGCTATGGCGCGCTACCACTTACCAAGGGCGCCACTGGGGCCTGGCTTATCATCGCCCTTCAGAACAACTGGATTTATATGCAGGGAATTTACGCGGTAAAATGCACAAGCTAGTCAGTGGCTGTATGTCTAAACCCCGCCATCAGTTGGGCTACCCTAACGAAACCGACAGCTATTTCAATGAGAATGGTGAAATGATTGCCGTTGCACGACGGGATGCCGACACATTTACTGCCCAGCTGGGCCGCAGCAAGCCGCCTTATACTCACTGGCAGTGGCAGGATCTGGGCGAGTACATTGGAGCACCAGTGTTGTTGCCGCTGAAAAATGACACGGCGCTGGTATGCGGGCGTCATTTCAACGGCCGTAAACTGGTTACCCAGTTGTGGTCGTTGAATACTGTTACTGGTAAATTAGAAAAACTACTGACACTGCCCAGTGGCGGCGATAATAGTTATCCCGGTATGATTAAGCACAACAGCAAGCTCTTTATTGCGTATTACTCCAGCCATATTGATAACCAGAGCCGAATGTACCTGGCTGAACTGAATTACGAGATGTAATTAAACAGCGATAGATTAGAAATTCGCGGGAACGTGGTCAGTGCAGCGGTCAGCGCAGCTTCCTGCTTGGCAAACTCGGCTGAGGCTTCGGCATAGTCGACGTCCTGAATAGCGCTACGCGCCTCTTTGGTCGATACTTCCAAATCCAGGTTGGTTTCATAAACCGATTGGGCCACATTCAGCCTGGCACCAATAGACGAGGTTTCAAACGCTATTTTTTCCAGGCCATTATCAATGCCTACCAGGGCATCACTTAACGCTTCACGGTAGGCGGCATCACCCACCTGATCGTTATTAAGCACCTGCTGTAAGTCATAAAGCGTGGTGGCAATATTCTTCTTTTGCGGCGCATCCAGCTGGAAATCCAGGGTATTGCCGGTGCCGCCCTGCAGGTTAAAATCGATGCCGGCAAAACTGAATGGCTCACCTGAGGTAAAATCTTTAGTCGCGACTACGCTACCGGTACCGAGATTCTGAATTTGCACCTGATTAGG
>CATMRP010000206.1 GCA_950073835.1 uncultured Alteromonadaceae bacterium
AACTCCGGCGTATCGCGGCCATAAAACCCAAACGGATGAAAATAGCTTTGGCCTTTTTGATACCAGTCGACAAAATCAATCCCCAACTTGTAAGTGCCCTGGCACTCGCGGAGTAAATCATGCTCTTTAATGCCGAGAAAATCATTAAACTCCATCAACGTTGGAATGGTAGCCTCACCCACTCCTATCACGCCGATATCTTCAGATTCCACCAGGGTAATGTGAGTGTGCGGCGGCGCAATGCGCGCAATGGCCGCCGCACACATCCAGCCGGAGGTGCCTCCTCCAACTATCACCACACGCTTTACTTCAGGTGTATTAACGGGGTTAGCAGAGCGGCTCATCGACGGGCCCTCCGCGGCTGTGGTTTAAAGCCACTCTGGCATACTTCAGTAACCAAATCACGATGGGTAGGGACTGCTCGTTTGGCATTCTCACTTTGCTGGCGAATGCTGGTAAACTCATTACGTGCATCGTCGAAGAAACGCAATGCACCTTCACGGGCTGAAATGTCGGTTTTAAAGCCCATGCCATACAGAATATATTGCCAGCTGTTTTCATCAAAAATATCGTGGCTGGCATCAATATCTAAAAAAGACGGCGGCCGGTGACGCCACTGTTCCAACTTCCCTTTGAGGTACTCAGAAGCTGAGGCTGGGTCCTGATTATCCCGCCAGAACGCCGTATCGTCACGCTCAGTAAGATAATAATGGAGCTTGATGAAGTCTTTTACGTGTTCAAAGCGTTTACTCATGGCGTTGTTAAACTGTGTGGCAGAACGCTCATAGTCGCCGGACCACGGAAATAAATTACACAGCATCAATGCTGCCACTTCAGCAAAGCTTATCCCCGTAGCTTCCAGCGGCTCAATAAAGCCCACCGATAAGCCAATCCCGACACAGTTTTTATGCCACTGGGTTTTACGATAACCCGGCTCAAATTTAAGTAAGCGGTGCTGCAGAGTATCGGCCGCCGGCCCGATATGCGCTTTAAGGGTAGCCACCGCAGTTTCTTCATCGCAATACTTTGAGGAATACACATACCCGAGTCCGCGCCGTTCATGCAATCCAATATCCCAAATCCAACCGTAATCTTTGGCTGTGGTATAAGTACAGGATGGAATAGGGCCTCCTGCCTGCTCATAAGGCACCTGCAGCGCAACGGCCCGGTCGCAGAACAACTCATTTTTATAGGAAGTAAACTCTGACCCCATGGTTTCACCAATGAGTCTGGCTCTGAAGCCAGTGCAATCGATAAACAGATCGGCAGTGAGATCGCCATGCTGTCTGGCAGTAACTGCCGCGATGGCGCCGTCTTCACCGAGTTTCACGTCGTCGATAGTATCGATTAGTCGTTTGACGCCCATCTCCATCGCCCGGCTGCGCACTAATGCCGCCAGCTTGGTCGCATCAAAATGGTAGGCGTAGTTAAGTGGAGCCTCATAATTGGGGTGCGAAATTAACTTGGGTGCCAGCTTGGCCTCTACCGCCCGTTCTTGCACAGTACAGCATTCAGACCAGGGCACATCCCCGGCAACGCCCAACAACCAGTAAGGCAACAAATCCATATCAGTATGCTGAGAAGCTACCTGAAACGGGTGAAAATAGCTGTCATCCGGGTCGTCCGCGGGATTTTTCTTCCAGTTATTAAAACGAATGCCCTGCTTGAAGGTGGCATCCGCGTGTTTAATGAGATCACTTTCATCCAGACCAATGCGGCCCATTGTTTTCCGGATGATTGGAAAGGTACCCTCGCCTACGCCGAGGATACCGATTTCTTCAGACTCGACCAGAGTGATTGATACGCCACCGGGGGTGTCTGCTGCCAGCATCCGCGCCATGTACGCTGCGGTAATCCAGCCTGCGGTCCCGCCGCCAACGATCAACACACTCTTTCTCATCTTATATTTACCTTTTATTTACAACTTAATTGGAACCATCTCAACCCTCTGCTTAGAAGTCAAATCCAACGTGCAGGCTGATACGACGGTCAGTAATAAATACCGCCCGGTCAACAAAGCGGCCATCCAGAATTTCCATCTCGGTACGTTGTTCCGCATCTGTCAGGTTCTGCACATTTAACTTCACGTTGATAGCGTCAGTGACTCGATACGATACACTGGCATCCAGTCGGCCAATGGCCGCAGCATAGACCGGTAATCCGGTTTGAATGTCAGCTCCGGTAAACGGATCGGTATATACGACCGTGGTTCCTGAGTCATTGGTGGTGGTCAGGTAGCGATCGCGCCAGTTGTAGGCCAAACGCGCACTCAGATCGCCTTTATCGTAAAGCAGGGTGGCTGAGTAAGACCATTCAGACAAACCAATCACCGGTACACTCAGCTCATCGCCATTAATATCCAGCGCGAAAGCATCCGGCGAATCATTGCCAATGTAGGTAACGTTGGCATCCACACCAAAGCCGCTTAACCAACCCGGCAGGTCATCGAAGTAGGTTCTGCCTCCCAACTCGAAACCGCTGATAATGGTATCTTCCTCAGCGTTAAAGTTGGTACGGCTCTGTACCGGCCCATCCAGGAAACTACTTCCACTGCCGTCGGTAAACGCCGATTGCGGATAGCTGTCTTCATTAAAATACTCCGCCCCCGGGCCAGAGAAGTTGTTGAACGTGATGTAATTTTCAATGGTTTTATGGAACAGCGATAGATGCACCGAAGAGCCTTTACGCGGGTACCACTCCACCGATATATCATGGTTATAAGCGATTTCCGGCTCCAGGAACGGGTTACCTGAGGTGTTGGTGTAGCCCGAGAATATCGCAGGAATTGACACATCATCATCAGGATAGAGCGCATCCAGCTCCTGATTAATCACATTTTCGGTGGTTTGTACCGATGCAATACCCTGAGCCCGGATGTCCGGATATCGCGGTGGCGTTAAGGTTTTGGTGAACGCATAGCGAACAATCCAGTTTTCAACCGGTTCAAACTTAATGTTAAAGGACGGCAGGAAGTAGTCTTTCGTCAACTCACCTACACGTTCGGTTTCAAACCCGACACTCTCGCGGGTAAACGGAGGTTGTACCCCTTCGTTGGCTTCCTGCCAGGCAAGCACATTAGACAGCCCGCCCATGGCTTCTACCGAGGCCTGAGCATCAGCAACACTTGCGTAGTATCGAGCGCCACCATTGAAAGCAAAGTTACCCATACTTTCTATGTCATAATTCACCCAACGCACACCAAAGTTACCGGTAAAGTTAGACCAGAACGAATCACCGTAATTCTCGAACCCTACCATGGCATATAACGACTGGGTTTTATGTTTGGTATCGTAGAACGATGGACGCTGATCAAAGTTACGGTTTGGCGGATTACCGTAGATGTAAGAGCTCGCTTCCGGATCACTGCACTGATAATACAGGTCTGGTCCACAAGCGGTATAAGTGTTGTATACGCGTACGAACTGATCGGCAGAGTTGATTTGATCGGTACCTACCCATACTGCACCCGGTGCCTGTACATCACCTTTAAAGAAGTCGGAGAATTCTTCTAAGTAGAAATCACCTTCCGGTGCCGTATCAACAAAAGCTCTGGGTACACCGTTCCAGTTACGGCCTGTTGCCGACCACCAGGTGCCTACAAAGCTGTCCGATTCTTCACGGTCGGCTACCCGACCACCCACTGCGACTTTACGGAAGAAGTCATGCTCAAGATAAAAATTGGCGTCCAGCTGGAACGCGTGCGCATCGCCCTCGTTTTCCATGTCCAGCCAGTTAATTCGTGACATACCGGTATCCGCAGGATCAGTAGATAACGGGTTACCGTATGTAACATTAGGAATATCACCAGACAGGTCAATGTTGGTTTCAATAATGTTGCTTAGTACAGCGCCACCCAGACTGTATTTGCCTGAACGTGACTCAGCTTTAACATACTGATAGCTACCGCTTAAATCCCAGTAATCAGATTCGTATTCAAAACCAAAGCTGTGGTCGGCGGTTTTACTGTAGCCGGGTGTAAAGCTTGAGTTCATCGCCACCGGTAGCCCGGACGTCAGGTTAGTGCTCGAAATGGCGCCACTAATGAATATGCCGTCATCAAATTGGGCACCATCCATCACGCCCACCGGTGCGCCCGGCTCGATAGTCATAATCTGACTATCACGGTTACTTTCACGCTCTGAAATAAAAGTGGTGTGGAAAAATTCCAGATTTTCTCTGGGTTTCCATTGCAGAGCCGCATAATAACCGGTTCTTTCCCGCTCAAACTGATCCTGGGTAAAGCGTACACCAGCAGGCGCATAAACACGTTCGCCATTGTACTGTGTTGCCAGGTATGGCGGCATTATGATGTTACTGTCATGGGAAGCTATTTTTGAATAGCCCATGTTGAATAACGCACCAAACTCACCGTAATCGGTTTCCCACCGATCAGAAATCAGGCCTGAATAAGCCGGGGTTAATTCTTCCGAAAAGTCACCATAATCTGCCGTTACCGAGCCATTCGCTTTAAAGCCTTCAAAGTCAAAAGGCATCCGAGTTTGCAGATTTACTGTACCAGCAACTCCCCCTTCAATCAGGTCAGCGCGGCTGGCTTTATATACGGTAACTGCTTTTAACAGCTCCGGGCCGACATCTGCCCAGCTCAGCCCTGACCCACCGTTAGCGGAAAATACTTCGCGCCCGTTGATCAGTGTCTTGGACTTGTTTAAGCCTCGCACCTGAATACCTGAACCTTCGAATGCGAAACCATCCGGCGAGCCTTCGCTGCCCGCTCTGACCCGGTTCATAGTGACACCCGGTGAACGCTCCAGAATTTCTAACAATGAGGTACTGGGGACTTTGCCAGCTTCATCAAGGACAATAGAATCACCAATGGTATCGGCATTCTTCTTTAAGTCGATGGCGCTTTCCAGAGACTGACGCTGACCCGTTACCGAAATCACTTCTACTGCGCTGTCGTCATCGCTTTCTTTGTTTTCATCAACTGCCTCTTGCGCCATTACCGCTGTGGTACAAGACATAATAGCAGCGGCAAGTAGCGACCTTTTAAACCGCGGGAATGACTCCCCTGGCATCAAGCCGTTTTGCTCACTTTGTGAATTTAAATTTCTGCTTTTTGATTTAGGCATGTGTAGCAGCCCTCCGGTTTCAGTGTTTCTCAGCCTTTAATGAGGCAACTGTGAATTTACAATCGAGTTCGCAATCGAGTGTCAGAGTTTCCTTTGTACAACTCATTCCGGAGGGTATTATTAACTTGCTTTATTAACATTTAATTTACGTTTATTGGTAAACCCATTGCTTTTTGCTTGAACAACATTCACAAAAAAAAGATTTTCAAAACAAGTGCTTAAACAAAAAAACCTCGGAGTGACAATCGCCCCGATAACCGTTCACCCGAACAAAAAATCAACCCTTTATTAACCTGACAAATAGCTTGTCCTGAGTCAGTTTAAATATGAAATAATGATCACCAATGCCACAGCGTGCCGTCCTCGAGTCGGTTTACTGGTAACGCCGCTCGCTGGTAAGGATATTTTGCTGCCAGCTTCTCATCGATATCCACACCATGACCAGGGGCTTCACCCGGGGTGAAGAAACCACGGTCAAACTGGTAATCAAAGGAGAACACCGATTCCATCAGTTTGCTGTGCGGCATATGCTCCTGAATACCAAAGTTAGGCACCCAGTAATCAAAATGAAGGGCGGCCCCCATGCATACCGGAGACAGATCGGTCGCACCATGAAAACCGGTACGAATATGATAGAGGGCCGCTAAATCGGCTATCCGGCGCATTTGTGTAATGCCGCCGGCATGCACCAGCGTAGAACGAATATAATCAATCGACTGATTAAGGATAAGCTCTTTACAGTCATGAATAGAGTTAAAGACTTCTCCCACGGCCAGTGGCGTTGTGGTGTGCTGGCGGATAAGCTTAAAGCCCTGCTGGTTTTCAGCGGGCACAGCATCTTCCATCCAGAACAGATGATAAGGTTCCAGCTCTTTACCCAGCCGCGCCGCCTCAATAGGCGTTAAACGGTGATGCACATCATGCAACAGGTGTATTTCTTCGCCATACTGACGACGCACCTCACTGAACAGGTGCGGCACAAAATTAAGGTACTTTTCGGTAGACCACACTGCCTCGGAAGGCAGTGCCGCATCCGCCGGTTCATATTTTTTACCGTCTTTGGCCACGCCGTAAGTGCTGGCCATACCGGGGATACCTGACTGCACTCGCACTGCCTGATATCCCTGATCGATAGCCTCTCCCACCGCTTCGAGCGTAGAGGCTAAATCACTGCCGTTAGCATGGGTATATGTCATGATGCGATCGCGGCTACGACCACCGAGTAACTGGTATAACGGCAGGCCAGCCACTTTGCCCTTAATATCCCACAGAGCCATATCAACGGCGGCCAGGGCTGTCATGCCCACTGGACCACGACGCCAGTAGGCACCGCGATAAATATACTGCCAGATATCTTCAATCCGGGCCGGATCCTTACCGATTAATGCCGGAACGAGGTAATCTTCAAGATAACTGACTACCGTTTTTTCGCGGCCGTTGAGTGTTGCATCACCAATACCGTAAATCCCTTCGTCGGTTACTATTTTGAGGGTAACGAAGTTGCGACCGGGCGAACATACAATCACATACGCATCAGTAATTTTCATAATATAGTCTCATCTTCAGGCCGGTTAAGGCGTGGCATAAACATAGTCGGGTAAAAACAGCACCAGTTCAGGCAGCAATGCCAGCAACAGCAACACCACCAGCACGGTGAGATAAAATGGCCAGACATGACGAATAAACTGGGTAATCGGGCAATCCATGATGTTGCACACGGTGTACATGGCAATACCAACCGGCGGTGTAGTGCCGCCAAAGGTCACTACCAGCACGAGTAAAATGCCAAAGTGAACCGGGTCGATCCCCACGCTTTGGATAACGGGCACCAGAATAGGAGTGAGCAACAGTACGGTAATGGTGCCTTCCATCAGCGTACCAATCACCAGCAACAGTGCCAGGCATATCATCAGCACCAGCAGTGGTGACTGAGTTACTGCAGACACGCTTTGGGCCAGTTCAACCGGTAATTGCTGAAAGGCAATCACATAACCTACCGTGCCGGCCGCCAGTACAATCAACATGATCATGCCGATATCCCGCACGCTTTCGTTTAAGGCGCTGTACAGTTGTGCAAAGGTGAGTTCCCGATAAGCAAACAGCCCCACTAAAACAGCGTACACCACGGCAAAGGCACCGGCTTCTGATGGCGTAAAGATCCCCCAGCGAAT
>CATMRP010000207.1 GCA_950073835.1 uncultured Alteromonadaceae bacterium
GTGTCATCGTCGAGGTACAGCATATCGAGTAAATCCTGAGCCCAGGTTTCACTTTCCAGTTGTTTTAACATCCGCCATGAAACCACCTGCACTGCCGGCACCTGAGACCACATGGCATCATTCAGGCAACGCCAGTGATTCACATCTATCTCACTCTCGTCAGTTAACTGCCCACAACAGGTCGAACAAACCGCTATTGCGCAATTATCTGAGTCGTTGGGTGATTCAGGCACCATATAAAGGCTCAGGCCTTCACTGTTGCCACATAACTCACATGCGTCATTTGCACGTTTAAATACTGCTTGTTCGTTTGCCATTGTCTATGCCCGAAAGTGAAAAAACGCGAGTATAGCACAGGCCAAGCATTTTATAATAAGCAATACAACCATTTAGTTTGAGCTATCTCCGTGGTCAACCCATATAAGCTTTGATGTATCAAACCCCAGCGCCTTTGCTTTGCTGAGTAAACTATCCAGGATTTCTTGTGGCAGTTCCGGCGTGCGCGCCAGTATCCACAGGTACGTCTTATCCGGGCCGGTCACCAGCGAATAGCGATAATTTTTCTTGTCGAGCTCTGCCACCACATAACTGGCATAAAACGGACCGAAAAAAGACACTTTCAAATGCCCTGTTTGCTTATCCTCAACAAAATAAGCCTTACCTTCAGCTTCATTCCACTCACCTTGCTCGGCGTTATAGCCTCGGTTCAGTACCCGAATACCACCGTCATCGCGCATGGAGTAATTAGCCGTAATTTGCGAAAGGCCACGTTCAAAACTATGATCAAACCGGGCAATTTCGTACCAGGTTCCCAGATAGCGATCGGCCTCAAAGCCCTGCACTGGCTTAACGCCTTCTGGCACCGACGTACACCCGAACACTAACCACACTGTGGAAAGGATCATTAAAAAACGAACCATAATAATTCCTTGAAACGAAAACTGATATCAGGCCTCAATACGATCGGCAACTATGTTTGTATCACTTAAAGGTTTAAGATAGGGTGTGGCCAAGTTAAAAAAATAGAAAATCACTATGCTAAAAACACAATTTCCACATGCCTCCAAGCTAATTTTCGGTTGTATGGGACTGGGCGGGAACTGGTCTCACCAACCTTACACCAAAGCCGATTTAAAGCTGGCGACCCAGGCTGTTGAGCAAGCGTTATCGTCTGGTATTACGGTGTTTGATCACGCTGATATTTATACCCATGGCAACGCCGAAATGGTCTTTGCCGAAGTGCTGAACAATCAGCCTGACTGGCGCGATAATATGATCATACAGTCTAAATGCGGGATCCGCTTTGAAGACAATCAGGGGCCAAAGCGCTACGACTTTTCGCCCCAGTGGATTTCAGCCTCGGTCGAAGGCATTCTGAGCAGACTCAATATCGAACATCTGGATGTGTTATTGCTGCACCGCCCGGATCCACTGGCCGATTTACCCGCTGTGGCCGAGTGCCTCACACGATTGCATCAGGAAGGTAAATTTAGTCATCTGGGCGTGTCGAATATGCACTGGTATCAGATTGATGCCCTTAATAAACTGCTGCCGTTTCCGGTGATCGCTAATCAACTGGAAATGAGTCTCGGTTACCGGGATTGGGTAGAAGAAGGGATCTGCACCAATAGCCCGCACAATAGTCAGAATGGTTATACACCGGGTACTCTGGAATATTGCCAACAACAAGGCGTGCAGTTACAAGCCTGGGCACCATTGGCACAGGGCAAGTATTCTGGCAATGGCGATGCAGACTGCCCCACCAGCAAACTGGTAAGTGAATTAGCCGCCAGTTATGGCGTGAGCAGAGAAGCGATCGTGTTAGGCTGGCTAATGCGCCACCCGGCCGGTATTCAACCGGTTATCGGAACCACTAATCCACAGCGAATAGCCGCCTGCGCAGAAGCAGAAACGTTAACTTTATCCCGTGAACACTGGTATCAGCTGTTTGAATCTGCCCGCGGTCAGGAAGTGCCATAATATGTTTAACGCTATTCACCACGTAGCCATTATCTGTAACGATTACCCAACATCCAAAGCGTTTTACCAACAGGTGCTGGGGTTTGAGGTAGTGGCTGAGAACTACCGGGCTGAGCGCGATTCTTATAAATGTGACCTGGCGTTAGCCGATGGTACACAGATTGAGCTATTCTCTTTTCCCGGCGCGCCGGTAAGACCCAGCCGGCCGGAAGCTCAGGGTCTTCGCCACCTGGCGTTTAAAGTCACGGATATCGATGCAGCTATTAAACATCTGGCCGATCACCAGGTTGAATGTGAACCGGTCAGGGTAGATCCTTACACCCAACGCCGTTTTACTTTCTTCAACGATCCAGATGGCTTACCGCTGGAACTCTACGAAATCTAGCTGTCCAGTAACGCCAATGCACCAAACATCCCGGAGCGGGTGTCCAGGCCGGGTAAACAAATGATGTCTTCCAGGCTTATCCCTTCGGGCATAACAATATAGTCATTCAATTTACCACTGGCGGCCGCAATCACTTTCTCAACCAGGCCATGTTTTTGCATTACGCCGCCGCCCAGGATAATTTTTTCAGCACTTAACGTCACCATCAGGTTATGGCACATATCCCCCAATACTTCACTAAGACCATCCCAGGCCGGATGCTCATCCGCAAAAGTGTCAGATGGCTGCGACCAGATTTTGCCCAGCGCGGTACCTGAAGCTAACCCTTCTACACAGTTTTGGTGAAAGGGGCATACGCCATGAATGCCAGCCGGAGGCTGCACCAGCATATGGCCAATTTCCGGATGTACCAATCCGTGCAGGGGTTTGCCGTTGATTACCACGCCGCCGCCCACACCGGTACCTACCGTTACATATACCGCCACCTTGGTATCCTGAGCAGCACCCCAGCGATATTCGCCCAGTGCCGCTCCGTTAACATCGGTATCAATGGTCACTTCACACTCCAGTTGAGCAGCCAGGTGACCAGCTAAATTGGTATGACTCCAGTGTGGCTTGGGTGTTTTTGTAATGTAGCCATAGGTGGCCGAGGCAGGATTTAGATCCAGGGGCCCAAAACTGGCAATGCCCATCTGACTGAAAGCATAGCCGGCTTCACGCTGCTGTTGAAAGAACGCAACCGTTTTAGATAAGGTCTCTTCGGGGGTTGTGGTTGGAATGCGAATTTCCGCCACGATATCGCGCCCGGGAGTTACTATCGCACAGTTAAATTTGGTACCACCGGCTTCAATCACCGCGTAATAAGGATCAGTTAACGCCATCTGCTATTGCCTCAAAGTTCTGCAAGCGTTGTTCAATTAACCCACAGTATTGCTGCGGATTATCATGACATCGTTAGGGTTGAATTCATATCGGTTGTGTCTGTTATTTGTTAAGTATCTGGCCACAGATTTCGCTTACGCAACCAAAAGCCAATGATTAACAAAAATAACACAAACACAAAAACTTAATCTTTTAGTTTAATTTAAGAAATTAGTAAGCAAATAAAGCCCTTACTGATAAGTCGTGACTTTGGATAGACATTTACTTGTAAATTTCTTGCTAAATTAACTTAATCGTTTAAGATTAAAGCTAGCAAAGCTTAGTTTTGCTGTAAACAAATTTGTGAAACTTTTGTAAAACCACCTGAAGCAAGTCAGTTGGCTGGAGAATACTGATGAATTACGCGGCGTCGAGTGAACAATGCCTGAGCAGAATACTGGCAGGGTTAGATTTATCGTTTATGTCACAGCGCGATCGCAACCTTTTCGTCAATCGTCTCCATAGTCACTTTCACGAATTGTTCACACGCTACGTGGATGTCTACGGCCATCAGTTCGACTGTTATTATCATTTATCTCAGTTGGTCCTGTCGCTGGCCACGGGGCTTAAAAACCGAAAAGCCGACCTGAAACGCCTGGATAAAGCCAGAAGCGACGTTGACAAGCTGTGGCACCAGCAGGAAAACCAGGTCGGTATGGCTTGCTATGTCGATCTGATGGGCCCTACGCTTACCGAACTACAGGCCAAGATCCCTTATTTTAAGTCACTCGGACTCACGTACCTGCACCTTATGCCACTTTATGCCTCCCCGGAAGGTGACAGCGACGGCGGCTATGCAGTGTCTGACTATCGCAAAGTCAACCCGGTGCTGGGCAATATGAAAGAGCTTGAAGCTTTGTCTAAAGCGTTACGGGAAGCCGGTATTAATCTGGTACTGGATTTTGTGTTTAACCACACCTCCGACGAACACCGCTGGGCAAAAGCGGCCCTGGCTGGCGACGAAAATTTTCAGAACTACTATTACCTGTTTGATGATCGCACCATCCCCGACCAGTACGAGCAAAGCCTGCGAGAGATATTCCCGCAGGTTCGCCGTGGCAGCTTTACCTGGAACGAGACGATGCAAAAGTGGGTATGGACAACCTTTAACAGTTTTCAGTGGGATCTAAACTACAGCAACCCGGCGGTGTTTAACGCCATAACTGAAGAAATGCTATTTCTGGCAAATATTGGCTGCGCAGCCCTGCGTCTGGATGCGCTGGCTTTCATCTGGAAGCAGATGGGCACTAACTGCGAAAACCAGCCTAATGCACACAAACTGATCCAGGCGTTCAACTGCTGCCTGCAGATCACGGCACCGGCGGTGGTGTTTAAATCGGAAGCCATTGTTCACCCCGATGAGGTACTTAAATATATTCGCCAGGATGAGTGTCAGCTTTCCTATAACCCACTGTTGATGGCCCTTATCTGGAACAGCCTGGCTACGCGCAAGACGCGCTTGCTTACCAGTTCAATGCAAAAGAGCTTTGCCATTGAACAGGATTGCAGCTGGGTAAACTATGTCCGTTGCCATGATGATATCGGCTGGACCTTTGATGACGCCGTAGCCCACCAACTGGGGATTAACCCCTACGATCATCGCTACTTCCTGAATCAATTTTTCACCGGTCGCTTCGAGGGCTCTTATGCCGACGGCGTGCCGTTTGCAGAAAATCCATCAAACGGTGATTGTCGGGTGTGCGGTTCACTGGCATCTTTATGCGGCCTGGAAGGTGCATTACAGGCCAATGATCAACAGGCAATCGACACCGCTATGCGCCGCATCATGCTGGTCCATGGAATAATTATGAGCATTGGCGGCATACCCTTGCTGTATTCCGGTGATGAATTGGGTTTACTTAATGACTACAGTTACCGGGATGATCCGGCCAAAGCACACGATGATCGCTGGGTAAACAGAATTGCCGTCACTTCAGCACACATCAATGACATTGAAGCTGCGCCGTCTCCCACTGACTCGCTCGAGCGAAAGACCCAAAAAGCGATTTTTGCCGGCATTAAACAGCTGATTAATTTACGCAAAGAACATGCTGTGTTTGGTCAGGCCCGTACCCATATTTTACACACTTCGAATCAACATTGCTTTGTGTACTGCCGGGTAACGGATGAGGGGCAAAAATTACTGGCTCTATGCAACTTCAGTGAGCACCCACAAACTCTACAAAGCAACGTTTTGGAAGTGTTTGACGGCAAAGCCGCAACAGATTTATTTAGCAAAAAGCGTATCGATAAGGTTTCAGACATTCACTTAGCACCTTACCAACAATACTGGTTACTCGGCTAAAACGAACTGACAAAGAAAGGCCTGATGAACGTTAAAAAATTCATGCTTCCTTATTGCTACTTTCCGCCCCGTACTGATCGAACCCGCCCGTTACGCAGTATTTATGAGCAATTAAATTTCCGAACCGCCGGTGACATTGCGCAGATCTGCTATACTTATGTCTTGTGAGAGCGCGGTTCACAATAATGAGCTCATTACTGAGATAATGAGGCGTAGGGTATCACTTATATACCCATGTACAGTAGAGAAGCAGGGCAATCAGTTTATTTGTGGTTGTCAATGAAGGGATCACTGTTTCGGTAAAACAGGAGCAAACGGAAAATGCTAAGCCAGGCTTATTTAGAATATCGTTGTCCTCGCTGTGGTTACATTAATGCCATAGCCAGAGAAACTGTGTTAGACATGTACAAAGAACAATCCGATGCATGTCAGCACTGTAAGCAAAAGCTTGAAATTATTGCAGCCAACGGCATTAACGATCAAATTAACCTCATCGTTTCCGAACAGGAAGACGGTGCGAAGTAACTATCAAAAACGAAAAAGGGGATGCTACTACAGCATCCCCTTTTTGCTTTCAGCACGGCCTTTTGTGGCTAGCCGCCAAAAAATTCACGGCGCAATTGCATGTCGGTCAGAAATTGCCCGCCCAGTGCCGATGTTTTGGTGTAAGAAAGACTATCGCGTATGCCTCTTGCCTTTACACAATAATGCGTGGCGTTGATCACTACCGCCACGTCTTCGGTGCCGGTCAGAGCCTGCAAAGCCACCAGCACTTGCTGAGTGAGACGTTCCTGCACCTGAGGACGCTGGGCAAAGAAACCTACCAGACGATTAATTTTAGACAAACCAATCACAGTATCCTTTGGAATATAGGCTACCGTGGCCGTCCCGTCGATGGTGACGAAATGGTGTTCACAGGTACTGGTAAGACTGATATCACTTACCTGAACCGGCTGACCCACCTGCATCTTGTTTTCAATCTGGGTGATCTTGGGAAACTTACGATAATCCAGGCCAGAGAATATTTCATCGACATACATTTTAGCGATGCGCTCTGGCGTCTCCGACAGGCTGTCATCAGACAAATCCAGGCCGAGTGTTTCCATCACGTCCCGCATGGCGTGCTCTATCCGCTGGCGCTTCGCTTCGTCGCTCAGACCATTTTCTAACATAGGTGTTTCCAGGCCTTTATCTACCAGTGCTTCATGCACCAGCAATGCCTCTTTGGAAATGCCCAGTTTTACAGCATCGCGCACAACTACCGCTTCTTTTGCTAACATTCACTCATTCCGTAACAACGACTAACCCAGCTTATACTATCAAGACTGCAGATTAGGATTAAAATAACCTGTTAATTTGTCATTAAAACGATCTGCAATCCGTGTAAAGTCGTAATTAGTACCAAAATTATCGGAGGTATTTTTTGTCTTTACCTATACTCATCACCGGTGGAAGTCAGCGTCTCGGACTAGCGATTGCGCAACATCTGCTGGCCAACGATCAACCGGTTATCATCACATACCGACGACACAAGCCGTCTGTCGACGAGCTAAAAAATGTCGGGGCTATTGTGTTGGAGGCGGATTTTAGCACTCAGGCGGGTATTTCGCGAGCAATAGAAGAAATAAAACGCACTGCGCCAAAGTT
>CATMRP010000208.1 GCA_950073835.1 uncultured Alteromonadaceae bacterium
CGGATGAATTCGATGCCGATGAAGGATTGGATCTGGGTGATGATACCATTAACATGCTGTCCAGCGAGTTTGATGCCGGCCAGGTAGGCTTTGCACCGGATGGCTCGTTAATGTTGCCGGATCTGCATAAAGATGAAGATGTGTTAAAAGCGGTGCGTGCACTGGTGGCCAATGAACCTGAACTATCTGCCCAGGTAGTGAAGGGCTGGCTGTTGCAGGATGAGTGATTAAGGGGTCGTAAAATGGCAGAAGAACTGGCCACACAAGAAGAACCAACTTACGACGTCAGTAAGCTCGAAGGCGTTGAGAAAGCCGCGATCCTGCTACTGAGCCTGTCGGAAGAAGATGCTGCCCAGATCCTCAAACATCTGGAGCCTAAACAGGTACAAAAGCTCGGTGCGGCCATGGCCCGTATCGATGATATGACACAGGCAAAAATTACCTCTGTGCATAAACACTTTATTGAAGAAATACAGAACTACTCAACCATTGGTTTCCAGAGTCAGGACTTTGTGAAACGGGCATTAACGGCCGCGTTGGGTGAAGACAAAGCCGCTAATCTGATTGACCAGATCCTGATGGGATCAGGCGCCAAAGGCCTGGACTCTCTCAAGTGGATGGACTCCAAGCAGGTGGCCAGTATTATTCGCAACGAACACCCGCAGATCCAGACTATTGTTTTGTCTTACCTTGAGCCGGAGCAATCTGCCGAGATTTTGTCGCAGTTCCCGGAAAAAGTTCGCCTGGACTTATTGATGCGGGTAGCTAACCTCGAAGAAGTTCAGCCTGCTGCGTTGCAGGAACTCAACGAGATAATGGAGAAACAATTTGCCGGTCAGGCCGGTACCCAGGCAGCCAAAATGGGCGGTCTGAAGTCTGCTGCCGATATCATGAACTACCTGGATACCAATATCGAAGGTCAGTTGATGGATGCTATTCGCGAACAGGACGAAGAGCTCAGTCAGCAAATTCAGGATCTGATGTTTGTCTTCGACAATCTGGTGGATGTTGACGACCGTGGTATTCAGGCAATTTTGCGCGAGGTGCAACAAGACTCGCTGCTTAAAGCTATTAAAGGCGCTGACGAAGAGCTTAAAAACAAGATCACCAAAAATATGTCGAAACGTGCAGCAGAAATGCTCACTGATGATCTTGAAGCCATGGGGCCGGTACGGATCAGCGAAGTGGAAACTGCACAAAAAGAAATTCTGTCAGTGGCCCGACGCCTGGCTGATGCCGGTGAAATTATGCTTGGCGGCGGTGGCGGCGAAGAGTTCCTCTAACAGGATAAGCGATGAAATCCTATAAATCATTTACGGTTGAAGAGCTTGAAGACGCCAAAGGCTGGGATTTGCCACATGTTGAACAGCCGCAATCTATGCAAGAGAGCAAAACCAATGCACTGAATCGCCGCAGCGACTGGAAATATGAGCCGCCGGAAGAGCCGGAAGAAATTAAACCGCCCACGGCCGAGGAAATAGAAGCCATTCGTCAGGCCGCTTATGAAGAGGGTTACAACGAAGGCAAACAGACCGGTTTTGACGAGGGAAAAGCCGAAGGTCAGGCGCAAGGGCATCAAGAAGGTCTGGCCAGTGGCCACGAGACCGGGCTGGCCCAGGGGCTTGAGCAGGGCCAGGCACAAATCAGCCAACAAACCGAATTGTGGGAATCGCTGGTGACTCAGCTTCATGAGCCGTTAACCAAGGTGGATGAACAGGTTCGCAAAGAAGTCGTTAAACTGGCCGTAGCGCTGGCACGTTCTGTGGTCAGAACGGAAGTCAGAACCAATGAAGACATTATTCTTCAGGCACTCAGTGAAGGGCTAAAGGTGCTGCCGGTGGAAGAAAACCACTACAGTATTCATCTGCATCCGGAAGATATCCAACTGGTGCAGGCCCATTTTGGCGAAGAAACCATCAAACAACGCGGCTGGACACTCATAGATACCCCGGGCATGGAGCGCGGCGGTTGCGATATCGTTACCCAGCATAACGCTGTAGACCTTTCCATTGAACGGCGCAGTCGTAACGTGTTCGATAAATTCCTGTTAGAGCAGGGCTTATCTGATGACAGTTAGTCTGGTATCCCACCTGCAAAAACTTCAGAAACAGGTGCCATCTCCACCCGTTGTCGCGGCCGGTAAACTTATCCGCGGCATTGGCCTGACGCTTGAGGCGGTAGGCTGTCAATTACCCGTCGGTAGCCAGTGTATGGTGCAAACCATCGACGGCGAAATCGAAGCTGAAGTGGTTGGCTTTGGCGATCATATTACTTATTTGATGCCCACTGAAGCGGTGCGCGGGATTGTGCCCGGCTCACGGGTGTTACCGCTTAATCGGGACAGCGGGTTATCCGTGGGGTTAGGAATGCTCGGCAGAGTGGTGGACGGCAATGGCCTGCCGCTTGACGGGCTTGGCCCCATTGAATCCAGTGAACGGGTGCCTACCACCAAACCGCCAATTAATCCGCTGGCCCGGCGGACTATCGCCGAACCCATGGATGTGGGCGTGCGTGCAATCAATGCCATTACTACCGTCGGGGTAGGACAGCGTATGGGGTTATTTGCCGGTAGTGGCGTGGGTAAAAGTGTGCTGCTCGGTATGATGACCCGTGGCGCCAAAGCCGATGTGGTGGTGGTTGGTCTGGTGGGTGAACGGGGCCGCGAAGTAAAAGAATTTATCCACGATATCCTTACTGAAGAAGAGCGTCAGCGCGCGGTCGTTGTTGCCGCGCCCGCTGATACCTCGCCACTGATGCGCTTAAAGGGCTGCGAAACTGCCGTTACCATTGCCGAATACTTCCGCGATCAGGGCATGAATGTCCTGTTACTTATCGATTCATTAACCCGTTATGCCATGGCTCAGCGGGAAATTGCACTGGCGGTAGGCGAGCCACCGGCTACAAAAGGCTACCCGCCTTCAGTATTTGCCCGCTTGCCAGCCCTGGTAGAGCGCGCCGGTAACGGCAGCGATAATCAGGGCTCGATCACGGCTTTTTATACTGTCCTGACAGAAGGTGACGATTTGCAGGATCCGATTGCTGACTCCGCCCGTGCGATTCTTGACGGTCACATTGTATTGTCACGTTCGCTGGCCGAAAGCGGCCATTACCCGGCCATCGACATTGAGGCCTCTATTAGTCGGGTTATGCCGCAGGTTGTGAGTGAAGAACATCTGTTTCAGGCTCGTCGTATTCGCCAGGTTTATTCGACCTATCAGCAAAACCGCGACCTGATTACCCTGGGGGCTTATACGCGTGGTACCGATGCACGGGTTGATTTAGCCATCAACGCCGAACCGGCCATCAAAGCGCTGCTGCAACAGGGCATGAAACAGGTGACCGCTTACGATGAAAGCCTGGAGGCCATGAGTAAGCTGGCTCGCGGCTTAGGTAAAGGCTAACACCGATGGCCCGCAACGATGTTACCCGTTCTATTGAGCAGCTCGCCACCGTATTAAAAATGGAGCTGGAAAAAGAAAACAAGGCCTTAAATGCCTTTCGCCTGGCCCAGGATTATCATCAACAACAGCGTACCAAACTCACCAGCCTGCAACAGTACCGAATGGACTATGTGCGACAGCTCCAGCAGGAAGGTAGTGGTGGCGTAAAAGCTCATCACTATCAACAACGTTTGTCCTTTGTCGCCAAGCTGGATAAAGCCTGTGAACAGCAAGGGCATGTTATTGCTCAGTGTAAAATGGCGGCCGACCAACGTCGTACCCAATGGCTGGCGCAGCAGCGACGCCGCCAGGCCGTTGAAAAACTTATTGAGAAGAAAGATCAAAGCCTGCAGATTATCGATAATCGCATCGAACAACAGATGATGGATGAGTTGGCTACCCAGCGTCTGCTACGCCGTACTATCTCCTGACCCCGCCTTTTATAAAAGTGGCGCACTCTTTGCAAAATCTTAACTGAAGCGACTAATACTGATGTAACAACACATCAAATTCAAGCAGTTAGGTATTGAGGACTCGGTTATGATGCAACAGCTTGCCACGCAACGATCACAAATTGCCGCCTTCCCGGAGACATTGCCGGACAGTGCAGCCAAACGTGATCCTGCTCAAACCAGCGAGTCTGTATTACCTGTCAGCCCTGAACAGTCGGCAGCGGCAAAGTCAGGCAACAATACGCCGGCAGAAGATAGCTTTGCCGAGGTGCTTAATCGCCAGCGTAGCGACGAACAAGCTGCTGAGGCTAAAAGCAAAGCTGCTAAAGCGGTTAAGCCTGCGTCTGAGAGTGAGGAAATAGTGGCCTCATCGTCAGCTCAGCAGAGCAAGAAAGAAGCCTCCGATACTAACAGTACGGCAACAACAGAGAGCGAGCCAACCGGCAAGCAAACAGGCGAACCGAGCGGCGATCCAGTCGGTGACCCAGTCGGTAACCCAGCCAGCAAATCAACAGACAAACCGGCTGGTGATTCAGAAAGCGACGCAATAGCGACGTCAGGTAAAATGGCCAGCGGCGCTGAAATGCAGGTAGAGACTAACAAGCGTCAGGATTCAGCCACTCATACAGCTCAGGAACGCATCGACAATATCGCCGCTGCCGAGGAGAATATTGCGGATATTGCCATGTTGCTGGGCGGCAATGCTGCCCCCACGGCCGATGGCGAACCAGATTATCTTGCTATGGTAGATGCCGTACTCGCCCTGCAGGATAAGTTAACCCCGGCCAAAGACACACCAGCAACCGCCAATGAGCCGCTCAGTAGCGAAGATATTATCAGTATGCTGCCAACCGATATTGGGCAACCCATAGAGGGTGACGTGCTGACTAAACTACAGGACTGGCTGAATAGTCTGTTGCCATCTGAAGTGCCGGGAGATATTCAGGCTTCACCACTGCAACAAATGCGCGGTGCTGAACAGGTACTTTCCGATTTATTGGCATTGGTTAAACAGGTCAAAGCCGGTGCAGAAAGTGAAGACGCAGGAACAAACAACAGCCTTCCCGCTGCAGACCCTGCCTGGTTAGCGGCAGTCGAGAACATGACGGCAGAGTCAGCAGATAAAGCCGCTGAAGATTCGCAATTGTCAGAAGAAAACCTGCTGGCACTGGCCATGGCGTTGCTGCAGGGTATACCCGGTGAACGTCAGAACACAAAAAATGACAGCAACATAACGGTTGAGCAAGCTGAACAGGAGTTGTTACCTGAGATAGCAGCGGCCAATGTGCAACTGGCCGAAGAGCCGGTTGCCGTGGCCGAGGTAACCGACGAAGCGCTCATCAATCAGGCGACGCTGCTGGTAAGCCTCATGCGTCAGGTTCAACAACATGCAGAAACACCGAAAGCTGAGGCTAATACAGAGACAAACGTTAATGCCGACAAAGCGCTGGCAAAGCTAACCGACCAGGATGCACTGATATCAATACTGAGCGAAAGTAACGATAAGACCTTACAGGAGCTGGCACAGGTGATGACCGATAGTGCCAGCAAAGCCAATCCGGCACTCACTGATACCCAGTTAAGTCAGATGCGCAGCCAGTTAACCACCGGCCTGGAAGAAATGCGTGCACAATTAAAGCAGGGTCATCAACCGGGTATTGATCTGGCTGCGCTGGTGCAGCAAACCGTGCAGGATGTCGCCCCCCAAAGTAGTCAGAATATAGTGTTACCGGTGATGCAGGATGTTCAGCAACTTACCCAGCTTGCTTCCATGGCAGGCATGAGCCAGGGACAGGAACAACAGCTCAGCGAATTGATCACAGTGGCCCGTGACGTGCTGGTACAGGAAACCCGCCAGCAGCATGGTGATACTATCAAGTCCATGCAACAGCAATCTGTTTTCGAAAAGCCGGTCAATGTGCAGCAATCGCAAGGTCAGCAACAGATCGCCGAAAAAATCCGCTGGATGGTAAATGGTCGTCAGTCGATGGCCGAGATTCGCCTTGACCCTCCGGAAATGGGCAGCATGCAGATCCGCCTGAACGTTTCGGGCGACAGCGCTTCGGTAAGTTTTGTAGTCCAATCACAGCAAGCCAAAGAGGCACTGAATGAAGCCATGCCGCGGTTACGGGATATGTTTTCCGAACAAGGGCTGGATTTAGGTGAATCCTTTGTCAGTCAGCAAAACAGTGGTGAAGCCGGTGATGGCGAGTTTGCCGATCAGCAGGGCGGCGGCTTCGGTGAATCGGCAGAGGAGGAGACAAAAAGTCAGGAAACTCACGTTGTCCGACCTGTAAACGGCCTGATTGACGACTATGTTTAATGAAAACATAGCGTTTGCCGTTGCCATTTATTGGTGAGCAGAGATAATACGCCTAATTTGTGGATGTGAGAGTGGTTGGATAATGGCTGAAGAAGAATTACAGATTGAAGAAACCGGTGGTAAGAAAAGCAAGCTGATGCTGATCATCATTATCGCTGTCGTGCTGATTGGCGGAGGTGGTGCAGCCTATTTCTTCTTATTTGCCGGCGGTGATGAACCCACAGCTGCCGAGGAACTGGCAGCTGAAGGCGGTGGTCAGGCACCAATGGCCGATACCAACGCCAGCGTGGGCACGGCGCTTTACGTGGCCATGCCGCGGCCGATTGTCTTTAACGTGCCGGGTTCTGGTCGGGACAGGCTGGTACAGATTAAAGTTCAGTTAATGGTGCGTGGTACCGATAACGAAGAGAAGGCTAAAACGCATATTCCTTTAATCGAAGGTACCTTGCTGCAAACCTTCAGCGCCAGCAACGCTGATGACCTGGTTACAGAGCCGGGTAAAATTGAGTTAAGAGACAATGCCCTGGAAGCGGTGCAGAACGCACTGAAGGACATTGCCGGTGGTGAAGTGGTTGAACGGGTACTGTTTACCGACTTCGTTATGCAATAGCAGGAGTTCGCTGTGAGCGATTTATTATCACAAGATGAAATTGATGCGCTGCTCCACGGGGTAGATGACGTCGAGGAAGAAGAAGTCGCCCATGATCCGGGAGACTCGTCGGCGCTCGAGTATGACTTTTCATCTCAGGATCGTATCGTTCGTGGCCGAATGCCAACGCTGGAAATTGTTAATGAGCGTTTCGCCCGGCATTTACGGGTGAGTCTGTTCAATATGATGCGCCGCAGCGCAGAAGTGTCGATTAACGGTATTCAGATGATTAAGTTTGGTGAGTACATTCATACCCTGTTTGTACCAACCAGCCTGAACATGGTGCGTTTCAGACC
>CATMRP010000209.1 GCA_950073835.1 uncultured Alteromonadaceae bacterium
TCCGTAAGTAAAATCTACGGGGACTATTTTACGGAGTGGTTCTGTCTGGGGAAGACGGTCTAAATTGATCGCTTACGACAAAGCATCAACTTTTATGGTTACTTATGACTTGTTTTGCGATCCGACCCCTCTTCCTGGAAGTGGTTCTGGCGGTGGCGGTGGCGGTTCTGGCGGCGGCGTTCTAATACGGTAATACTTAGTATTGTCTCCCCCTTTGTAGTGAGGTTTTAAAGAGGGGGAGAATATTAGAAACGAATAGTCAAACTTCTGGCCCGACTGATACATCAACCCTAATTGAACGAACCATAGACCTAGTTCCAAAAATACCACTTACACTGACTTTTTTACACTCACTCCAAACCAAACCAATAATAAGTCAGAAATGGCGAGTTTAGGAGTAGCTTTTTAACTAAGTTATGTGAATTTGCTTGAACACGTCAGCCGAATCTAATGTGTCTAATGTGATGAAACAAGAAAGCCCCGCAAACTTATTAGTGACAATATGTATGTAAAAACTGCACCTTTTGAAAATGGATACTTTAGTTTAAATATAATTGCCTTTACCTACTTTGCGGATCCATCGCGGGTTGTTACGATCAAAAAAGCACAATAACCAATCCACGATGTAAACAGGACTAATATTAGCCAGCCAATTTTTGAGGTACCTTTAGAACGTTTAGAAAGTAGAGTTAAAAAAAGAGGCGTAATTATCAATAAGGGTATTAAAATTAATACAAAAAAAAGAGTTGTGAAGGTAATACTGCCCATTATAGTGACCTGCTCAATAAAGTTTGAATTACTAGTATGCTACTCAATAACATGCTGAGAAAGCACGACAGCACCATGGTAAAAGTAGTTTATGAATAATAAAGGAAGAATAAGACGCTTCTTCCTTTATTATTTGTGGCTCGACTTTCTAGTTTGAGTGCGTACAATCTAGTGCTCTTCCATCAGAACTCAGTACACACGACATTCCACCAGGATCGTATCCTTCTGGAACAAGTATTCCTAATCTTCTAGCAGCATCTAAAAACGACTGAACTGTTGAAGCATACGAACCTGGACCTGTTGCGCCATTATCCGAAAAATAAACGCCACCACCGTTATTACCATCAACTGGTATTCCGTTTACGAGTCCCGACATATCCAGCGAATTTCCGTTTGAGTCAGTTGATTTGCTTAAATCAATCTCTGCCAAGATTGATACCCCTTCTTCTCCGATTGCAGTCAGACTCAGCTTCACTAATAATTTAGCGCCATCTGTTGTGGTGAATTCTATGTAATCGGTACTAACTAGACCTTCACCAACGCCCATCATATCGGTTAATGTTCCAAACTTTAATAGAAGGTTTTGCTCTAGGTTTGCAAACTCCCCACTATTAATTCTTTGTTGAAGTCCGTTAAATGCAGGGTTACACGCTACAACATCCCAAATAGAGTCAGCTTTTGGAGAGTTTGGGCCTGGTGTTGCGCACGGATTATCAACAGTTGTGATGTCGATGTTTGCAGATTCCGATGATAAATCTTGCTGAAGTGAAACCACTTCCGCCCTATACGAGGCTTTAGCTGTTTCTATTTCGGAAGATGTGGTAGTGCTTACAGCCAAATATACATACGCCCCATTCCTTGGGTTAAAATTTCTGTTTATTTCAAAGGAATTGATGATAATTACATTTGGAGTCCCAAAATCAACTACATTTACAATATCACCTGTATATAAATCTTGCTGAGCAGCATAACTTCTAGCTGTAGAGGATGGGTCAGAGCAGTTATTACATTGAGTACGAAAAGAATACCCAGCTTGGGCGTATGAACTTAGAAATAAGCAAGAAACTGCGAACATTAACAATCTGAATTTCAAATAATATCTCCCTAATATTCTAATAAGTTTAATATTTACACAAAATCACTAATTCCAAAGCGTCATCAAAGACCTCTTTATACTAAAGTATAAGATTCCACGAATTAATACCATTGTCAATTGCAGTAGCTGCTTATTGATAAGCGATCCATTTGAGGTTTCAACATAAAACACCTGTAGCTGAGTGCGGTGTCTATTGATAATTACGAAACAGTAACCATAAGTACGCATACATTCTATAATTACTTATTACCAGCGCCGCTAGTCTAACGAATGGTTTTACGCAGGAGTTGCAATGATCTCCACTTGAACTTACGACCGCATTTTTAGACTGTATTTCTCTATTCTAACGCGCTTATCTTCTTCTCATAGTCGACGGATTTCTTCCTGTTACGATATCAACTTGCCAACCTTGCATGCATGACAATCATCTGATTGCTTTGCTTTAAGCCAGCAGCCTTACATTTTGGCACTAATACCAAGACAATGAGTTGCCTCAGCAACTTTGTAACTCAGCTACATAACGAGACAAAGAGCATCTGATCTAAATTTTTTTGAGTAGCTTTTTCGCGTATTAATAGACAGCCCAGTTAAGATAATAATCTCTTCATTAGTTGTACAAATCTGTTGGATCACATCAATTCAGGCAACCTATCAGGATATTTATGAACTACGTAAAGTTGAATAATCTAGCGATTTGTGTATCAACAATTTGAATTATCGCCTCATGAAAACGAAATATGCACTTATAGTGCCTTACCAATGTAGATGTAGAGAATATTAGGTCTCCCTCGATCCTATCTCTCTAACTAAACATGTAACATTTCGCTCTAAAAAACATTAATCCTTTAGCTAATTTTGACGTATCAAAACACAATATCTTGTGTTACATTTTACCTATGTTACTAAGTATGGTTATGCTGCTGGGGATAACAAATGTTGAGTGGTATATTTTATAAGGGTTCAAGAGTAGATTTAGACCAACCCACCCACTCATTTGTTACATTTTTCTCAGGACATAATAAAATATAACAATTGGTCATTTGCCCGGTGCCAGCCGGGCTTCTTATTGCGCTAGTGAAGTGATAATAAAATATGAAATACACCACGTTTAATCAGCAAAATGTGAATCAGCTCGACGAGCCGATGTTTTTTGGTAACCCGGTTAACGTCGCTCGTTACGACCAACAAAAACATTCGATTTTTGAAAAGCTCATCGAAAAGCAAATTAGTTTTTTCTGGCGTCCGGAAGAAGTGGATGTCACACGTGACCGGGTCGACTTTCAAAAACTGACCGAGCCGGAAAAGCACATTTTCATTTCTAACCTGAAGTATCAGACACTGCTAGATTCGGTGCAGGGCCGCAGCCCGAATATCGCATTCCTGCCGATTATCTCGTTACCGGAACTGGAAACCTGGGTAGAGACATGGTCGTTCTTCGAAACAATCCACTCACGCTCCTACACGCATATTCTGCGTAACCTGTTTACCGATCCGAGCAGTATCTTTGAAGATATTGTGGTGAACGATGAAATTAAACGTCGTGCAACAGACATCTCCAAGTATTACGACGACCTGATTTATGCCACGCAGCTCTGGCAAACACAGGGCGAAGGCATGTACACCAACGAAGGTCAGCCCTACCCGGTTAACATGCGCGAGCTGAAGAAAAAGCTCTACCTGTGTATGAATTCGGTTAACGCACTGGAAGCGATTCGTTTCTACGTATCCTTTGCCTGTACTTTTGCCTTTGCTGAGCGCGAGCTGATGGAAGGTAACTCCAAGATCATCCGTCTGATTGCCCGCGATGAAAACCTCCACCTAACCTCCACTCAGCATATTCTGAACCTGTGGGCCAAAGGTAAAGATGATCCGGAAATGGCTGAAATCGCGCAGGAATGTGCCGATGAAGCGAAAGAAATCTTTATGAAAGCCGTAGAGCAGGAAAAGCAATGGGCAGAATACCTGTTCCAGCACGGCTCTATGATTGGCCTGAATAAAGAAATTCTGTGTCAGTATGTTGAATACATTGCTAACCAGCGAATGGCGGTTATCGGTATGGGCCAGCCCTATGACGTTACCTCTAACCCGCTGCCATGGATGAATAACTACCTGATCTCCGATAATGTTCAGGTGGCACCACAGGAATCTGAAATCAGCTCATACCTGGTAGGTCAGATTGATTCAGCCGTTAGCGAAGACGACTTTGCCGATTTCGAACTCTAAATAACCGGTAATGACCGACCGCGACAACACCTACCGTATCGACATTGTCGATACGGTAACGGTGACCGCTTCCCCCGATAAAACGCTGCTGGAAAGCCTTGAATCTCAACAGATTGACGTGCAATACCATTGCCGCGAGGGATTTTGTGGTGCCTGCCGCACTACCCTGCTGGAAGGCGAAGTCGAATACACTACCGATCCCCTCGCCTTTATTGACGACGATGAGATCCTGCCGTGCTGCTGCAAGCCAACAAACCATTTAAAAATCAAACTGGGTTTCTAGCCATTGAGTAACGTCAGAGCTATCTCTGGCCGCTGGTTAGCCTGACTCAGTAATGACTGACTGGCTTGCTGGATGATTTGATTTCTCGCCAGACTGGCTGTTTCGCTGGCGTAGTCGGTATCTCTTATTTGTGATTGTGCCGCCCGGGTGTTTTCGGCATGAATCGACAGATTTCGCAAATTGGATTGCATGGCGTTCTGCACAGCACCATAACCAGCGCGCTTTTCACCAATATCATCAATAGCGCCAGACAGCGCATTCAAAGCCACTTCAGCCTGCTGTTGGCTACTTAGCGATAACCCGGTAAGCCCCAAATCGGCTGCTGTAGCCGGTGTTTTGGCAATTTCATGGTAATCCTGGGGCCCGTTTATTGCTGCAGACGTAGTAATTTTCACGTCTTCTTCGGGGTTTTCATCAGCCAGTTCAGCTTCCTGAATGGCTGCACTGGCCACACCGCCTAGCCGATCCCAGGATATTCGGCCCTGATAAGAACTCCCTGAACTCTGCCCTGAGACTGCCAGAATGATATCCTGATTAGTAGTACCGGTTAAAGTAATGATTTCTACATCCGTCTCGCCGGTGAAAATACGGCCGTCATTATCCAGATCGCCGTCGCCGCTATAAGTCACTGTGGTACCCACTGCATTAGCTGCATTAATATTACTCGCGTCGTAACTGGCTCCGGCATCAAATCCATTGCCGGTAGTTAAAAAAGTCGAATCAATATTGCTTAAATCAATACCGAGATCCTGCCAGTTAAAATCAGCCAACGGATCACCGACTGCCGGGACTTCTACGCCCGCTAAATGCTCGCCACCGGTGGTGAACAGGTGAATATCATCATCCAGACTATAAGAATCAAAGGTAAAGCGGATGTTTTCGGAGTCTGCCGGGATAAAGTAAAAATCATTGCCGCTACCACTGAAAGGCAGGTTATTCACTATTTGCTGACCAGAGCCCAGTGTCACATTGTCTGGTGAGCTATCTTCAAATAATAATGTGCTGGGCGATAGTAATGGGTGGCGATCAAACGCTTCCGTCTCATAGGCAATTCGATCGATTTCGCTTTTTAACTGCTGAAACTCTTTGTCTAACGCCAGGCGATCGCTATCAGAATGAATGCCATTCTGCGCCTGCACGGCGAGTTGCCGCATGCGCTGCGCCGCCGTATTCACTTCGTCTAACGCCCCTTCTGCAATCTGCGCGTAGCTAATACCATCATTGAGATTACGCACCACCTGACGGGTTGATATCACATCACTTTGCAGCCGATCGGCTATTTGTAAACCGGCCGCGTCATCGGCAGCACTGTTGATGCGAAACCCCGAAGAAAGGCGTTCAAAAGACTGGTCCAGTCGGTTTGTTACCGAGAACAACTGACGCTGAATAGTAAGCGCCGACGAATTGTGACCTACAACTAGAGACATCTTCCATGATTAATTCAGGACTTCCTGATATTCATATCGGCCCGCCGTCTTTATACTTTAGTGTTAGTTTTATTTAACTTGTTGATTAAAAATACAAAGCTCACAAGTTTCCTAATATTCTGAATTAAAGCGTATCCCCGTTAGCAGTCAAAATTCATATTGTTAAATTAGTTTGGAAGTACGAGTGACTTTCTGTGCTAGCAGTTAGCCATAGGAACAACGGGTTTTTAGTATAAAAAATTATCAATTAGCTATCTTTTTCACCCAGATTACCATGGCGACACCACCTATAACGGCCAGGGAGCTTAAGATAATCCTGAGTGTGACCGTTTCATCTAAGAACAACCATCCGGCAAAAACCGCCAGCACCGGCACGGATAATTGTAATGTTGCGGCTTTAATCGCGGCTAAATGCACCAGAATGCTGTACCACAAGGCATACCCTAATGCCGAGGCAATGGCGCCTGAGGCAACAGCATAAGCCATGCCTTCGGGATGAAGCTCTCCGCCCGGCCAGAATATCACCAGCAATATCAGCGCCAGTGGCGTGGCACGGATGAAATTACCGGCGGTAGCTTCAATGGGAAATTTTGCGCCTTTACCTTTTAACGAATAGACACCCCAGGCTATCCCTGCTGCCAGCATCATCAGCGCGCTGGAAAGCTGCGGTACTGCCGCGTTAGGTAGCAAGAGCATTATCAGACCAACCAGGGCGAGTAGAAATCCGCCCCATTGCAACGCGCTCATTCTTTCGCCTTTAAACAACCCCCAACTGATCATAGTTACCTGCACCGCACCGAAGAGCAGCAAAGCACCGGCCCCGGTGGTCATGCTGATGTAGGCAAACGAAAAGCCAGCAGCATACACAAACAACGTAATGGCCGAGGTCATATTGCCTTCCTGTAGCGGCTTTTGGTTACGCATAACCACCAAAAGGGTTAACATTAGCGCACCACTGGTTAATCGCCAGAAGGTGAAGGATGCCGGGTCGATATCGGTTTCTACCAGCGCCATCCGGCAAAGCAGCGAATTAGCGGCAAAGGCTGTCATTGCCAGTGCAGCGAGTAATACCAGTTTAATCAGTGCCATAGGATGTCCTGCTCTGCATTTTTATTCATAGTTACATATTGTTAACTAAATTCAATACCACTTTGCGCCTATTCTGCGTTGGGGTGATTTAGTGTTTATTGGAAAAAGGACCAGGTAACAATCGAGTAGGAGGGAGTTTTACAACTCCCGTCCTCTCACACCACCGGGCATACGGTTCCGTACCACGGCGGTTCA
>CATMRP010000210.1 GCA_950073835.1 uncultured Alteromonadaceae bacterium
TTCCATGGCACTACCAGCCGAATTGGCGCGCCGTTCTGCGGTGGCAGGGTTTTACCGTACACGCCAACCGACATCAGTGATAACGGGTGCATGGCTTCATCGAGTCGCAGACCTTCCACATACGGGTAGTCGATACCGCCCCCCATAAACGGGTTGCGTTGACCCGGCATTTGTTTTGGGTCGAACAGGGTTTTAAACGCCACATATTTTGCCGACCCGAGCGGATCAGCCAGTTTGAGCAATTTATTTAACTCAAAGCCCAACCAGGGGATCACCATCGACCAGGCCTCAACGCATCTTAACCGGTACACCCGTTCCTCTAGTGGAAATTTACTGAGGATATCGTCATAGCTCAGGGTAATGGGGTTGCGAACCATACCGTCAATTTTCAGTGACCATGGGTCAACCTGAAAGTTTTGAGCATTTTCCACCGGATCGTCCTTACTGGTGCCGAACTCATAAAAGTTGTTGTATGAGGTGACTTTTGCATAGGGCGTCATGGTTTCGTCGGTAGAGAGGCTGTCATTGCGGGTAAAATCCAGCGGCTTGGCCTTGAATGCCGGCTTGTCTTCATCATCATCGAACCAGCCGCGTGCTGTTGCTGAGCCGCTCAGCAACGCGCCCGCGCCCACAAATCCCATGGATTTAAGCAGGCTGCGGCGCGATGAGAACACCGCTTCGTCGGTGATTTCGTTACTTTTGAACGTTTGTGATGGTTTAAATCGTTTAGTCATAATGCCTGATTTGCTAAAACTCATACCTCTGGTTACGTACTAAGACCGCATTCAGCACAAAAAAATTTCATCTGTACTGGCGCATTTTAATGGCAGTACTGTCGGCTCGCGTTAATTCTCACAAGTTGGCAAGGTATTTGTAGCGTTGTTGGTTCAATGCTTATAACCACAGAATATTGACACTCATGAGATTACCGACAAAAAGTCTGATCGCCAAAATTGAAGCCTTGTCTGCGCAAATGACCCCTGAACAATTGAAAGACTTTCTGGATGTACTTGATTCCATGGCCGTAATGGTGGAAGACGCCAAAGCAATGCCGACATCATCTGAAGCCAGCGAGTTAACTGCAGTGAAACTGGCACTGCATTAGAAAGTAAGCTGTCTTTCCTGCTGATTGCTTACGGGCAGGTACGCGCTTTAAATACTCGTTCTGGCGGTTACAACGACAAAGTATCGAGCACGCCGCCGCGTTTCGGAACAAACATATTGGAATAAAGGCGGGCGGCAAATTCGTCGGTCATGCCTGAAATATAATCGGCAATTACACGGTGACCGTTGCCTTGCTCTTCAGCCTGCAGCCAACGACTGCGGGTATTTTCCGGTAGCAGACGAGTGGGATCGGAGCTGAATGCTTCAAAAAGCTCCATCACTACCTGCTGGCCTTTATATTCCAGTAATTGGACTTCAGGTTTGCGAATGACCTTGCGGTAAACAAACTGTTTAAACTGCGATAGTGCTTCGCTGTAATGAGGAGGCAGTACCGCCTGATAGCACAACAAAGGGTGATTAAACTGCGGGTTCTCCTCGATGCGGATTGCGGTAATAAAACAGTTAACCAGTGCGCCAATGGCATTTTTACGCTCATACTGTTCGATGCTGAACAGGCGGTCTCCGAGTTTACTGATAGCATCAGACAGCCACGGCACCTTAAGTTCAATCAACGGCTTCTCCAGCTCTTCACTGAATTCGGCGCGCTTCACCATCCCCATCACAATGGCATCTTCCAGATCGTGAATACCATAGGCAATATCGTCGGCCAGCTCCATTACACTGCAATCAAAGGATTTATGGCTGGTTTTACCATGCTTATCGGCACTTTGATTAAACGCCATAAAGGCGTCACGCTCTTCTGGTTTTAACGGGTCAAGTAACCAGTCAAACAGGTTTTCATCGCAGCGGAACAGCCCTTTCGGCGGGTGCCAGTGCTCGGCTTTCACCTGACGCATACGTAAATCATCTGCCGGCACAATATCCTGATTGGTCAGCGTATCGATAAAATTGGGGTATTTCACCAGACCCAGCACACTGCGGCGACTCAGATTCATGCCGTGTTCTGCGGTATAGGGTTCCAGCCGCGTAACAATACGAAATGTCTGGCCATTGCCTTCGAATCCCCCGTGCTGGTGCATCATGTAATGCAGGGCTATTTCGCCGCCATGGCCAAAGGGCGGGTGACCAATATCATGAGCCAGGCAAAGGGTTTCGATTAAATAGGGATCAAGGCTGACATATTCGGTTAAGCGGGGAAACTTACCCTGTAGCTGAGCGGTGATACCGGTGCCTATCTGTGCCGCTTCCAAAGAATGAGTGAGGCGGGTACGGTAGAAATCACTTAAGCCGACCCCGAGTACCTGGGTTTTGGCCTGTAAACGGCGAAAGGCCGCAGAATGGAGTACCCGTGCTTTATCTCGCTGGAATGGCGAGCGATGATCGCCGTCCCTTGCCTGAGTGCGGGGTAACCGGCGTTCAGACCAATTCGATTGCCATTCGAGACGTTGACTGGATTGCCGAATGGATTGCCGATCGGATTGCATACAGACTGACTCCTTTTATTACTCGCCGTGCTCTTCCTGAGTGATTTCATCCAGGCTAAGAGAGAAGCTGGGCACGTATTGTTTTAAAAAATAATCCACTTCGTCTGAATGGTAGTCTTTGAGCATTTTATCAAGGCGCTTTTTGGCCAGGGTAAATTCGCGATTACCGGCGCTGAGTTCTTCCAGCGTTTTAAGATAAGCACAAATTACGTCGGCGGCTTTCACAATAAAGGCTTCGTCCTCGCTGTGTTTGTCACCGCTGATTAACTCGGCGTAATCTTCGCGAAAGGGCTCCGGCGCCATATCGATAAGCTTCTGTTCGGCGATTTTCTCAATCTTTTTATATTCTTCCTTAATGGCCGGATTGTAGTATTTAACCGGTGTAGGCAGATCGCCGGTAAGCACTTCAGACACATCATGGAACATGGCCAGGGTGGCAATCCGTTCGGGATTGAGCTGACCATCAAAAAAGCGGTTACGAATAAGCGCCAGGGCATGGGCAACCATGGCAACCTGCAGGCTGTGCTCCTGAACATTCTCGATACGCACATTATGCATCAGCGGCCAGCGATGAATAAGTTTCATCCTGGCCAGGTGGGCAAAGAAATGGCTGTTGTCGGCCATCACTTTTTGCCTTTCTGGCGGTAGCCATTAAAGAAGTTTTCAATGCGATCCATGGCCGGAGCCAGAATATCGCTGTGCGGTAAAAAAACCAGACGAAAATAAATGCCTTCGTTTAAATTAAACGCACGGCCGTGCACCAGCAGGATTTTTTCGCTGCTGAGCAGGTCGAGGATCATTTGTTCGTCGTTGGCGATATTGAACTTCTCGGCATCGACTTTGGCAAAACAGTACATGGCGCCATTCGGTGGCACACAGGTAATGCCGTCGATGTCATTCAACCGACGGGCCGCCAAATCCCTCTGCAATTGTAGTCGGCCGCCGGGTTTGACTAGATCGTTGATGCTCTGATAGCCGCCCAGCGCGGTTTGGATGGCGCTCTGGCAGGGCACGTTGGCACACATTCGCATGGACGACAGAATGTTTAACCCTTCAATATAATGTTTAGCCAGGCGTTTATTACCGGATACCACCAGCCAGCCGGCCCGGAAACCCGCTACGCGGTAGTTTTTGGATAAACCGCTAAAGGTAACAAAGAACACGTCATCGGCCAGTGAGGCAATGCAGGTATGCTTGGCATCGTTATACAGAATTTTGTCGTAGATTTCGTCGGAATACACCACCAGCTCATGCTCACGGGCCAAATCGACAATTTGCTGCAGCAACTCTTTGCTGTACACCGCCCCGGTGGGGTTATTCGGATTGATCAGTACAATGGCTTTGGTTTTCTTGGTGATCTTACTTTTGATGTCATCAATATCGGGAAACCAGCCAGCCTGTTCGTCACAGCGGTAATGCACCGGTGTGCCGGACGACAAGCTTACCGCAGCCGTCCACAGCGGGTAATCCGGGCTGGGTAACAGCACTTCATCGCCCATATTCAGCAGCGCCTGCATGGCAATCATGATCATTTCACTTACGCCATTACCAATAAACACATCGTCAACCTGAATGTTGCGAATGTTCATTTGCTGGTAGTACTGCATCACTGCAACACGGGCCGCGTAAATACCGGTAGAGTCAGAATAGCCTTGTGAGGTTGGCAGGTTATGAATGACGTCCTTAAGGATATCGTCGGGGGCGTCAAATCCAAACGGGGCAGGGTTGCCAATGTTCAGTTTGAGAATGCGATGGCCTTCATCTTCCATCTTGCGAGCCTGCGCGGCGATCGGACCGCGAATGTCATAACATACATTTTCTAACTTGTGCGAACTGTGTACCGGTTTCATCTTAAACTACTTAAATTACGGGGCTTTCAGGGTATCGCATCGGGCTATACGCTGTTAAGCAAATTTTGCGCTTTAGCGCAAATATATTGCATAAACTGTTACAAAAACCGACTTGAGCCAATAAATAGGAAGGGCTATAACTCAAAATAGTGCTTTTAAAGAAAAAGTTTGCTTTTTGCAGGGTGTTCGCATGCGCCATTCAGATGTAGTTGTTGATCACAGCGCCGGGGTAGAGCATTACCCGGGCGAGAGCAGGGTGTCAGTAAAACCCATAGATGGAGCCATGGTTTGCTGTGGTATTTATGGTGTATTCGAACACACGGGCATCTGGGTTGATGGTTATATTATTGAACTGCATGGCAGTGGCCTGGTGAAAGCTGTGTCACCTCAGCGCTTTTTAAACGACCGCAGCGGCGAGAACATTTACATGCTCTGCGATAAAGATCTGCATCCGCTGGTTGCCGATGGCGCCGCCGAGCGAGCTGTATCGCGTATCTTTACTTATATTGAATACCATCCCTGGGGCAACAATTGTCATCGTTTCACCTTTGATGTGGCCACCGGGCAAAAAAGCGCGGTGTGCAGCTTTTATGACTTTAATGTGGCGGTGAATCGTTACTTTCACCGTCGGCTTTACTGGCAACCGGTCAGTATCGCGCGTTCCCTTTAATATTTTTATTGTTAATAAATTGTGAACTTTAGTAATTGGATCTATCGTATATATAACGGTGGGGAAGATTCTGAAGTAATTAGCACCGGTTCACTCAGAAAATCGGTAAGTATCGTGGATAAGTGAATGTTCCCCTGTTTTGCGCTTAACAGTAACAACTGAGGGAAGTGAGTTTATGTCACAACACTTTAAAGAAACACCCCAGAACGCCATTACCGACAGCGGTATCGCCAGGGTCATTCCCTGTAAAGAACTCAATGTCGGCGACCCCATCAAATGGTTATCTCTGGGCTTTCAGGATTTATTAAAAACCCCGTTATTGTCCGTTTTCTATGGTTTGTTGTTTGCCGTCATTCCCTGGGTTATCTCCTTTTTAGTGGCGATGACCGGCTGGCACTTGATTATTTTGCCCTCAATAGTGTGCTTTATGCTGATTGGTCCGTTTCTGGCGGCGGGATTATACGATATCAGCTGGGAGCATGAAAAAGGTCATAAACCCACGTTATCGCATTCGCTACGTGCCATGCGCCGTAATGCGGTGAACGAGTGGGGATTTGGTATTTTGCTGATGATCCTGATGATCTTCTGGTTGCGTGTCGCCTCCCTGATCCATGCGCTGTATCCACAGCATCAGATCGAGAATCTGGAAAGCTTAATGCCATTCCTGATTCTGGGTACCGGCGTGGGGGCGTTATTTTGTATCGGTATGTTTTTTGTCACCGCATTTACCCAGCCTATTTTGTTGGAGCGTAAAGTTGATTTAGCCACTGCTGTGATGACCAGCATTAATGCTGTTTGGGTGAATAAGGTGCCGATGTTTATCTGGGCCGGGATTATTTTCTCCATTGTTGCTATTGGCTTTGTTACCGGATTTATTGGCTTTATTGTATTAATGCCATTACTTGGATATGCCTCCTGGCACGGTTACATTGATGCCATCGAAACCAAACGGGAACGCGAATACGTCTGATCTGGTTCTCAACCTCTCCCTAATAGTAGATTTAAGCGGGTAGTCGGGCAATTAGTCCGGCTCCCCGTCATTTTTTGCGGCTAAGCCTGGCCCGGAACAAATTCAGCGATATTTGTGTGTCACGAAGACGCTAATAAACCTCCTCTCTGATGACGGTCGTCTCTGTCGCTGACTTTCAAATTAGTCAGTTTTTCATCATATTTACATTATTTCTGTAATTAAATTACAGCTTGCGGGGCTTTGTTGGCGGTTTTACCGACTTAAGTTGTATATTTTTGTGAAAAACGGGCTTAATCAAGATGTAAACTTTCAGAATTGACGGTTTTTTTTAGAACTTTTTTATATCTAAACTTTAATAGATATTCTGAATGGTAATATTTATTTAGAAAATAACCAATAAAAACAATAAGGTAGGTTGTTAATTGGCTATTAACATTATAATTTACGCTATTTTCACCATACCTATACAATAAAAAAACAGTAATTTTCTTTCAGATGGGGCATAAATATAGTGCACCAACGAGAAACGTTCAGCGCAAATCGTTGGGCTGACACCAGAACTGATAAACAGCAATATCGCTCTACAGCTTCCGGTGGATACCATAACAATCTGAGAGGATATTTAAATGACTAAAGTAATCAAATCAACAATCGTTGCCGCCGTTTTAGCAGTAATGGGTGTATCAACTGCTTCTGCAGACGTAACTGCTGAAGGCGTTCGTTTTACAGGTGACACTGAGTTCGCTGGTTTTTGTAAAGCGGTAGTAAAAGATGACGTTCGCCTGCTGCGTTCTTCTGTATCGCGTAACATCGGTCTGATTGGTGCAAGCCAGCGTGAAGTACTGAAAGTAGTAAGTGCAAAAGACGGCGTAACCTGTAACGGTGTATCTCTGGTTGAGTTTTCTCAGTCTCGTGACGCATCAAACGTCTATCAATTCCTGACTGCACGCAGCTAATC
>CATMRP010000211.1 GCA_950073835.1 uncultured Alteromonadaceae bacterium
GCCACTACAATTCTTATACGCAATTGAGTATTTAATGAGCCAGATTAGTATTATACTGGCAGCAATACATCAAACCACAGAGTTTATATGACAGATGATCCGCACTACGAGCGGGAAAAAGCCAAGTACGACAATCCGGTAGCCAGTCGCGAATATTTGCTGGAAACCCTTAAAGAGCATGGCAAACCCATGACCTTTATGGACATTTGCCACAACGTAAATGCCCAGGACGAAGACAGCCGGATTGGCATTCAACGACGCCTGCGCGCCATGGAGCGTGAGGGACAAATTCAATTTACCAAACAAAAGCGGTATGCCGTTCTGCAACAGGAGCAGCTTATTCGCGGGCGAATTATAGGCCACCGCGATGGTTACGGTTTCCTGCGCCCTGATGACAATTCCGGCGATTTGTTTATCAGCGCCGGGCAAATGCAAATGTTTATGCACGACGACAAGGTGGAAGCCCGTGAGAGCGGTACAGACCGTCGTGGTCGTCGCGAAGCCTATATTAATCAGGTGATAGAACCCCGCAAAGAGCCCATTGTTGGCCGCTACTTTACCGAACAGGGTATGGGGATGGTTATTCCTGACGATAGCCGAATCAACTTTGAGATCATTATTCCACCAGAACACGCGCACGGTGCCAGGCAAGGCAACGTAGTAGTGGTAGAAATTACCCAGCGCCCCCGTCGACGGGTCAGCCCGGTTGGCCGGATTATTGAGGTGCTCGGTGAGCACATGGCGCCGGGGATGGAAATTGAAATGGCCCTGCGCACTTTCGATATTCCCCATCAATGGCCCAAAGGTGTAACCCGTCAGATTGAAGGGTTAACCGACAGCGTTAAGGAAGAAGACAAAACCGGCCGCGTCGACCTGCGTCAGTTACCACTGGTAACCATCGACGGTGAAGATGCAAGAGACTTCGACGACGCCGTATTCTGTGAACCGCTGGATAACGGTGGCTGGCAGTTATGGGTAGCCATTGCTGATGTCAGTCAGTATGTCACGCCCGGCAGCGCGCTGGATGCCGAAGCGCTGGAGCGCGGGAACTCGGTGTACTTCCCTGAGCAAGTGATCCCCATGTTGCCGGAAGTGTTGTCGAACGGCTTATGCTCACTGAATCCTGAGGTTGACCGGCTGTGCATGGTATGTGAAATGACCATCAGCCCGGCGGGCAAGCTGGAGAAATACCAGTTTTACGAAGCAGTGATGAATTCCCATGCTCGCTTTACCTACAGTAAAGTGTGGCAAATTTTAAGCGGTAACAAAGAACTTCATCAGCGGTATGAAGACTTTGTGCCTCACCTGCGCCATTTACACGATCTGTACCGTGCGCTTAAAAAAGCCCGTGCACAGCGTGGTGCTATTGAGTTTGAAACGCAGGAAAGTAAATTTGTTTTTAATGCCCAGCGCAAAATTGAAAACATCGTGCCCATCGAGCGTAACGATGCCCATAAGCTGATTGAAGAATGTATGATCATGGCCAACGTTAGTGCGGCCTTATACATTGAAAATAATAAAGCGCACTCACTGTTTCGGGTGCATGACAAACCAGATGCAGACAGACTGACCGCCTTTACCTCTTATTTAGGAGAAGTAGGGATCCCGCACAGCATTGTAGAGGGTGCCTCGCCGGCAGATTTTACTGCGGTGGTCAGCAAAACCCAAGGTCGCCCTGATCAGGAACTGATCCAGACCATGCTGCTGCGCTCCATGAAGCAGGCTATCTACGATGGCGACAACATCGGTCACTTTGGCCTGGCGTTGGATGCATACGCTCACTTTACCTCGCCAATTCGCCGTTATCCGGATCTGGTGGTGCACAGAACGCTTAAATCTATCCTTAAAAAACAAGGGCAGACGGTTCATGGTGCCAAGTCATACAGCGCTGAAGAAGTCGAGCAGTTGGGCGAACAATGCTCCATGACTGAACGCCGCGCCGATGATGCTACCCGGGACGTCAGCGACTGGCTCAAATGCGAGTTTATGCAGGATCACGTGGGTGAAACCTTTGAAGGAGTGGTGAGCTCGGTAACCGGCTTTGGTATTTTCGTGCGCATTACTGAATACCATATCGATGGTCTGGTGCATATTACCTCCCTTGACGATGATTACTACCGCTACGACGAAGTGAAGCAAACGCTTAGCGGTGAGAGCGGAGCCCGCCAGTACCGCTTAGGCGATCAGCTGGAAGTAAAAGTTGCGGCAGTGAATCTGGACGAACGTAAGATAGATCTGGTGCTCGATAACAAGTGGTTGCGCTCCCAGGGCGGCAAAAGAGTCAAAGTGGTCAATAAGCGCAGTGGTGATGAAAAACCGGCTGGCCGCCAGCGTCGTAGTGCTAAAGACGGCGATAAAAGCGGTGCGAAAAACTCTGGTAAATCACGACGTAAGCCAGCGGGAAAGTCTGGCACTACAGCTAATAAGCGCGGCAGCTCCAAGCAGGGGCGGCCGGCAAAAGGTAAGAAAGGTTAATGGCTCAGCAAGAATGGTTATACGGCCTGCACGCCATGCAGGCGGTAATTGAAAACGAACCCGAACGATTGATTGAAATTTGGGTATTGAAAGGGCGTGATGATGAGCGGTTGATTAATATTGTTAATCAGGCCCGCCGTTTTGGCGTCTCGGTGCAATTTTGCAACCGCAAAGTGCTCGACGATAAAGTTAAAGGTGAGCAGCACCAGGGCATTGTAGCCCGGGCGAAGCCAGCCAAAACCCTGGATGAAAGTGATTTGGACCGGTTGCTGGATACTACCCCGGTGCCATTATTGCTGGTTCTCGATGGGGTGACCGATCCGCATAATATCGGCGCCTGCCTGCGTACCGCCGACGCGGCCGGTGCTCACGCACTGATAGTACCTAAAGACAAATCCGGAGGACTTACCGGTACGGCCCGAAAAGTCGCTTGTGGTGCCGCTGAAGTAGTGCCTTTTATACAGGTTACTAACCTGTCGCGAACCTTAAAACAGCTGCAGGATAAAGGGGTTTGGGTAATCGGTACCGCCGGCGAAGCCGAGCAATTGATTTATGATTGTAAGCTTAGCGGCCCTATGGCGCTGGTTATGGGCGCAGAAGGCAAAGGCATGCGCCGGTTAACCCGCGAAACCTGTGACGAACTGGTAAAACTGCCCATGGCCGGCAGCGTATCCAGCTTAAATGTGTCGGTGGCGACCGGGGTGTGTTTATATGAGATTGTCCGGCAGCGCGGTCTCTAGGGTATTAACCGATGGAAAGCATAGCCCAGCTTGAAAGATGGATGACGGCCATTTCTGAGCCCCATATTGTGCTTGGCTATGGCAGTCTGATGAACAGTGACTCCCGTAGCCGTCATTCAGGTATTCCCCACGATGGCGTTGAAGTTGAGGTATTTGGTTTCGAGCGGGGCTGGATTACGCGCTCTGAACCCGAATTGCAAACCTACGTTGGCGCTTATCATAAAACCGATGGCTGGCTGAATGCTCAACTTGTGCCCACACTTCTTGACCCGGCGCTGCAAAAGCGAGAGCAGGATTACCGCTTTACGCCGGTGACCATCGACCAGTTACACTTTGAACTGGCTGACGACCTCACCGAGCGATTGATTGAGTGGTTAAAGCAGCGCGATATCTGGATTTGCGAGTCGTTAAAGGTTGCGCCATCAAGTGCCGATTACCCGGTCCACCAAAGCTATATCGACACCTGTCTGGCCGGTTGTCTTGAATTAGGCGGCGAAGCAGCCGCCCGACGTTTTATAGCCTCCACCACAGGTTGGCAGCATCACCGGGTTAACGATCGCGAGGCGCCCCGCTATCCACGGGCGGCAGTGGTTAACCCGGCTTACTTTGCGTTAATAGATCAGTTGCTGGAAAGCCAGTCATGATCCTGGAGTCTGAGCGGCTGAGGCTGCGACGGCTGAGCCGGGATGATGTGGACTTTATTCTGGCGGTAACCAATGATAAACAATGGCTGACGTTTATCGGCGATCGCGGTATTCACAACAACGGTCAGGCCAGCCAGTATATTAGCGTGGCCAGTGACAGCTTTGCTGCCAAAGGTTATGGCTTATGGCTGGTGGAAGCCATTGATACAGAAGGCGATCAGCGTATTGGAATGTGTGGTTTTATCCGTCGTCCGTTTCTGAGTTGCCCGGATCTTGGCTATGCTTTTTTGCCCCACGGGCGTGGCAAAGGCTATGCGACTGAAGCGGTAAACCTGGTGCTGAGCTGGGCTGCAATCCACACCGGTGAGCGTCAGGTCAGCGCTATTTGCCGGGCGGATAACCTTGCTTCGCTGGCAGTGCTTCAACGTTCGGGCTTTAAGCGCATGGGCAAGATATTTCAGCCGCAACAGCTACCTCACGATTTCTTTCTGCGCCCTCTGCAACAGGTTGGTTAACATCGCCTGGCTAAGTCAATTTCGCTTTAACTTGTAAGGGATATGCTATACTTTAGTAGATAACATACCAAACTGTAGAAAGCATATTCTAATCGATCTCATTTATGCAGGGAGCTGAGACGTCTTGGGCTTATTCGCATCTACCAAAACCCAACTAACCCTCATTAGTCAGCGGTATGGCAGAAAGCTTACGCTGGTGGCAGTAGTGTTGTTCCTGACGTTTGATTTCGTTGCGCTTTCGCTAAATGTCTGGCTCTCTTATCGCATTGAGGCGGCCGCCATCAACATCAACCTTGCCGGCAGACAACGGATGCTCAGCCAGCGTCTGGTGAAAAGCCTGCTGATGATGGAAAACGCCTACACTAACGAAGAAGCCTATACTGCTGCGCTCGCAGAACTGCGGGAAACCTTTGACCGTTTCGACCTCACGCTCGATAGCTTTCATCGCGGGGGGCGAACGTTTTCGGCCGTCCACAATGTTATTGAAGTGGCGCCTTTAACCAGTGAAGCCACCACTCTTATCGTGCAACAGGCGCTACTGGAGTGGTCACCTCTCCGGCAAAAAGTCAGACAGCTCATTGGTCGAGAATATGACCACCTGCTTCTCCAGCAGGCCATTGATGTAGCACAGCGAAAAAACCTAATGTTACTTGATTTGATGAATAAGCTGACCGTTGAGCTTGAACACGAAACCCAGGCTGAAGCCATGGCGATTCGCTTTTATCAGGGGCTGGCATTTTTCCTGGCAATTATTAACTTTTCCCTGGCAATTTTGATGTACCGCTTGCGGGTACGAAAAGCCATTCACTCTGTGGATTTGGTCGATAACATAGTGAATAAGATCGCTGCTGGCATTATGGTAGCTGATGAAAGCCATAAAATTATCAGAGTAAATAAGCTCATGGAAAACATGAGTGGTTACGCTACGAGCGAGCTGCTTGGCCGTAAAGTGGATACTTTGTTGTATGAACATGAAGGTGAAATGTACGGTGTGCGTAAAATTGGCGAGCAATATCATTGCCAGGTAGAGGTTAGTAAAGTCATGATCGGTAACCGGCCTGCAACCGTGTTTACTATTATTGATGACAGTCAGCAAAAGGCGCAGCAACAGGAACTTACGTTACTGGCTTATCACGATCAGCTAACGGATTTACCCAATCGCCATTTGTTTAATGACCGTTTGGCGGTAGAAATAAAGCATGCCCTGCGGCGCGATGAAAAAATCGCCTTGTTGTTTATCGATCTAAACGGGTTTAAAGGGGTCAACGATCGCTACGGCCATAAATTTGGTGATTTATTACTCGGGCGCGTTGCTGTCAGAATGAAACAAACAATCAGGGATTCCGATACTGTAGCCCGCTTGGGTGGTGATGAATTTACCCTGCTGCTCACTGACATACAGTCTTACAGCATGTGTAAGGCGCTGGTAGATAAAATCATTGACGCAATTTGCAAACCTTATCTTATTCAGGAGGTACTGGTTGAAATTGGCGCCAGCATCGGCGTGGCCTGTTTTCCTGACGATGCAACCAATGAGCAGGAATTATTGAGTCTGGCGGATAAGGCCATGTATCGCTCTAAAGCCACCGGCGAAAGTTGTATTACCTTCGCCAGTGACTGGCTGTCACATATGCCCGAAAAGCATCAGGCAGATCAAAACTGAGGCGGTAGCAGCTCCACTTTATTGATGATAATTGGCTCTACCGGGGCATCGGCAAAACCAAGGGTTGCTTTGTATTCGGTTGCTACTTCGCCCATGGCATCAACTACTTCATAGCCTTCTACCACTGCCCCAAACACTGCGTAACCCCAACTGCGGCCCGGGTCGAGGTTATCGTTTTCATCCAGATTAAAGAAAAACTGACGGGTTGCAGTATGCGGATCGTTCTGACGGGCCATAGCTACCGAGTACATGGAATTTTTCAGGCCGTTGCCAGACTCGTTAAAGATGGCCGGATAAGACGATTTCTCTTCATAATCTACAGTGTAACCACCGCCCTGAACAATATAACCTGGGATTATGCGCTGGAAAATAGTGCCTTCGTAACTGCGCTTATCCACATAACGCAGAAAGTTGTTTACTGTGATGGGGGCCCGGCGACGGTCCAGTTCGAGGACAATATCGCCCATGGTGGTTTCCAGCTTAACCCTTGGGTAGTAATTATCAGGCTGGATCTGTGAACCGTCATCAGCCTCTTTTTTGGCCGCCTCAGCAGACACGGTAAAAATCAGTAGTGAAAATAGCAAAGCTCTTAGCATGGGTTATCCTTATCGTTTTGCAGCACTAAAAATAACAAACTTGTTCTGGCTGGCAAGGGTGGTAACGCCGCCAAACAAGCGTTTAAGGGTATGGTAATAATCCAGGTGCCGGTTGGCTACCACAATCAG
>CATMRP010000212.1 GCA_950073835.1 uncultured Alteromonadaceae bacterium
TGACATCTTTATGGCCCTTCACGATGAACTTCATCGCCCGTTTATACAAGACTTAGTAGACGGGCTGGAGAATACCGGCGATGACCCGCTCCAAAGTCTCAAGAGCTATTGTATTGAGCTGATCACCCGTTTAGAAGATGACCTGTACCTGCGCCGTGTGCTTTCACTTTTTTTACTAAAATGTGACTACACCGGCAGCCTGCAGGTTTGCCAGGAGCGAACCATTGATGCCCGTAGGGAAAAGAGCGAAGTCCTGTCAAAATTTTTCGAAAAAGCACAATCCAGAGGCACCTTATCGGCCGATCTGGATCCGAAGACACTGACTCTGGCACTCAGCTGTTTTATGCGCGGCATTGCCATGGAATATCTGGAAAACCCCGACAACTTTTCTATACGTGAGGAAGCCCCAAAACTGTTCAGTGTTTTTTTCAGAAAGTGGAATTAATTGAAGGTAAGGACAGGATCAGGCCGGTAAATACTAATACCGGCCTGATTTTATGTGGTTATTCCGGGGCCAGGTTTTTTGCCACCTGACGGGCATCATAACTTTGTGCATCATCCGGTCGAACACCGCGACCCAGTTGCACATCCAGTACACTTTCAATCGTACTGCTTTCCTTACCACCAACGAAAACACCAGCACTTAAAGTGGAACGCGGGTGATGCTCGGTGCGACAAGTCAATAAGCCACACTCAGTGACCCGTGAATAACGTTGAGAGAAGCCAACCTGTGGCTCTGTGGTAACCTTTTCGCGGTCGATCAGGGTTTCACGATTTGCTACTACAAACCAGTCGTAGCCCTGCTCAATGGTCACTTCTGCCGCTCTTAACATGGCATAGTCCATCGCTTTGGTTTTATCACTGCCGCGGCCTGTAAAATAAACGCGATACTGCGTGTCGGTAAGCTTGGTTTCAGTGTAACCATAACCGCCGTTTTCTGCCGCCCGATAGGCTGGTTGACTTGCACAACCACCCAACACAATCAGTACCAGTACCATAACACCTGATGTAAGTTTATTCATTGTCAACTCCTTGAGTTACGTTGTTCAGCCATTGGTTTTCAATAGCTTGTTGTTCTTGTGTACGATTTAACGGGGCCCCTTCGATCATCTCATCAAGCTTCGAAGTCAGTGGTTTCCCGGCTGACGCGGTTTGATATTCGCCACCATTGGTTGCATCAGCCTCAATGGGTTGCTGCGCTTTTATCTGCCACTGGTCATTTGTTTTACAGGCAATCAGGGCTTCCCGGTTACCTGAGGTTTCGCGCTCCAGCTGCCGGCAAAACTGGCCCTGGTGGTTATAAAACGCCAGTTGTGGGCGTACGACCTGGCCGCCAGCCTGATAAACCCCACCGCTAAGCTGCGTGTCCAGCACATCACTTACCGCCGCCCACTGATCGTTAGCGTTACTCTCTCCTACTGGCGCAATCTTCACACCGACCAGGGCAATAAGCGCCACGCTGGCCGCCAGTGCCAGGCCACTAAATACCCTATGACGTCGCGCGCCTGCCGGAAACGCAACCACCTTTGATGATGGCTGCTCTGCAGGCTCTTCAAACAACGCGGTAATTCGATCCGGCATGGGCTGGCGGGTCGCTTCCTCGGCGGCCTGCTTAACATAGTGATCCACCATACTCAGCGCGGCCAGCCGGTCACATAAGGTCTCATCCTCGGCAATAGCACTGCGCACAGCTTCGGCCTCACTTGCCGATAATTCGTTATCAATAAAAGCACTGAGTTGTTGGTCAGAAATCTTCATGCTGGTGCTCCCGCTGATAGATTTAGTAAACCGGCAAGTCGGGTTCTGGCTCTGGCCAGTCGACTCATGACTGTCCCGGAAGGGACCGACAATATAGTTGCCGTATCCTGATAGGTCATCCCCTGCACGGCTACCAAAGCCAGTACTTCCCGTTGCTCATTGGGTAACTTGTCCATTGCCTGGGTAATTTGCGATAGGGTGATCGTATCACTCACAGCGGTCTCATCCGGCGCAGACGCTTGTTGCAACTCAGGCTGTTGGGTTGCGGCCTGGCGCACTTTACTGGCCCGGTATTCATCTATCCACAAATTGCGACATACCCGGTACGACCAGGCAAGCAGTGCCACATCTTCGGGCACCGGTTTGGTAAGTATTTTTTCGATGGTGCTCTGCAATAAGTCATCGGCATCAGCCATATTGCCCGTCAGGGAATAGGCAAACCGTCTGATGACTGGTAGTAACGCTTTTAAATCTTCTTTCATACTACTGTCTTCCAAAGGTGATTCTGAACCGTGTCAAAACGCTTAATTTAATGAGATAACGATCCTGCGCTGAGAATATTCCATTTTTTTGGAATTTTATTTTTTGCCATTCGTTAAAGGTATACCTTTTTCCACCAATCCATTAAATTAATGCTTATGATTTACCGTACTTTGCTTTCTATTGCTCTGTTTGGCATTACCCTCTCGGTGAGCCATGCACAGCTATTGCCCACCAACGTAATACGCCCTTTAAGTGACATTCGCGATCTGCAACCGGCGACGATCCGGCCGCCCCAACCAAACACCCCGCCCTTAGCAGAGCTGTTGTCGCCGGTGACGGAGCACCTTACGCCTGCACTGGAGCAAGCACTTACACCAATAGACACTGCATTAACGTTAACCGCCAACACCATCAATGGTCAGACTCCCCTGGCAGACATTAACGAAGCCATTACGCCAGAAGGCCAGTTGGTACTGGCAAGAGAGTGGGTGATTTACGTAGAGGAAAACGATGTTGCGTTAAGCAACAACCACAGCATTGAAATACTGGAGCAACAATATCTGGCAGCTTTGCAATTGTGGGCAGTGCGGTTAAAGGTGGCTCCACACATCGATAACCTGCAACAACTTAAAAACAGTCTGCAAGGTGTGGCGATAAAAGGAGTTGACCGCAATCACGTTTACCTCACTCAAGCTGGCGCAGCCGCTGCAACCGGCGCCCACCAAGTCACTCTTTCACAATGCCACGGCAAGCAGGCACTGCGCATTGGTATGCTTGATAGTGCTATCAATGCCTCACACCCGGTATTTGCAGACATAAGCGTCACCGAATCGGTATTTCTGGAAGCAGGCTACCCGGTTAGTCAGGCACATGGTACTGCAGTTGCCGGTATACTGAGCCAGGCGCTCCCCGAAGAGGTGTCATTAAAGTTATTTAATGCCGCCTCTTTTTATGCCCGTAACCAGGTTTCGCAGGGCGCCAGCGTTTTTCATTTACTAAAAGGGCTTAACTGGCTCGGGTCGCAACAGGTTGAGGTGATCAACATGAGCCTTACGGGCCCAGCTAACGTCATGCTGGAGCGTGCACTCAAAAGTTTATACGACTCAGGGATTTCGCTTGTTGCCGCAGTAGGTAATGCGGGGCCTGCAGCACCGCCATTATATCCGGCAGCTTATGAGCAGGTGATTGGCGTAACCGCTATTGATGCAAACAGGCAAATTTACCGCTGGGCGAACCAGGGGGCACAGGTTTCTATTGCAGCCCAAGGTGTGAGTGTAGTGACGGCAAGAGGAAACAATGAAATGGGCGCCGAAACCGGCACCTCCATGGCCGCGCCATTGGTGAGCGCGGCAGTCGGTTGCTTTTCAGCAACTAACGATGCTCCAGGGCAGTTACCGGCATTTCTGCGGCAACAATTAACCGATTTAGGTGCGCCTGGCTGGGATCCGGTATTTGGCCATGGCGCCCTGCTTCTTAACTAATTAAACGCCAGCGTCATCCCTACCACAGCCTGACTCTCTGAATAATCGGCATTGTCTGCATTGGAGTGGTAGTCTGCATAGTTTGCCTTGATATCCACAGTAAAGTAGTCAGTGAGTGTGTAAGCCAGGCCCAGAGACACGCGATGACGCTGATCCAGTCGTGCCTGAGGCGCATTAGACGTATTCAGCGGCAACGAACTGGTAACGCCACTTCCCGCATAATCGCGCAATTCAAAATGGTATTCGGCCTGCCATAACAGTTGCCTGGCAAAGAGATTGACCGGGTACTGCCATTTTGCCTGGGCACTGTGACTGGCAAAATCAAACTCGCTGACTTCTGCCCGTTCATTCTGATAGGCATAGCCGATGTTGACCATTTCATTAGCCGTATCGGTAAAGAAAAAGGCACTCACGCCTAACCTGGCCGCGTTGGCGTCCCTGACACTTTGGGTATCAAACTGCTTGATAATGCCATCAACACTGAAGCGCGTATATAACTTCGGATCCCACATCTTGCCCCACGACACGCCATGCTGTTGGTATAACAGAAACCCGTCTTTATTCAATCGGGCATCGGCAACGTAGCTATTCAGCGCCCACTTCCCAAGGTGGTTAGAAAGCGCAGCCGATGCACTGACCGTAGTCAGAGTCAGATCAAAATCATCACTGTGCTGATAGTCCGTAAATTGCTGGCCAGCATTAATAGAAAACGAGTAGGCTTTTGCGGGTTGCCATTTTGCCCCCAGTTTAGCCCCGTACATCAGGCTGCTATCAGCAGAGTTACTGGCTCTGTCGAGTTCATTAACCGCGACATTCGAATCATAGCCTGCCTGCAGATTAGCCGAGCCCGAGTAAGAGACATCGGCCATTACACTGGTGGCCAGCAAGCAAGGCGCAAGAGTACAGAGGGGTAGCATTTTCATGGGATACCTCAATAGATGACAGGATTAGGAAATGAGCCACACGACGGTGGCTCACAAGAGGGTTACTAAGGCTGGATTAAGCGCCGATTAAACTGCCAATACTGGTTGCTACCGTATTCTCAACGGTATTCTCGACCGTCCCTGCCACGGCATTGCTGATGCTGGCCTCCACTGCGTCATTCACGGCACCGTCAATGGCACTGTCAACCGAGCCGCTTACTGTGCTGGTCACCGTATTGGCTACCGCGCCAGACACCGATTCGGCCACTGCGCCGTCAACCGCAGAGGAAAGAGTGCTTTCTACTGTGCCAGTGACGGCAGAGGCAGCAACAACGTCACTCACCGCATCAATCGTTGCAGCAGAAGACTGCTCAATGCCCTGGCTCAGATCGGCGCTAACGGCTACCGCCTGGCTAAGTGATGACTCAACACTATTGCCAATCTCACCCGCCATGTCTTCGCCATCTGCAAGCGTCTCGGAGGCCTCATCAGACATTGCTTCGGCAGAATCGTCCACCGGCTCTTCTACCTCTTCACTGCCTGCAGTATCTGCCATAGCGCCTGCTGACAGTGACGGCTGCACAACTAGCGAGGGCTGTACCACAACATTACCTGATTCAGCATCGGCTGAAACAGAATTGCTAATAGTAGTTTGATTTGAGGCGTCCAGATTGGTACTGACTTCTTGTGCTGCAACCTGCGCAGACATAAGACCTAATGCGATAGTAATGGATGAAAAAGTAAAACGTTTCATAGTAAGTTCGCTCCTGTTATGTCGAATTGACACTGAGTTAACGGGAGACATAGAAAAATATTCCGCGCTTTTACGAAAAAACTTTGCCAGCTCTGTTTTCAGTGCCGCAAAAGCAGGATTCAACTAACAGGTAAAGAACGCCAGAATGCAGTCGCGATCAACGTCAAAACCCGCCGCATGAGCGAGTTCAGTGGCGCTATCGAGCTCAGAGACATAGTCCACAGTGATTTTATATGGCTCGTAGAGTTTTTTGATTTGTCTTATGGAGGTAGCTGCGGTGCGAGATTTTTCGGTAACGATATACACCTGCACCAGTCCGGCGGTTATTGCCCGGCCAATACGCTCACAGAGCGCGCGCTCTGCGTCAGGCACTAACAGGCTTTCACCATCGAGCACAACAATGTCGGCCCAGCGCGGCATGCCACTGTTATACACCGTTGCGGCGTAGGTCAGGCCAAAGTTCTCTACACACTCAGCGTTCCATGGTCCTTCAGCATTTACCAGCACAATGTCATTGACCATGGTTACGGCAAAATCACCGTGCTGTTTATTGTCCCTGATATCCATTCTTTCACTCCGCAGGCGAACCGGATTTCAGTGTAGCAAAAGCCCGCCTGCCGCGACACAAGGATGTCGCGAGCAGGCAAGGAGAAGTGATTAAGCTGCGATAATGTGGGAAAGTGCCGCAAAGGAAGGCTGGGAGTGAATATCCAGAGGGATCCGCAATATTCGGGCAATATCGCTTACGCTGATCACCCCGCGAATTTCATGAGCCACCTTATCAATAACCAGGCAATGCATGGCACCATTCTCGCGCAGCGCGTTCACCACGTCAGACACACTCGACAGTTTCAGCTCGTTGTAATCGAATGCCTGCAACATGGATTTTGGTTGCATCATATCCACCACCAACAGCTCTGGCCGAGGTATTCCCAGTTGCACCACCCGTTGTAGAATTTTTTGCTCGGTGATATCTGCCAGGGTAACAATGCCAACAAACTGTTGCCGTTGGTCGAGTACCAATTTCATTTTAACGTGAGACTGGCGCATCAGTTTTTCCAGCTCCACGGCTTTTACGTTACCGTCAATCACCAGCGGTTGGTGATCGTGAAAGTCGGTAAAAATACTAAGCGCTGACGACGCTAATTCAACATGCTCATAGATATCCGGATGAGCGAGCGTATCGATAGATTCGGTTTTGCACAGGGTTAAATTATGCATGGA
>CATMRP010000213.1 GCA_950073835.1 uncultured Alteromonadaceae bacterium
AAACTCATAACAGGATCACAGGTAGTGGCGGCAGCGTTAAAGAACAGGTTGGTGGGCACTGTTATTTTGGTAGCAGTAGCGGTAATCATATTACCAGACATGCTGGATGGTAAAAAATCCAGCAATGGGGACGTGTTTGTTAATGTTCCGGCAGCACCAGCTAAGAAGCCCATAGTAAACCCCGAGCCATTTCCTGAAGAGCGGGTGGTGGCGTCAGCGCAGCGCCCGGTTGAAATTGTTAATGAAAAGCCGGTGGATGAACCCGATAGTCCCGCTCAGTCAACGCCTGCAACTGACAGCGACAGCACCGCTCAGGTGAACAATTCGCCTAATGATGATCTGGCTCGCCAAACCGTAGTAGAAGCCCCGGAAGAATCTGAGCAAAACAACAGCTGGGTAATTCAACTGGGGAGTTTCAGACATCAGAAAAACGTTAAGCAATTACTGGATAAGCTGGAAAACGCTGGCTATCGCGCGTTCAGCCGGCCTATCGAAACTAGTTCCGGGCCGTTAACCAAAGTGTTTGTGGGCCCGAATCTAAACAAACGTGAACTGGATGGTGCTTTATCACACCTTCAGGACCTGACCGGCTTACGAGGCAAAGTAACCCGCTTCAGCGTAAACAGTTAGTACAACAGGCTCACTCAGGACAGAATTGTTGACAGCCGGTGACTGGATAAAATTCAGGCACTGGTAATCAGACAGACTTCTGGTAGAATGCGCGCGAATTTGACGCGATGGGGTTGGCTATACAGCACAACACATCGTTTACAGGACGGGTTAGAATCTTCAAATGAATTGGCTGGATTACACGATTTTAGGTGTGATAGCGCTCTCTACGCTAATCAGTCTGGTGCGCGGCTTTGTTAAAGAAGCTATCTCACTGGCAGTCTGGTTTGCCGCCATGTTTGTTGCCAGTCAGTTCTATGCCGACCTTGCTGTTTACTTCACGCGCATCAGTGACGAACTGATTCGTAACGGCGCGGCCATCGCCGCACTTTTTGTGGCAACGCTATTGCTTGGTGCCTTGCTGAATTACACCATCAGTCAGCTGGTTCAGGCCACCGGCCTGTCGGGCACCGACAGAGCACTCGGTGCAGTTTTTGGCGCATTGCGCGGTATTCTGATCGTAAGTGCGCTATTATTTTTCCTGGATACATTTACGCCTTCAGCCTCATCAGACTGGTGGGATGAGTCGGTGCTAGTGCCGGAATTTGCAATTATTATTGAGTGGTTTTTTAGTTACGTAAAAGACAGCTCCACTTTTTTAACTCCCGCTTAAATAGGTAACCTACATGTGTGGTATTGTCGGAATAGTTGGTAAAACACCAGTTGCTCAGTCACTCTATGACTGTTTAACCGTTTTACAGCACCGTGGTCAGGATGCGGCTGGTATCATGACGATTGACAACGGTGTGTTTAATCTGCGTAAAGACAATGGACTGGTTAGGGATGTGTTTCACACCCGTCATATGAAGCGCCTCACAGGGAATATGGGGATAGGCCATTGTCGTTATCCCACTGCTGGTTCTTCCAGTTCCGCAGAAGCTCAACCGTTTTATGTAAATTCTCCTTTTGGGATGGCGTTTGCCCACAATGGTAACCTGACCAATGCCCTCGATTTACAAATCGAAGTCGCCAAAATAGCCCGCCGGCATATCAATACCACATCAGACTCAGAGATTCTGATGAACATTTTTGCTCACGAGTTATCGCAGCGTACCACCGGGCTCACAGTGTCACCGAAAGATATCTTTGAAGTGGTGACCAATGTTCATAACAAAGCCCGTGGTGCCTACGCCTGTGTGGCGGCAATTATTGGTCTTGGTGTTGTAGCATTTCGCGATCCTAATGGTATTCGTCCGCTGGCGCTGGGTAAGCGTATTACCGAAATGGGCGAAGAATACATGGTTGCCTCTGAGAGTGTTGCACTGGATGCCGTAGGCTTCCACTTTATTCGTGACGTAGCACCTGGCGAAGCCGTATTTATTACCGAAGCAGGCGAGTTGTTCACCCAACAGTGTGCCCAGGCGCCACTGACTTCACCGTGTATCTTTGAGTTTGTTTACTTTGCCCGTCCTGACTCGTTCATTGACGGTATTTCCGTGTACGCTTCACGCGTAAACATGGGTAAAAAGCTTGGCGAGAAGATTGCCCGCGAATGGGCCGACCTCGACATTGACGTGGTGATCCCAATTCCGGAAACCTCTATGGATGTGGCACTGCAAATTGCGATTACTCTCGATTTACCTTACCGCCAGGGCTTCGTGAAAAACCGCTATATTGGCCGTACGTTTATTATGCCTGGCCAGACCCAGCGTAAGAAATCGGTACGCCGCAAGCTGAACGCGATTTCGTCGGAGTTTAAAGGTAAAAATGTCCTGCTGGTGGACGACTCTATTGTTCGCGGCACCACTTCCGGCCAAATCATCGAGATGGCACGTGAGTCAGGCGCGAAGAAAGTTTATTTCGCCTCTGCGGCACCTGAGATTCGTTTCCCGAATGTGTACGGTATCGATATGCCATCGGCGAATGAGTTGATTGCTTATGGCCGCGAGATTGACCAGATATCCGATTTGATCCAGGCAGACGGCCTGATTTTCCAGGATATCACTGATCTGGTTGCCGCTGTACAGCACGAAAATCCTAATATTTCACGGTTTGAAACGTCGGTTTTCGATGGTAACTATATTACCGGCGATGTAGACCAGGCGTACCTGGAACGCATCGATGCAGCCCGTAACGATCAGGCCAGAAAGGCGCCGGTTGTTCAGGCTGAGTTATCCAACCTAGATATGCATAACTTCGAAGCATAAACTGGTAGCACAGATACTGGAAAGCCGTTCAAAACTTTGAACGGCTTTTTTATTGCGCGGCACAAAATAACGGTAACTTGTGACATTCCCTGAGCAATGCTAAGTTAATCAAGTGATATTCAAGGGACTGAGTCGTGTTTAAACGCTATGACCGGTATAAAAATAGAATTTGTTTAATTGAAGGGAGTAAACAGCTTACCTTTGATGCACTGGAACAACTGATCGATGAGTTTGTAGAAACTTATCTTAGTAGCGCCAGCCGAAAACTGGTATTTATTGAAGTAAACAATAATGTTACGTCTGTTGTCGCTTATCTGGCATGTTTGCGAAACAGTCATGTGGTGATGCTGTTAAACCCGGAAAGCCACGAGCAAAATACTTTGCTTGCAGATAAGTATGAGGCTAACTTGTTTCTCAATACGGTTAGCCACCAGGTTAGCGTGATTTCCCAATCTACGTATTGTCACCAGTTTCATGACGAACTTGCGTTGCTATTAGGAACGTCAGGCTCTACCGGCAGCCCCAAACTGGTAAAGTTGTCGCGCCAGAACATCATGGCCAATACGCGTGCAATTATTGAATATCTGGCACTTACACCTTCAGATCGCGCAATTACCTCTCTCAAGTTTAGTTATTCCTATGGGTTGTCGATAATCAATAGCCACCTGGAAGCCGGAGCCAGTGTTGTGCTTACCGACCATGGCACCTTATCTGATGTGTTTTGGAAGCAAGTAAAAAGTTTAGAAGTGACCAGTTTCTCTGGTGTGCCTTATCATTTTGAAAGCTTTGATGAGCAAGGGCTGGATTTGGCAGACTATCCGTCACTACGGTATTTTACCCAGGCTGGCGGCAAGCTTAGTGCCCGGCTGGTCGGTAAGTTCGCAACGTTGTGTAACCAGCACAATAAACAGTTCTTTGTCATGTACGGGCAAACCGAAGCAAGCCCACGAATCTCTTATTTGCCTCCAGAGCTTGCTTGTGAGTATCCGCAGGCAATAGGCCGAGCTGTTCCGGGCGGGGAGCTTTATCTGCTGGACGATTCCGGCCAGCCGATAAACGAAACCGGAATTGAAGGTGAACTGGTGTACAAGGGGCCAAATGTAATGATGGGGTATGCTGCAACCCCATTGGAGCTTGCCACATGTAATGATACCGATTACCTGAAAACAGGTGATCTGGCGAAGAAGGTTTGTGGGGATATTTTTGAGATTACCGGTCGAAAGTCGCGATTTGCCAAGCCACTGGGGATAAGAGTGAATCTTGAAGATGTCCAGTTGCTGTTAAAAAATAATGGTGTTAATTGCGCTGTTACCAGTAATAAAAGCGAAATGATCCTTATCGGATACCTCCCCTCACCGGGAGCAACAAACAAAGCGATCATTAAACTTATCCAGGGGCATATTAAGATCCCCGTAACCAGCATTGTTGCAAAACAGCTGGTTGACATTCCCAGACTTCCAAACGGTAAAGTAAATTTTGTAAAGCTGCGCAAGGATATCTTAACTGTAAATCTGAAGGACGTGACGATACTTTTTTGGGGACATTTCTCACAAGCGTTGAGCCATCAGCTTGGCATGGCTAAGTAGAATTGGCAAAGCGTAGAGAGTATTTTCAGATTTCATTTTCCCGCTGCTGAATTTAATCAGTCCGCTTCATTTTATGAATTGGGCGGGGATTCATTAACCTTTATGAAAGTGTTGGTTGATATTGAAGAGTATTTAGGTTGTTCGGTCCCGAAAGACTGGCATGTAATGAGTATAAAAGAACTGGAAGAATGTCATTATGAAAGCGCCTTATAGTCCGGTAGTACTCGAAGGCCAGGTTGTTGCCCGCGCATTGGCTATTCTGGTTGTTGTTGCCACGCATGCTTCAAGCTGGACAATTGGTGGGGGTATGTTAACCCTGCTATTTATCTCCGGTTATAACTTCATCATGTTTTCCAGGGGAAAATCGAATTCTCAATTGGCAATTTATTGCCTTAAATATACGAAAAATATCGTTCTGCCCAGTGTTGCTATTATCTGTATATATTTCATCTGGTATCAGAAGTTTAGTGTTGCTGAAGTATTGCACTACAGCAACTGGGTTGGTACAACCAGCATCGCGTGGATGCCCGTCTGGTATCCAAGTATGATCCTTCAGGTAATGGCATTGCTAACAGCTATCTTCCTAATTTTCAGACCGGCCAGATTTATCGAAGATCATTCATACAAGTTTTGTGTAGTGAGTTTTATTGTAGCTTGCCTCTTATATATCCTGAGTGATGTACTCGTTGAAGCGGAATTAGCGGCGGCAGATGCCAGGCTTTCGTTTTCTTACTTATGGTGTTTTACACTTGGCTGGTTGGCCTATTCGATTCATAAATCTGAAAATGCATGGCTTTTACCTGGATTTATTATTCTGACGGCAGTGTCTGCAGCGTTTTTTATTTCCTGGCAAAGCAAACACGAAGCTTTAGTCTTTGTTCCACTAGGGGCTGTTGATCTTTGCTGTACACTTTTGCAGCAGTCTGTGTATCATTTAGACAAGGCGACTGTTTGCAGGTCTAGTGGGCTAAATCAAAAACAGTCAACACAGTATAAATGATACACAGGCGCTGCCCGAAGGGGTCGTCATGAAAGCATTTTACTCATTGTCACAGCCCTTTGACGTAGAACAACTATGCCTTCAGGACTGCTCCGCGATTAAAATGCTTTCATATAGACCAAAAATCGTACAGTAAAGATCAACAGCCCCTAGTCACTTTGTTTTTATATAACCCAAAACTAAAGGTTCCCCAAATACTGTATTCGGTGTTTTCGGTGCTGGCCGGTGCGTCGTTATATATTTTTCTATTTCATATGAGCTTTTTTTATGTGTATCACACCCTAACCGGATGGCGGCATGAGGAAACGAGTTTCCATCTGGCAATGTTTAGTTTCTCTGTCGTGGGGTGCTGTGTGATGTGGCTGGTTTTTACGTCCGGCAGGAAAGCCTGGTTAGAAACGAAGCGAAATTTAGAAGGGTTCAGGCGGGAGGTTTAAACTCCCGCGCTGATTTTAGTGCATATAAACCGGGCCCAGGCCCATGCTCCAAAGAATTACCGAACTTGCCATCAGAATGACTAACAGTACCAAACCGCAGGTAACCACTGAGCTTGAATAAATAAAGCCTTTTTCTTCGGGAATGTGCATCATAATAGGCACACCAGAATACAGCAGGTAAACAGAATAGGATAAACCTACCAGGCCTATTGACATAATAAACCATAATTCAGGATAGAGGCCGGCGAAGCCAACCATAAACAATGGAGTGGCCGTATACGCTGCTAATTCAAGAGACTGGGTGTACGTTGGCGAAGTATCAAACGCTTTTGCCAGTTCATGCATTAGGGCGGCTAAAGCAACAACCCCGGCAATCAGGCCAAAATACATTGCCACACTCATGGCCATGGCGCTTTGCTGAGTGAGTTTGATCAACTCACCTGCGCCAATACTCCAGCCTAAATGTGCTGCCGAATAATAGCCGACAATGGCTGGGATTAGAGCAATGATGGCTATGTGACTTAACGCGTAAAAATAATTTTCGTGGCGTTTATCGATTGTTTGCCATTCTTCTTTTGGATGGGTGTAAATACCCCACAGGTGGTTTAGGATCATAGTCTTTCCCTCAGTGCTGAGAATGTTTTTAATTTGTTATTTATTTAACAAATAATCAACATTTTCAGTTTCATCCAAAGCGAAAACTAAGTCAATATATTTTGATGATAAATTAAACAGGGCAGG
>CATMRP010000214.1 GCA_950073835.1 uncultured Alteromonadaceae bacterium
TTCTTAAAAGGCGATTACGATGACTTTGTTGATTTGCTGGAAATTCAACTGTCGACTAACGAGCTAAAACCCCTGCGCCGGAGTATACACTTCATGCAGGAACAAATGTCGCAGGACGAAATTATGACGTTGCTTAACCGCTACGTAAACACGGAAGATAATCTCCATACACTCACCCGTATGGTAAGGCTAAGTTATGCACACGGCGATAATCCGAACACTTAGTTTTTGTTGTGTGGCATTGTTGTGGAGTTGTGGCAGTACTCCACCGCCACCAAGCCTGTCTGAACAATATCAACAGCTCGCGCAAGATACCGCTTTTTCGGTTTATGCCATGCGCAATATTGCCAATCAGGCCTACCAGAACAAGGACTTGCCGCTTATGGCAAAGGCGCTATGGAAATTATGCCAGCGAGGGGTTGCCTCCACGGGCGTTACCGATGATTGTGCGGCATTGCTGGACGTTGCGATTATTCAGGACGATGAGGTAGCCCAGGCAAGAGCCCACCTGGCGCAGTATTTTATTACCGGCAACCGGGATGATTATGCGCGGGCCATGGCAGCACTGCCAGCCAACGACGCCTCTTACCGGGCCATTTTCGATATCAGCGTGGACAATTGCCTCAACAGCACACAACCAACGGAATGGTTAGCCTTGCAGTGCTATCTTGCTGGTAAAGCTGCGCTTAATGAACCGGCCTTACAAAAAGCGCTGATGTTATTTGAGCAGTTTGAGGCCCGCCATAACATGGCCGACAGTTATTTTTTACTGGCAAAACTAAAGCAACAGCAGGGTCAGCCAGACACGGCCGCCGATTATGCGTCGCGAGCAGCGTTGCTGCTTAGTCAGCTGGGCGAAGCCGCCCGGGCAGAGCAGGTCAGAACCTGGCGAAGGAATACGGTTCATGCTCAGTAGCCTGGGAATAAGAACCCGGCGTTATGCCAGTGTGCTGGTAGGGATCACTGGTCTGCTCGGGCTGGCGATAAATACCTGCCCGCAACTCTTAAAGCCTCAGCGACGACGTATATTCTGGTTGCTGTTCAAGCGCCAGTTGTATAACTCAGGCCTCAGAGCGGCATCGATTAACACCATTATTGCGGTATTACTTGGCGTGTTCGTGATGTCCAAGGCCTACTCGGTTATTCCCAATAACATGCAGTTTATCGATTACTATGCGCAGTTTTTTAATATCGTAGTGAATCGGGAAATCGGCCCTTTAATATCCGGAATCATTCTGATTGCCCGTTCCGCCTCGGCGGTAACCGCAGAAGTGGGGCAAATGCAGTTGTACCGCCAGTTTGATGCTTTGTCTGCGGTAAATATGAGCCCGGCGCTGGTTTTTCTGTTGCCGGTATTCTTTGCGTTTCCGCTGTCTTTGTTGCTGATGTTTTTCTATTTTAATCTGATATGCGTGTTTACCTCCTATGCGGTAATTGAGTTATATCATGAGGGCGGTATTACGCTGATGGCATTTATCCGTGCCCTGCTCGAGCAGCTCACTTTTACCGAAGTGCTGGTGAGTATGACCAAAGCGCTGGTAGGCGGCTGCCTGATTGGTCTGGCGAGTCTGTTTTTTGGTTACAATGTGCGAGACCGTTTTACCGATGTGTCGCGGGCAATTTCTAATTCAAATACCTTTCAACTGTTTGCGTTTTTTGTGCTGAACGTGGGCTTGTCCTACCTGGTGTACCTATGACCTGCTTACAGATTGATAATGTTGATTTGCGGTTCAACAACAATGTGGTGTTCCGGCAGCTCAACCTGCGCGTTAACAGCGGTGAAATTGTATGTATTGAAACCGGCGTACTGGATGGCGGTTCCAGTTTATTAAAGCTGGCTGCCGGGTTATGCGAACCGGATCACGGCAACATTATTATCGAAGGTTTGTCGCTGAGGGATATGACTGAACAGGCGCGTTTTAAAGCTACCTGTATGGCTTTTGAAGACGGTGGGTTACTGAGTATATTCACTAACTACAATAACATTGCCTTTCCGATGCTGTACCATACGCGGATGTCGGAGAAAGAAATTGCCGGGCAGATCCAGCCTCTGGCAGAGGCATTGGCAATGACCGACTTACTGGCGCTGGAGCCGCATCAGCTGAATGATGTGCAAACCCGTATGATGAATCTGTTACGGGCTATGGTGTTTCGACCTAAACTGATATTACTGGATGAAGTGCAAAGCGGGATGTCACACGAAATGCGTGAAAATATGCTAAATGTGTTGCTCAGGGAACAGCAAGAGCATCACTATGCGGTAGTGATGACGGTCACCGCCGGCGATCGTACCGACTTTGCCGACCGGGTACTGGCAATCCATAACCATCAACTGGAGGAAGTACAATGAGCTTTGCGCCATCACAGTCGCTGTCTTCCCGTGCGCAGGATACGCTGCTTGGTTTGTTTGTGATTGTGGCCGTGTTACTGGCTGGCTGGTTACTGTTTGAGGATTTACAGGAGCAACACGCCAATCAACTGCGTTTCCGGGCTAACCTTTCTTCGTCGTTTGGGCTGGGTGTGGGCTCGCCGGTAAAAATTAACGGCGTCAGCGTGGGCCGGATTGAGAACATCCGCCTCAGTGAGCAGGGGCAGGTGGCACTGGACTTAGTGATGCAGCGGGAATACCAGTCACTGTACCGGGCGGGAAGCCGGCTTAAGATAGATTCTACCCTGGCCATTGATAACGTCTTGTCGGGGGCGGCCATTGCTTTTATTCCCGGTTCTGCCGGGCAATTACAAAATGGTGCCCTGCTGGAAGCCGAAGAGCCACGCTCAATACAGGATCTCATGCAGGAATGGGATATTCAGGCACTGTCAAAAAAAGTGGCCGATATTCTGGTGAACCTCGACAAAATAGTTACCAATGTGAGTGATAATCAGGACTCACTGACCAAAAGTCTGGAAAACGTCGCCACGCTGACCTCCAGTATGACCGAAGCCAGTCAGCAGTTGCCTGATGTGCTTAATCAGATGCAGCGCACCATGCAGGTGATGGAAACTACCCTGCAGGAAGGATCGCAGACGGTTAACGATAATATGGCTACCTTTGCCGGGGTGGCAGAGCAGTCGGCACAGTTAATGGAAAGTATTAATGCTATCGCGGTGAATATGGAACCCACCGTGGCAGAAATGCCAGAAACCCAGGCATTGCTTAACAATTTATTGTTTGAGGTAAATGGTCTCACCCGCCAGTTACGTCAACATTGGTTATTACAGGGCGGGGAGCCCGCGCCGGCACCAGGCAAGGGGCCGGAAAATAATGGTTTATTCCCGCCTGATGAATCCCTATACGACCCTGCGGTACCACCGCCTGTGGAAGGAGAACCCAAGTCATGAATAAGCTGTCTGTGCGCCTGTGGTTAGGTGTGGTGTGTCTGGTGTTGGCTGGTTGTACGGTAAGTACAAAAGACACGGTGCTGGTGGGGCCACCGCAACGTTCAACCAGTAGCGAAGTTGAGAACAACACCGGGGTAAGCGGTGATCAGCAGGCTATCCCCTCGAGCATTGCGATTTTGCCCTTCAGCAATGTCACTGAGGAAAAAGTTGCCGGACCGCTGCTTCGACAGGTCATTAACAGCCAGCTTTCCGGCCGGAATTTTTCGGTAATGCATCCGGGCGAAGTGGATAAGCGGCTACCGTCGGGACCGCTGGATCATACACAAATGGCGTCTTATCTTGGCGTTGAAGGGGTACTGGTAGGTGAAGTAGTAGATTTCGAACGGTTTTTTGCCGGGATTTACTCAGAGATCCGCCTGGGCATCAAACTGTCACTGTATAACACCAAAGGCGACGTGGTATGGACTGGCGAGCATGAAGTCACTCAACGTGCCGGTGGTGTGTCGACTACCGCCTGGGGCTTATTACTCAATGCTGCCATTGCCGCCATGAACCTTGATGATGAAAACCTGCTGGCCGCCGCCGACGAGCTGGGCCGCAAAGTGGCTTTTGAATTTCCGCAACCGCGTTTTTATAAAGGCAGTGCCGGGCCTCTTATTGAATCAGTTATTCACGACAAAGCCGGCAAATGGTTACGTTATGGCGACGTAATCGAAGTTGGCGTGAAAGGCGAGGCAGGTTTGCAGGCATTTGTGGAGCTTGGCAATCAGCTTCGTACCGAGCTTAAAGAAGTAGAGCCAGGGGTTTATATCAGTGAGATCCCGGTACAACCCGATTGGAACGAACAGCGTGTGCCGGTTACCGGTATCCTGCAAGACACCGATGGCAGTACCAATACCCTGCTGAGTATTACCGGGCTGGTGAATTTTGACAATGAAGCGCCACCGCCGGTAACTAATCTGGTAGGCAGTCAGACTGAAACCACCCTTAAGCTGGCCTGGCAGGATGCTGAAGTTGCAGCTGCCTATAAAGTAACGCGCACCGATGACAGTGGTAGTAAAGTCATACAGCAGAGCAGTGATTCATTCGTGAACCTCGACATTGATTCGGAAGCATTCAGTAAGAGTACCTATGAGGTGGTTGCCATCGATGAGGCCGGCAATGCCAGTGAGCCTAAGGCACTGACGCTGACTACCTATATAAAGGAAGTGGGTAAACAAACCTTTGTGAGCGGCCCGCTGCAGGGGGGGTATACCGGTATTTTGTCGCTTACCGAAACCTTCAGTCCTTATCAGGTAAAAGGTGAGGTGGTGTTTGAGGAAGACAGTGAGTTGTATATCGAGCCGGGTGTAGTGCTGGAGTTTGAACCCGGGGCCACAATTGAAATTAACGGTGAAGCGTATTTCTGGGGGCTGAAACAGGATATCCGCATTCGAGCCAGCGGCGAACAGACGCGTCGGGAGCCGTATCTGATTGTGAACAATACCAAGCCAACACAAATCTCAGGGCTTAAAATCTCCGGTGCCGGCATAGGCATACTGGTTAAATCCGGTCAGCCACTGCTGGAAGCCATTGAGATAACCGGCAGCCGTTTTACTGCCCTGAGTATCGAAGGTGAGTCTAATGTAACCTTGCGCTCCTGTGTGATTGACGGCAGCAATACGGCCGGTATCGTAGTGAGTGATTATGCAAAGCTCAATATAACGGACTGTACGCTGCAAAATAATTTCCCCTTTCATATTCAGAACGCGTCCAGTTATGAGGTCATAGCAGAAGGCAATAAATGGCAACCTGCACCCTCTGAGACGTCAATTTTAGGTAAAGTAAGGACTAAATAATGAGAAAGCTTCTATTCGCCCTGGCGCTGGTAAGCAGCAGTAGCATTGCCGCGGATGCTCATTATGAAGAATGGACAGCGGCCGGCGGTAAAATTAACTGGACCACGGCACAAGTCTCTGCCGAAGGTTACGGCTTACCACCGGGCAATGTGGGCGGTAAAGCCGGGCCATTACTGGCGTGCCGCGCGGCAGTGGTAGATGCTCAGCGTAATCTGCTGGAGGCCACTCAAGGGGTCAGAGTCACTGCGACCACCGTTATCGACAATTATATGTTGAGTAACGATGAGGTGAAAAGTGAAGTGGAGGGGATTATTCGTAATGCCCGCATTATCAGCCGTACCCCTGCCGATGACGGTAGTTGTAAAATCGAAATGGTGATCAACCTCGGCGGTAAGGCTTCTAGAACCATTTATCAGGAAGTCTATCAGGAAACCGGACTGCAGAGTTTTTATCGCTCAACCCTCGACTGGTTAGGCGGGGCAGTGATCAGTAAAGCTTATGCCGATGACGATGTGGAATTAGAGCAACCGGTTTGGCTACAGGAAATGGAAAAGCTTAATCGCCGTTTGTCGGTCATCGAGCAAAAACTGGTTGAGAGCCGTCGCGAGGAAGCGCAGCCTGCGCCAGTCGCTGATGTGCAGCCCACCGGACTGGTAGTGGATGCCAGAGGCAGTAACTTTATCCCGTCACTGAGCCCTAAAATTCGCCAGTTACGCGGTGCGGTTGTGTATCCGGATCAGGGCGCCAGTAATGAGCGGTTGCTGGAACGTGGTCAACTGGTATCTTTATTCGCCCGTGATGTGGATTTTGCCGTGCAGCATCCCGTTGTTGGTAATCGCCCGCTGTTAGTTAAGGCGCTGCGTACCTATGGCGATACACGCACCGAAATTGTGCTGGCCAGCGAATATGCTGAGCGCATTATCGAGCTTAACGATAAAGGCTTTTTCAACGAAGCCGGGGTGATTATTGTGCTCGACTAAGCAGTAACCGCTTAGCTACTCAGTGTTGTTAAAAACTATTCTTACTGCATGAAATTGGGTCGTAAAGGCCCAATTTGCTATTCGTTACCTGTGTCAACATAGCCAAACTCAGGTCTTTTAAGGCATACTAAACGACCTCGAAGATTACTGTCTGTGTCTATGCCTGATTTATCCCAACGTCATACTTTTGGTATCGCCAGTCGTTGCCGCGTACTCCACGAATTTTGCTCGGTGCAGCAACTTCTCGATTTATACTCCCGCGAAACTCCCTGTTACATCATGGGGGAGGGAAGTAATACGATTTTTACCGAAGACTATGATGGCCAGGTGCTGGTGAACAAAATAAC
>CATMRP010000215.1 GCA_950073835.1 uncultured Alteromonadaceae bacterium
CCTTCCACCACAACCGGGCGACGACGCCCTGCTGCATCAGGTTCACCCATTTCGGTGCGCACCAGTTTAACGCCAATAGCTTTACCTGTTTCATCCACAGCAATATCGAGGGGCTGAACGTTAAATTCAAATTCAACGCCTTCTTCCCGGGCATTCACCACTTCACGGCGTGAGCCCGGCATGCTTGCCTCATCACGACGGTAAGCACAGGTTACCTGCTCAGCACCCTGACGAATTGAGGTTCGTACGCAGTCCATGGTGGTATCACCACCACCCAGTACGACAACCTTTTTGCCTTTCATATCAATAAAGTCGGCGGTGTCTTTTTCCAGACCCATGACCCGGTTGGTATTTGAAATCAAGAACGGCAGGGCTTCGTAAACACCGTCGGCACCTTCGTTATCGAAGCCACCTTTCATTGACTTGTAAGTGCCCATGCCCAGGAATACGGCATCGTACTGGTCAATGAGATCCTGAAACGCCACGTCCTTACCAATTTCGGTATTCAATACAAACTCGACACCCATCTCGGTAAAGATTTCGCGACGCAGTTTAATAACGTCTTTTTCCAGTTTGAAAGAAGGAATACCGAAGGTCAGCAGACCACCAATTTCTTCGTATTTATCAAATACCACTGGCTTCACGCCGTTACGTACCAGGATGTCTGCGCAGGCAAGGCCAGCCGGCCCCGCGCCTACAATAGCTACTTTCTTATCGGTCCAGGTAACGCCGCTCATGTCCGGACGCCAGCCCATTTTAAAGGCGGTGTCGGTAATGTGTTTTTCGATAGAACCAATGGTTACCGCACCAAACTCATCGTTTAAGGTACAGTCACCCTCACACAGACGATCCTGCGGGCAAACCCGGCCACACACTTCCGGTAAACTGTTGGTTTGATGAGACAGCTCTGCTGCCTCAATAAATTTACCTTCGTTAGCCAGTGCCAGCCACTGAGGAATATAGTTATGTACCGGGCACTTCCATTCACAGTATGGGTTACCACAGTCCAGACAGCGATCTGCCTGGCCTTCTGCCTGTGAGTTGGTGAGAGGGTGGTAGATCTCAGCAAAGCCGTTTTTACGATCCATTATCGGCTTCTTCGGCGGATCAATCCTTTCTACGTCAATAAATTGATATACATTCTTAGCCATTATCTTCTAACCCCTCTATTGCGCCTGAATGCGCAGTTCCGCGCTGGAACGACTAATATGGCCCAACAGATTTTTCACATCACTGGTTTTTGGCTTAACCAGCTTAAAGCGATTCAGTGTATTGGTGAAATCGTGCAGCAGGCTCAGTGAGAACTGGCTGCCGGTTTCTTCGTAGTGCTGGTTGATCAGGCCGCGTAAGTGCTCGGCCAGAATGACTTTATCGTCGATATCCAGTACTTCAACCAACTCCTGGTTAACCCGGCTGTTCAGATCGCCCTGCTCATCATAAAGGTAAGCGAAACCACCTGTCATACCGGCACCAAAGTTAATGCCTACCGGACCCAGTACCGCCACAATACCACCGGTCATGTATTCACAACCGTTGTCGCCAACACCTTCTACTACGGCAATTGCACCAGAGTTACGTACCCCGAAACGTTCGCCGGCACGGCCTGCAGCAAACAGCTTACCGCCGGTAGCTCCGTACAGGCAGGTGTTACCCATAATGGCACTCTCGTGAGCATTGAATTCGCCTTTACGCGGCGGATAGATAACCAGTTTACCGCCGGTCATGCCTTTACCCACATAATCATTGGCGTCGCCTTCGATGTACATGTTCAGGCCACCGGCATTCCAGACACCGAAGCTTTGACCCGCCGTTCCCTTAAAGGTGACGGTGATTGGCATTTCTTCCATATCGTGGTTACCGTAATGTTTGGCGATTTCACCAGACAAAAGGGCACCTACCGAGCGGTCGGTATTGCGGATCGGATAGCTCAGGTTAATACCACAGCCTTTAACAACAGCCTCTTTGGCATCCTTAAGCATCTTCGCGTTAAGTACGCCTTTATCGAGCGGTGCGTTGGTTGTTTCAGAGCAGAACAAACGAGTGTGTTCACCTGCTACCGGCTTGGCCAGAATAGGTGACAGATCCAGTTTGTTTTGCTTGGCGGTATAGCCGTCAAGCAGTTCAAGTAACTCTGTGCGCCCGATCAGTTCATCAAACTTACGCACGCCAATAGAAGCCATAATTTCACGGACTTCCTGTGCCACAAACTTAAAGTAGTTCATGACCATTTCCGGCAGGCCAATAAAGTGGTCGCTGCGCAGTTTGTCATCCTGGGTTGCAACACCGGTTGCACAGTTATTGAGATGACAAATCCGCAGGTATTTACATCCCAAGGCAACCATTGGCCCGGTACCAAAACCAAAGCTCTCCGCGCCAAGAATAGCGGCTTTGATTACGTCCAGACCGGTTTTCAGACCACCATCTGTTTGTACCCGTACTTTATGGCGCAGGCCATTCTCAACCAGTGCCTGCTGTGTTTCAGACAGACCCAGCTCGAACGGGCTACCCGCATATTTTACTGACGTTAACGGGCTGGCACCGGTGCCGCCGTCGTAGCCAGAAATCGTAATGAGGTCGGCATAGGCTTTAGCAACACCGGTTGCGATGGTGCCTACACCTGGCTCAGAAACCAGTTTCACTGAAATAAGTGCGGTTGGGTTCACTTGCTTCAGATCGAAGATTAACTGAGCTAAATCTTCAATAGAGTAAATATCGTGATGCGGTGGGGGTGAAATCAGGGTTACGCCTGGCACCGAGAACCGCAGCTGCGCGATATACTTATTGACTTTATCACCAGGTAACTGACCACCTTCACCTGGTTTTGCACCCTGTGCAACCTTGATTTGGATGACGTTGGCATTCACCAGATAATGTGGCGTAACACCAAAACGGCCAGAGGCAACCTGTTTGATCTTAGAGTTCTTTTCGGTGTTGAAGCGTTTTGGATCTTCACCACCTTCACCGGAGTTTGACTGACCGCCTAAACGGTTCATGGCAATTGCCAGCGCCTCGTGGGCTTCCGGGCTCAGTGCGCCGATAGACATTGCCGCGGTATCAAAACGGGGGAACAGATTTTCCGCCGGTTCAACTTCGCTGATATCCACTGCTTCACCTGCTGGTAGCACTTTCATTAAGTCGCGCAGGTGCGACGGCGCGCGTTCGTTAACCAGTGCTGCGTACTGCTGGTAATCGGCATATTCACCGCTAACCACTGCTTTTTGCAAGGTTTTAACGACATCCGGGTTGTACGCATGGTATTCGCCATCGTGAACATACTTCAGTAAGCCACCATGGGACATTTTCTTACGCTTCAGCCAGGCAACGCGCGACAAGTTGACAGCGTCCTGCTGGAAGTCGTCGAAAGACGCGCCTTCAATTCTGGAGGTAACTCCTTTAAAGCACATTTGAATCACGTCGTGACTGATACCGATGGCTTCAAACAGTTTGGAACTACGGTAGCTCGCAACAGTACTGATACCCATCTTCGACATGATCTTATACAGGCCTTTATTGATACCTTTACGGTAATTCAATACTGCCTGCATAGCGGTTACGTCGAGCTCACCTTTTTCGCACAGCTGTTCGATGGTTTCATAAGCCAGGAACGGATAAACCGCAGTAGCGCCCAAACCAATCAGTACGGCGAAGTGGTGCGGGTCACGGGCAGAAGCGGTTTCTACCACGATGTTGGCGTCACAACGTAACTGCTGATCCACTAAGCGGCGGTGTACTGCACCAACGGCCATCGCGGCAGGGATAGGCAGCTTATTCGGCTTGATGTTACGGTCTGACAGCACGACAAAAGCGGCGCGTTTTTGTTTCACCAGGTACTCTACCTCGTGGCACACCCGCTCAATGGCTTTCTTCAGGCCTTCATCCTGCGAATACTGCAGATCAATCACTTCTGAATAATAGTGTTCAGGATTGAATTCACGTAACTGTTTTAAATCGGTGTACATCAGGATCGGCGATTTGAACAACACGCGATCGGCATAACCACTGGTTTCGCTGAACACGTTTTGCTCACGACCAATACAGGTCGCCAGTGACATTACGTGGTTTTCCCGCAGCGGATCGATAGGCGGGTTAGTCACCTGCGCAAACTGCTGACGGAAATAATCGTACAAGGTACGATGTTTGGAAGATAATACGGCCATTGGCGTGTCATCACCCATAGAACCCACGGCTTCCTGACCGTCTTTACCCAGTACTTTAATCACCTGATGAATTTCTTCATAGCTGTAGTTAAACAGCTTGTGATAAACCGCCATGGTGTCGTCGTTGAATACCCGCTGACCAATCAGCGAGGCATCCATGTTCTCAATCGGCGTTAATGAACGGATGTTTTTCTCAATCCACTCATGATAGGGGTGACGGTCTTTCAGCTCGTCATCAATTTCGGTAGAACGCCAGATTTTACCATTGTAGGTATCAACCGCGAGCATTTCGCCAGGCCCTACACGGCCTTTTTCCACTACGTCTTCAGGTTCGTAGTCCCAGATACCTATTTCAGAGGCCAGGGTGATAAAGCCGTTTTTGGTCAGTACATAACGCGCCGGGCGCAGACCGTTTCGGTCGAGGTTACAGGCAACGTGTCGACCGTTGGTCATTACAATACCGGCAGGACCATCCCAGGGCTCCATGTGCATTGAGTTAAACTCGTAGAATGCACGCAGTTTCGGATCCATGGTGTCATTGTTCTGATACGCTGGTGGCACCAGTAAACGCATGGCGCGGAATAAATCCATACCACCGGCCAGAAACAGCTCCAGCATGTTATCCAGTGACGATGAATCAGATCCTTCGGTATTTACATAAGGTGCTGCGTCTTTCAGATCCGGGATCAGAGGCGTGGCAAATTTACCGGTACGGGCCATTGCCCAGTCACGGTTACCTTTAATGGTATTAATTTCACCGTTGTGTGCCAGATAGCGGAAAGGCTGTGCCAGTGGCCATTTAGGCAACGTATTGGTAGAAAAGCGCTGGTGGAATACACAGATGCTGCTTTTCAGATTTTCATCGGCCAGATCTTTATAAAAGGCAGGTAAGTCTTTTGGCATTACCAGACCTTTATAGATAGTTACCAGACCAGACAGGCAGGCAATATAAAAGTCAGGGTCCTGTTCAAGGCGTTTCTCTACCCGGCGACGCACCATAAATAAACGGCGCTCAAGGTCACGCTTACGCCAGCCAGCTGGCGCATTAATAAATACCTGTTCGATTTGTGGAACACCGGTTAATGCCAGCTCACCGAGTACGTCGTGATTAACCGGCACTTCACGCCAGCCCACTACATCCAGGGTTTCTTTTTGCAACTCTTCATTAACGACTTCCCGCGCAGCTTGCGCCAGTGTCTCGTCCTGATTAAGGAAAATCATTCCCACAGCATATTTCTTGCTGAGCTTCCAGCCATGCTGCTCTGCGATCATGTGGAAGAAGGCATCGGGCTTTTGCAATAGCAGACCACAACCGTCACCGGTTTTGCCGTCTGCGGCAATGCCGCCACGATGTTGCATGCGGTCAAGCCCTTCAATAGCAGTAGTCACCAGCTTATGGCTGGCCTCACCTTCTATATGGGCAATCAAACCAAATCCACAGTTATCCCGTGAATCGTTGGGATTATATAAACTCATTCTCTTAACTCCTTAAACCTTAGACTGGGCAAGGTATGCGCTGCATTTTTGGCCAGAAGTGGCTTTGCAACGGCGTAACAACGCGTAATAAACTGAAAAATATAGAAAAATCAGTCTGCGCCGGTTTGTCGTTAATTATTATTAGTGGATACCAGTCATGTACCGCATTTTTATGCACTATTGCCAAGCGGGCCGTACAAAATACCGATATTGATTCCTAAAATCAATCGGAATGTGTGAACCGGGTTTTATGAAATCGTATACAATCTTTGTTGTTTATTTATATCAATAACTTAGCTTTGTTCTTGGACGCAAAAAAAATCGAAAAAAAATACTCTGTTGAAGCTGAAAAACCATTGTCAGGCTTTTATGTCTACAACTTAAGTTGCATAAAAAGTCGTATTATTTGGGTATTTACCCAGTTTTTGCCAGCAATGCTGAATGTTTATATTAAATTAATCCGTCTGCTTTATAGACAGCAGTGAACAAGGCTACCGCAACAGTTTTACCAGGTGATGTCCATTGTGCGGTTAGATTGAGCCTATTATAACGGCAGGCTAGTTCCCCATTAAAGCAATAATTATCGCAAAAGCCCAGTGTTGCAAAGACAATTATTGCTGTGGAATAAAGGTAACCTGCTAAGTAGATTGGCATTATCCGCTTTTCACAGCGCAGTAATCTATGCGAATGTCGCTAAGACCTGCTAGGATAGCGGCACTAAACAACGAAGTATTTCAGTTATGCATCAAGAAACTCCGAATGATTCCTGGGCGATACGTTTTGCGCAGTTTGTAGAGCGCTTTGGCACTATTAAGCTAAGTGTATTGTTTGTCGTATTAACGCTGGCATTTACCGTGGGCGGCTC
>CATMRP010000216.1 GCA_950073835.1 uncultured Alteromonadaceae bacterium
TGGTACTGGCGCCAGGCATTGTTAACCTCATTCCACTATTTTAACCAAACACAAAAGGCGCTTATTATGTTTGCATTCAGCGTGTTATTTTTTGCCGCATTAACCATTTTTGCGATGGAACTTTCGGGTGGCACCAGCATGTTTTTCGACGTGCCGTCACTGATTATTACTTTGCCACCCGCCCTGGTGTTTACCCTGGCGGTGACCTCACCCGGCAACGTTAAACAAGCTTTTTCATGCCTGTTTTCCGGCCATGTTGAATCACTAAAACAGGTGAAAAACAGTGTGATGGTGTTTGATGTGTTGGGTACTTCCTGCTTGTGGCTGGGTGCCCTGATGACCCTGCTGGGCTGGGTTGCTATGGGTTCAAGCATTGAGGAGGTTGCTGTTATCGGGCCGGCATTTGCAGTGTCTGTTCTGACCCTGATGTATGCCATGGGGATAAAACTTGTTTGCTATGTTGCTTCGCAGCGAATCATTTACCTTGGACAGGGTCTGTCACCCCACCCTGACTAATCCACGGCCTACAAAAAAGCCGGTAAGTTTATACCGGCTTTTAGCACAACTTCTTATTCTAGCGAATATATTGTGACGTCTGCTGCGACTCTACCCTACGCTGATAACGGTCGCGAAGCTTGATTTGACGCGATGTCATCTCCACCATTTCACCGTTGATGATCACCACTTCCGGTGCCTCAGTGACTTCAAGAGGATCGCCGCTCCAGACCACCACATCAGCTTTTGCCCCGCTCTTGAGCATGCCTAGTGAATCAGACATGCCAAAGATGCGTGCCGGATTAACGGTTAGCGCTGCCATGGCACCTTCCCATGACATGCCAAATGCCACCGCATTACCGGCATGTTGGGTAGCCAGTCGGATATTGTGGGTTTCCATCCCAATCGCCACCATAACACCGGCTTCCTCCAATCGTTTCGCATTGGCCAGCGTGGCACCCAGCTGCTCGAAACTGCCGGGCAAATTAAACTCAGGGTCTATGATCACCGGAATGTTAGCGTCAGCCAGTTCTGCTGCCACTCGCCAGGCCTCCATCCCTTTAACCAGGACGACTTTAATTTTAGGATTGCGCTGTTTAAAAGCGATAATCTGGCGAATATCCGCCGCTCTATCGGCAAACATCAACAGTGGTGTTTCACCATTGACCACCGGTTTTAAGGCTTTTACATCTGCCCGGCTGTTTAAACCATGCCATTGTGAGGATGGGCTCAACTGCGCTGCAGTACTAACCTGCATGGCCTCACTAATCGCTTCTTCCAACATCACCCACAGCGCTGCTCTTGAGCCGCCATTGCTGTCGGCACCACCATTGCCGACATCCACTGCGGTGAATGCCCGTGATTTTAGTACCGAGTCGCCTGTGCCGGATAGAGTAATGACAGCTCCCAGCCCATGGAACAGACTGTCGCTGCGTGAAATACCACTGACTGCCGAAGTAAATCCTTCAACACGGCTGATCGCAAGCAAGCTTGAGTCCGGGTTAATCGCATAGCTGACGTCATATGCAGCACCGGTGGAAGATACCGGATTTGATGACACAGAAGCATCCACAGTACCAGCGGAGCTACTGACTTCAACCAGTCCCAACTGGGTATAAGCACCAATCAGCCCCGGCGTTACATACTTACCGCTGGCATCAATGCTCTGGTAACCCTCAGGCACCGCTGAGGAGGCACTGACCGACACTATTTTATTACCGTTAATCAACACGGTCGCATTTTCCAATGTGCCCTGTTCGCTGCCGGTAAACACCTTACCGCCGACGATGGCCAGTTTATCGGCCAGGGCTGAACTGCTAATGGTTGCCAACAGGCATATCGTTAATAAAGACTTCATTTGATATCTCCCTCGCCAACTTGCCCTAACTCGAAATCTGCCACCGGCCACGACGCGGGGTCACTCAGATCAAAAGCCAGTCCACCATCGATATACACTTTGTCGGCTCTGGCGTAGGTTGAAAAGGGGTTGTCGCTCCACAGCACTATATCGGCATTCTTGCCCACTTCCAGTGAGCCGGTTTTATCAAAAATACCCAACGATTTAGCCGGGTTAGCAGACAGCCAGATCCAGGCCTCTTGCTGACTGATTTCAATATCAGCACGGCGGCCATCAGACCAGGCTTTAGCGGCTTCCTGGTTAAGGCGCTGAATACCTAAATCACTGTCGGAATGCACGATGGCGCAAGCCCCGGCCTCATGAACCATCGGAATGTTCTCACGGATGCCGTCGTAGGCCTCCATTTTAAAGCCCCACCAGTCGGCCCACATGGCTGAACAAACGTTGTTTTTGGCCAGCAGATCACCAATTTTGTAGGCTTCCACACCGTGCTGGAACGAATAAATCTGATAGCCAAACTCTTTCATAACATCCATCATCACGGCCATTTCATCGGCGCGATAACAATGCATGTGTACGCGGATCTCATCTTTTAACACGCCCATCAGAGTATCGAGATTCAGATCGCGCTTAGGCGGCGTTGGATTTTTTCCCGCCTCATAATCGGCTTCGTAACGCTCCCAGGCGCGCATATAGTTTTCGGCATCGGCCCATGCCTGGCGATAACCAGCGACGTTGCCCATACGGGTTGAAGGACCGCCTTTTTTGCCATAAACCCGTTTGGGGTTTTCTCCACAGGCCATTTTTAGTCCGTAAGGCGCGTCCGGAAACTTCATTTCCTGCATGGTGCGATCCGGCACATTTTTCAGCACCACTGAACGGCCACCAAACAGGTTGGCTGAACCAGGCAGGATTTGCAGCGCAGTAACACCACCGGCTAATGCCCGGCCAAAACCAGGATCCTGAGGCCATACCGAATGTTCTGCCCACACATTGGCGGTCACCGGTTTAATGGCTTCATTTCCATCCGAATGCGAATGGGTAGAGGGATTAGGGTAAACCCCTAAATGGCTATGTACATCAATAATACCGGGCGTTACCCATTTGCCGGTGCCGTCAACGACCGTAGCTTCTGCCGGTATATCGAGGTTTTCGCCAATTGCAGCAATTTTACCGTTAGTAAAATACACCATGCCGTTATCAATTTTATTGCCGATGCCATCTAAAATCGTGACGCCGGTGATCACCGTAGGCGCTCCGGGTAGCGGGGTATACTGACTGGGGAATGGATTTTTATCGATGGTCACTTTCGGTGACTGCTCGGCTTTATCTGCTTTATCCTCTGCACAGGCAGAAAGCAACAAAGCACAGCAACACGCCGCAGTGATACCAAACTGCTTTAATGAAGTTGTCATGCATTACCTTTCTTTTAATCGTTGTCGTATAGGTGCCACACCCCATCGAGGTTTAGTTGTGTATCGATGGGATTGGTTTAACGGTAGCGAATCAAAAGACAACGCACAAGCAGGAAACGTTATTTTGCGGCGGCAGCAGATTGTTGTAGCACCGCGACAATATCGTCAGCCTTCTGTAAACGGCGAATATTGTCGAACAGGATTTCTGCCTCGGGGTATTGGCGCTTAAGGTAGCCACACCACTGTTTAAGACGGTTAGGATAGTAGCGGCCTTTGTCGCCATAGATTTCATAACCGGAATAATCTATCAGCAATTGCGCCAGTTCGGGCCAGCTCATCGGCGGCTCGTTGTCACGTATGTGGCGGGCAAGGTTCGGCATGGCCAGTGCGCCACGGCCGATCATCACATCATTACACCCCGACATTTCCTGGCAGCGTTTGGCATCTTCATAAGACCAGATTTCACCGTTAGCAATCACCGGTAAACGGGTATGAGCGCGAATTTTTTTAATCCAGTCCCAGTACGCCGGTGGCCGGTAGCCTTCGGTTTTGGTACGGGCATGAACGACCAGCTCAGACGCGCCGGCTTCATCAATGGCCACCGCATTGTCGATAGCCAGCGACTTATCCTCAAAACCGAGACGAATTTTAGCTGTTACGGGCAAATGGGCCGGTACAGCCTCTCGCACGGCTTTAACGATATCGTGCAGCAACTCAGTATATTGCAGTAACACTGCGCCGCCTTTGCTTTTATTTACCGTTTTGGCCGGACACCCAAAGTTTAGATCAACACCGGGTGAACCAAGTTCAACAGCGGTTAGCGCATTTTCTGCCAGCCACTGGGGGTGCTGACCCAGCAACTGTACACGAACCGGCACACCACTGGGTGTTTTACCGCCCTCGTGCAATTCAGGGCACAACCGGTAAAAGGTTTTTTGCGGGAGTTTCTGGTCAACAATACGAACGAATTCTGTTACGCACAGATCAAAACCGCCTACCCGGGTAAGCATGTCACGCATTAAATGATCAACAACGCCTTCCATCGGCGCTAAAAACACTCGCATAGTATTTCTGTATTCAAAAATAAGGGGGGCGGATTTTAGCAGAACATTTAGCCGCTGGCATCAGTATTGCTGCGTATGGCCTGAACGCAGCGCAATGCGTTTTTCGCACCGATTCAAAATAGCACGACGCTCTGTGGTACTGGCACTGTGCCAACCGGTGATTTCATCAATATGTCGCTGACAGCCCAGACAAATGTCCTTATCATCCAGGCAGCAATTCCCAATACAGGGCGATGTGGCAATCGCCTGTTCAACAGGGACTCTGGGTGTGAGCTTTTTCATTGGTCGCAATCAGTTCCTCGGTATACCACAGGCAAACATAGCAGCCAAACCGGGCATCGAGTTTAGCAAAAAATTCGGCTTCGTTGCTGGCTTCATACCTGACCAGCCTTTGCCCTACCCCTTCATATAACAATGCAACGTAAATCATGATATCCCCGCTACGCGTTAAGCATAGCAAGGAGTATATATTTAGACGTCTAGAAATCCAAACATCCAGACATCGATAATCAACGGTTTATCGCATTATTTCAGTAAATGCTGTAAAGCTCCCTCTACAGCCGCAACCTGAGCGCGGTTACAAATTTCCGGGGTAGCTGACGGGCTGTCCGGATACACTTCGGTAGTCGAACAATAGGTTGCATGGTTAAATCCGCCGCATAAGAAGAGTTTTCTCTTGTCATAGCAGATTACGCCTTCAGAGGGCACCTCAGCACCGATAATCAGACCGTTTTCATCCGTTGGGGCAATATGAGTAACTTTTTTCACCTCGTTGATAATTGCTTGTTGCAGAGGCAGATGAGGCGCTTTGGAATCGGCCACCAGATAAAAGCCGTCGGGGATCTCCCACGCTTTTTGCTCAATGGCATCACGGGCCGCCAGGGCCGGGCGAAACTCGCTGTTATCCGTATCGGTAGTTTCATGAAGGTCGATATGCAGTAAAAACTCCTGCGGCATTGCGCCAATAAAGTCCATGAGTAACCTTGATTCTGGTGCTGGCGAGTCGGGATAAAAAGAACGGTTTGGATCGATAGCCAGCGGATCCCAACGGTTAATGGTTTCATACCCCCATGGGCTCACACAGGGGACCACTATCAGATTGATTTTATCGGTATACGCCTGACTGTATTCCCGCGCAAATAACAATGCACCCTGCACGCCACTTGTTTCATAACCGTGCACACCGCCAGTGACCAGTACCCAGGGTGCATCTGCTATTGGCTGCCTGGGTAACAGTGCATAAAGTGGGTAGCGTGACTCATCATAGGGCAAGGCGCCGTACTGGATAACAGAAAAATAATCCGGCATACCATCTAACTGACTTAACACTTCATCGGCGTAACTACGCTTAACTGATTGCGCCGCGAGCCATTGTTTTTCTTCTTCTTCTCCCCAGGGCTGACCTGGTGTGCCGATAGGATACATTGATCACCTTATTGCTAGTAAATTTACCGGTGGATTGTAGCATGATTGCAGAGTGGATGAAGGGACGGAAAATTGCGCAATAGCCAAAGCAGGCATAAAAAAACCAGCCGATTGGCTGGTTTTTTATTTGGCGTCCCCTAGGGGATTCGAACCCCTGTTACCGCCGTGAAAGGGCGGTGTCCTAGGCCTCTAGACGAAGGGGACAAAAAATCGTTTCGTAAAGCTTCGCTTTACGGATTTTTTGTAAAGGCGAAGTGAGCCAGCGAACTGAGCGACCTTACTTTGTGCCTTTGCAAAAAGATTTTAGTCCTGAAAGCATTTCAGCTTTCGGCCTATTCACAGTATTAATCGACTGTGACGCGATATATATGGCGTCCCCTAGGGGATTCGAACCCCTGTTACCGCCGTGAAAGGGCGGTGTCCTAGGCCTCTAGACGAAGGGG
>CATMRP010000217.1 GCA_950073835.1 uncultured Alteromonadaceae bacterium
CGGTCTTTTGCTAACTTCGTACTGTTTTTTTATCGCTGTAAACGGCAATATCAACGTATAGATCCAAAGCAACTGGGATTTTCGGAGTTTCGTTCGCTGGCTGCACTGGCCAATGAAATGGTTGAGAGTCGCCGACAAATTGAACGGCGACTGGAAAAACTGGAATCCGCTAACCGGGAGTCTCATAAAGTTGCGCCATAACATTTTATAAGAGGGCAGCAATGCAATTTAATCAACTAGGTAGCAGTGATTTACAGGTATCTGAAATTTGTCTGGGCACCATGACTTTTGGTATTCAAAACACCCAGCAGGATGCCAACGACCAGTTGGATTACGCCGTGGATTACGGTATTAATTTTATCGATACCGCCGAAATGTATCCTATTCCGCCTAACGAAGCGACCTATGCTGATACCGAGCGATTTATTGGTAACTGGCTGGCAGCCAACCAGCATAAACGAGACAAGCTGGTGCTGATGACTAAGATTGCTGGCAGTGGGCTGGCTTACATTCGTGATGCCAGCCCGATTAGTAGCAAGACGATTGCGATGGCGCTGGATGAATCCCTGCAACGACTCAAAACAGATTACGTGGATGTGTATCAGTTGCACTGGCCAAACCGTACCTCGCCACATTTTGCCAAACACTGGCCGTGGCGCACTAACCCTTTGGATACTGATGTTGAGCGCGAACGCGACGGCATGCGAGACATAGTTAAAGGCATTGGTGAGGCCATTGATGCCGGTAAAATCCGACACTGGGGGCTTTCTGATGATACGCCTTGGGGGATCCATACGTTTTTAAACCTGTGTCAGGAAATGGGCGTGCCCAAACCGGTTTCCATTCAGAATGAGTTTAGCCTGTTACATTTAAAAGACTGGCCGTATCTGATTGAGACCTGCGTATTTGAGAACATTGCTTACCTGCCCTGGTCGCCATTGGCAACGGGGATGCTTACCGGTAAGTATCAGAATGACGAGCGTCCGAAGGGCAGTCGCTGGACCTTCGTGCAGCGCCAGGGATTATTCAGAAATACCACCGATGCGCATGAGGCGACGTCGCGCTATATGGAAATTGCTGAGCGCGCTAAAATAACGCCTGCACAACTGGCGCAGGCGTGGTGTAAACAAGTACCGGGTGTTACCTCTACCATTATTGGCGCAACCAGTGTGACCCAGCTTAAAGAAAATATCGAAGCGTTTGAAATAGACCTGTCAGAAGACACCAAAAAACAAATCAACCAGGTGATCAAGCGCTACCCCATGCCTTTCTAGGGTGTGGTGCACCTTCATCGATTTGTCATCTAAAGTCCATAGACTGGAGGTTGGTTTACTTTCCACCTTCAGTTTATGTCGACAACATCACTTCCATTAGGCAGCCAGGCGGGCGCTGCACCTCAACCCAACCGTCATCAGTGGGCGATACTGCTTGGGCTGATATATCTGATGCTGGTTGCAGTATCGGTGATCGGCAATGGCTTTCAGGCGATGACCGCCGGTCACGCGGAGTCGCTATTTCAGTTTGCTGAAAATCCCATTACCGGCTTGATTATTGGTATTCTCGCGACGGCTCTGATTCAGTCTTCCAGTACCGTTACCTCGATTATCGTGGCGATGGTTGCCGGCGGGTTACCGATAACCCTGGCCGTGCCCATGATGATGGGAGCGAATGTGGGCACCAGTATTACCAATACCATCGTTAGCATGGGCCATATCAAAAATGCCGATGAATACCGCAAAGCTTTCCAGGCCGCCACAATTCATGACATTTTCAATCTGATGTCGGTGATTATCTTCCTGCCACTGGAAATCATGTTTAACCTGCTGGAAAGAATCAGTGGTGTTCTGGTGAGCTGGATACACAGCGACGAGGTGCTGGAAGTGGGTGGGTTTAATCCTATTAAAGCGGTTACCTCACCGGTTAGTCAGCAACTGGAGTCGATGTTGTCTGGTTTATCCTCGGGTTATGCCGGCGCGCTGATGATCGTGGCGGGTATATGTCTGATCATCATTTCCATTACCTATCTGGGTAAGATTATGAAAGCGCTGATGGTCGGCCGGGCCAAAACTATGCTGTACAGCAGTATTGGCAGAGGGCCGGTTTCCGGCATAGCGTCCGGCACGGCGGTAACGGTGCTGGTGCAGTCTTCGTCAACCACTACGTCGCTCATGGTGCCATTAGTGGGCAGTGGTGTGCTCACCGCCAGAGATATCTATCCATTTACCCTGGGCGCGAATATCGGTACCTGCATTACTGCTATTATTGCGGCACTCGGGGTCGGCGGGTTGATGGCAGAGCCCGCTCTGCAAATAGCGTTGGTGCATTTTGTCTATAACCTGCTGGCCGTGCTGTTAATTTTTGGATTGCCCTGGCTAAGGGAAATTCCACCGGTGTTGTCTGGTTTGCTGGCTAATCAGGTTGCTAAACAAAAAGTCCTGGGCCTGGTGTATATTCTGAGTGTATTTTTTGCGTTGCCTTTTGGCTTTTTACTGTTGTCGGGATTTAAGTTGCCATAAAAAAGGCCACAATCAATGTGGCCAACTTGGGAACAACTGAACACAACGGGCAACGCGCATACGCTGCCCTTAGTAAGTGTAGTCTTAAAAAGCGTACTTCGCCGAAAATTGCACGCGGCTCATATCACCTTCAAGACCGGCATCGGTTTCGCGCTTTGCGTAGGCATATTCGGCCCCCACTGTCATGGTTTTACTCATCGAATAAATATAATTCACGCGCGCACTATAGGTCTTATCCGTGTAATCACCCATGGTCACTTCAGTAACTTGCTCGGCGTCGGCATCAAAGGCTGAGAACATGATGCTGGAGCGTGCTTTATCGGTCCACATATGGCGGTAAGCCACACCGTAACCGGTAGAGTCAATGGCATCCAGGCTACCTGTATCTTCGTTATATACCGCACCCTGAGCAGCGTTCAGCGCGGCATAACGGCCCAGGCCGCTACCAGTGAAGAACGTAAAGCGCAGGTCGTCGGTATCGCTTAACTTCACTTTAGACGTAATCGAAACGCCCATGCCAGTGTCAGAGGCATCAATACCGCCAACTTCATAAGATAACTGGCGGAAGATACCGGCTACCTTAACGTGACCCCAGTCGGCTTTATGGGTATAGGCACCAATGACATCCGGTACGGAGTTGTCATCTGTCGCACCCACACCCACTACGGTGGTTTCAGGGTTTTCCAGTGCAAAATCAAAACCGTTTTGTGAATAACGCACCATCACCTGACGACCGAAAGTAATACCGTCGGTGGTACCAATAAAGTCCAGAGACTCGGGTAATGCACCCACATCCATAAAGGTGGTCCAGGTTTGACCTACCAGCCAGTTTTTGTATTTTAAGAATGCGTGACGCATACGAGGCAGATAAGAGTTAGAAATTCGCTCGTTATCGTAGTCACCTTTGGTTACCATAAAATCAAATTCCAGCACACCTGTGATGCTGTCACCACCATCTACCGGCGTATTAGTGGTTAAACGAAAGCGTGATTGTCTGGCGTGACCGTCGAAGCGGCCGCCAATGTCATCATCCGAAGCGCCAACTGCAATAGTGGAAGGCACGTAAAAATCCCGGTTAAGCGGGTGGCCTTCGCCGTTAGAGTAGTCACTGTAGATGCCATCTACTTTGATGTAGCCGGTGTATTTAACGTCGGTAGAGCCGATAGTAGCCGCGTTGGCAGAAGCCATCGCAAAGCCAGCTACAGCCAGTGATACTGCGCGGGTAATTGTTTTCATAGTGGTTTTCATGTTTCTCGTCCCATTTGTCCAGGAATTGGATGATTGGTAAAAAAAGTGTAAAAATACAGTTAACGAATAATAATTTGGATGAGTTTAGACCAATTGCAAATAAGCGGATGGTCTATAAGACGAAAGTCGTAACACATGGTAAGTAAATAGAATTTTCGCACCCGGTAAGACCAAAGTCGCATTTTTCTTTGGTCAGGAACGGCTACATTGATCTATCAACAATATCACTGCTTTTTATTAAAAATTTGGAGGCACATCAAATGACTGCCAGCAAGATATACCCGGTTCCAGAGGACATCAAAGCATCTACGCACCTGACTGAAGAGCAATACTTCGAGATGTACAAGAAGTCGGTTGAAGATCCTGAAGGGTTCTGGGGCGAACATGCCAGCACGCTGGATTGGTATACCAAGCCTACAAAAGTAAAAAATACTCACTTCGGCGCCGATGACGTCTCAATTAAATGGTTCGAAGATGGCGAGATAAACGCCAGCTATAACTGTATTGATCGCCACCTGGCTGAAAACGCAAAGAAAACGGCCATTTTCTGGGAAGGTGACTCGCCTGAAGACAGTGATGAAATTAGTTTCCAACAGCTCCACTATGAGGTGTGTAAACTGGCTAATGGCCTGAAAAAACTGGGCGTTAAAAAAGGCGACCGCGTTGCTATTTATATGCCGATGGTACCGCAGGCGGCTTATGCCATGCTGGCGTGCGCGCGCATTGGTGCGGTGCACTCAGTCATCTTTGGTGGTTTCTCGCCAAACGCTATTGCGGATCGCATTAACGACAGCAGCGCCAAGGTTGTGATCACCTGTGACGAAGGCCGTCGTGCCGGCCGCAGTGTGCCGCTTAAAGCAAACGTTGACCGCGCACTGGCCAATGATGCCTGTCCTTCTATCACTAACGTTATCGTACACAAGTTAACAGGCGGCGATGTGGCCTTTGATGACAGTGTTGACGTGTGGTGGGACGCGCTGGTAGAAGACTGCTCTGCGCAGTGCGAGCCAGAAGTGATGAACGCCGAAGATCCGCTGTTTATTCTGTACACCTCAGGCTCTACCGGTACCCCTAAAGGTGTGGTTCACACCACCGGCGGATACCTGTTATATACCGCAATGACCTTTAAATATGCCTTCGATTATCGCGAAGACGATATTTACTGGTGTACCGCCGATGTGGGTTGGATCACCGGTCACAGCTACATGACCTACGGCCCACTGATTAACGGTGCTACGCAGGTATTTTTTGAAGGTGTACCCACTTACCCGGACGTACGTCGTATTGCCCAGGTGGTTGAAAAATACAAAGTTAACTCTCTGTATACTGCGCCTACCGCTATTCGCGCGCTGATGGCTCACGGTGACGCGCCGGTAGAAGGCTGCGATTTGTCTTCACTGCGCCTGTTAGGGTCGGTAGGTGAGCCAATCAACCCGGAAGCCTGGGAGTGGTACTACCGTGTTATTGGTGAAAGTCGTTGCCCGATTATGGATACCTGGTGGCAAACCGAAACCGGCGGCATGATGATTACACCATTGCCCGGTGCTACACCGCTTAAGCCGGGTTCAGCCTCACGTCCGATGTTCGGTATTGAGCCGGCACTGTTTGATGCTGAAGGTAAAGAACTGGAAGGCGCTAACGAAGGTAACCTGGTGATTAAAGAAAGCTGGCCAAGTCAGGCTCGTACTGTTTATGGCGACCACGAGCGTTTCATTAATACCTACTTCAGTGCTTATAAAGGCGTTTACTTTACCGGCGATGGTGCCCGTCGTGATGAAGACGGTTACTACTGGATCACTGGCCGCGTAGATGACGTTCTCAATGTATCTGGCCACCGTTTAGGTACCGCAGAAATCGAAAGTGCGCTGGTTGCTCACCCTAAAGTGGCAGAAGCTGCGGTGGTGGGGTATCCGCATGACATTAAAGGTCAGGGCATCTATGTATATATCACGCCAAATGAAGGTGTTGAGCCGGATGACGAGCTGACTAAAGAAATCCGCGCCTGGGTACGTACTGAACTGAGCCCAATCGCGACACCGGATATGATCCAATGGTCACGCGGTCTGCCGAAAACCCGTTCAGGCAAAATCATGCGTCGTATTCTGCGTAAGATTGCAGCCAATGAGCACGAGCAATTAGGCGACACGTCGACGTTGGCGGATCCGTCGGTTGTTGATACACTCATAGAGGAGCGTCTTAACAAGTAACCGGAGTAACAATGATAACGCTGCTGATTGCCGACGATCACCCTTTATACCGCGATGCGCTAAAGGGAGCGTTGTCATTGTCGTTGCCAGATCTAACCATTTTAGAAGCTGGTGATCTCACCACCACGGTCGACATGCTCGAAAAAGAGGATGTCGACCTGTTGTTACTGGATTTGCATATGCCGGGCAGCAACGATTTGTTCGGCTTATTGCATATCCGCAAACT
>CATMRP010000218.1 GCA_950073835.1 uncultured Alteromonadaceae bacterium
TTAAAAGGATGAGTTATGGCGTTTTCTGTAGTGGTTCTGGCAGCCGGTAAGGGCACCAGAATGAAGTCGGCGTTACCCAAAGTGTTGCACCCGGTTGGCGGTGTAGCGATGGTTCAACGGATTATCAATACCGCAGAATCCTTAACGGCTACGGCCGTGCATCTGGTTTATGGCCATGGTGCCGACCAACTGCAGGCCAATGTTAGCGGACAACAAATCAACTGGTGCCTGCAAGCTGAGCAATTAGGCACCGGCCATGCCGTAATGCAAACGGTTGAGCATATCAGCGACGAAGAAGACGTGATGATTTTGGTAGGGGATGCGCCGCTGATTAAGGCCGACACCCTGCAGCGACTCATTGATGTAAAAGCCAGTTGCGACTTAGCGCTTCTCACCGTCAACCTTGACGACCCAACCGGCATGGGGCGCATTATTCGTAACGACGATAACATTGTGGCCATTGTGGAGCATAAAGATGCTTCAGAGGCACAGCGTGCCATTACCGAAATCAATACGGGCATGATGATGATGCCTGGTAAAGACTTAAAGCGCTGGCTCGGCGAGCTGAATAACGACAATGCCCAGGGGGAGTATTATCTTACCGACGTTATTGCCATGGCTGCTAACGAAGGCAAAGTGATCAAAGCTGCGCAACCCGACTCGCCGCTGGAAGTTGAGGGTGTTAATAACCGTATTCAACTGGCCCGCCTGGAGCGAACCCTACAGCAATGGCAGGCCGAAGAACTGATGACCAACGGTGCAACCCTGGCCGACCCTATGCGTGTGGATGTACGTGGCGAGTTAACTACCGGTCAGGATGTGTTTATCGACATCAATACGGTGTTTAAAGGCAAAGTAACCCTGGGTAATAACGTGGTGATCGGCCCCAACTGCGTGCTGATTGATTGCGAAGTGGCAGATAATGCCGTAATCGAAGCAAACAGCATTGTGGAACAGGCCAGCGTTGGTGAATCCTGTACCGTAGGTCCTTACGGACGGTTACGCCCGGGCGCAGTAATGGAACGCGGTGCCAAAGTGGGCAACTTCGTTGAAATGAAAAAAGCCCGTTTAGGCGAAGGCGCCAAAGCCAATCACCTTACCTACCTGGGTGACGCCGACATCGGCGCCGGCAGTAATATTGGCGCAGGTACCATTACCTGTAACTATGACGGTGTAAATAAATCTAAGACCCTAATTGGAGAAAATGCGTTTATTGGCTCTAATTCTGCTCTGGTTGCGCCGGTAGAGATAGGCGCAGGGGCAACGGTGGCAGCAGGCTCTATTATTACCGCTAAAGTGCCGGACGACGCACTGGCCGTGGCACGCAGCAAGCAGCGCAATATTGCTGGCTGGCAGCGTCCTAAGAAAAAATAATGGCCCTTTCAGTCTTGGTTATGGGTTTTGGCTACGCCGCCAAAACCTTTCACGTACCGTTTTTACAGGCGATGGATGCCTATAGCATCAATGGCGTAGTGTCATCGGATCCAGCCAAGGTGCAGGGCGTGCTGCCGGGCGTTAGCGTGTATGACAGTTTTGAGCAGGCAGTCGCTGACGATAACTTTGATTTGGTAGTGATCACCACACCCAATCACCTGCATGCCGAACAGGCCGAAGCAGCGCTGCGTGCCGGGTGCCATGTGCTGGTGGAGAAACCTTTTACTCTCAGTAGTGAACGCGCAGAGCAACTGGTAGCAGTCGCTGCTCAGCTTAATAAACAGCTTTGCGTGTTTCATAATCGTCGCTTCGACGGCGACTTCCTTACCCTTAAACAGCTAATCGCCGAGCAGGCGGTGGGCGATATAAAGCGGCTCGAAAGTCGTTTCGACCGGTTCAGACCCACGCCGCGCAAGCGCTGGCGTGAAAATGCCGGGCCGGGCAGCGGCATATTCTGGGATCTCGGCCCTCACCTCATCGATCAGGTTGTGCAGTTATTCGGGATGCCGCAGCGGGTATCTGCCGATATCTGCATTCTGCGAGACGGCGGCGAATCCGACGACGCCTTTGAGGTAACGCTTCATTATGCTGCTATCACCGTGAAAGTGGGCAGTTCACCATTCGAAGCAGGCCCTACACTACGATATGCGCTGCAGGGGACCAAAGGCAGTTACCGTAAATACCACCTCGATCCGCAAGAAAACCAGCTAAAAGCTGGCCTGCCCTTTGACGATCCCGACTGGTCTGTAGCACCTGCACCGCAACACGGTAGGCTTTACCTTGCAGATGAAAGTAAATTGGTGGCGACGCTCAACGGCGGCTACACCACCTTTTACCGTCAGCTGGCAATGGCTTTGGAAACCAACAACGCCAAAATGTTACCTGCCAGCGGGCAGAGTGTAGTGGCCGTGATCAGGCTGATTGAACTGGCCAGGCTAGCCAGCGAACAACAGCAAACACTAAGTGTGGAATGTATTTAACCGATCCGGATATTAACGCGCTGGGCGATAGTAACGCGCGAATTCGCGTGTATATTGGCAATCGCCCCAATACGCTGATTGAGCACGTGCAGCCCGGCGTATCCCCGCTGGTGGAGCAGGATATATTCAATATCGGCCAGGCTTGCGGCAACGGTTGGCGAAAAGTGTTTAACGTTTATGCCAAGCTGATCTTTGCCCTGCCGCCCACATTGGGCTTCAGAGACGCTACATCCCGCTGGCAGGACTTTCGTGATAGCCGCTTGCTAAAAGCCAGCTCTGATACCGCGTTGTGGTTCAGCGAACCCGAAGAGTTTTCGCCCGACGTACTGCATATTGTAACCGGCAAAACCTACGCGAACTCCCTTTCTGTGGCTTCCTCCCTGTACTGGGAAACGCCTGAATTTGCGTTAAATAAGCAACGCAATATTGTGGTGTGTCCGTACTTTGATTACCGCCAACTTTCGAATGCAAAGATAGTGTTTCTTATCAACTTGCTCGAGCAGTTACATTTACCTATGTATAAAAATTAATTCGTAACATTTGAAAGTTTAGTGCTATATTTGATTTCAAATGAAATATGTAACTTTCGAATGAAACAAAAAAGAAACCTTCACGCGCGTCATGAAAGTATTGTTAACTGGGTTGTTCAGCACGGACAAACCCCGGTGGAAACCCTTGCCCGTGAGTTTTCGACCTCTGAAGTTACCATTCGTAAAGATCTGACCCTGCTTGCCGAGCAAGGCCGTCTTATTCGTCAGCACGGCGGCGCGGCGCCTCTGAACAAGCCACAATCCACTACCAGTACTCAGACATCGCTGAAACAGGCGATCGGGCAGCTTGCTGCCTCGCTGGTAAATGATAGCCACAAAATCGTTATCGACAGCGGCAGTACCACCGCCACTATGGTGGAGCACCTTAAACAGCCTTCGCAACTGGTGGTAATGACCAATTCGCTGGATGTCGCTAATCAGCTGGTGACTTTTGATAATGAACCTACTGTGCTGATGACAGGCGGTACCTGGGATAAACAGTCGCAGTCGTTTCAGGGCAATATGGCCGGTAAGATGCTACAGTCCTATAGTTTTGATCTGGCCTTTGTAGGCGCCGCCGGGCTGGATGTGGAGCGCGGCACCACTACCTATAATGAGCTGACCCTGCTGAGCCAGGAAATGGCCCGGGTAGCCGGCAAGGTGGTGGTATTGGCGGAATCAACCAAACTCAGGCATAAAATGCCGAATATTGAATTGGCCTGGCAACAGGTAGCAGTGCTGGTAACCGATGACGGTTTACCATTCAGTGCAGAACAACAATTAAATCAACAAGGTGTGAAGGTAATGAAAGCCTCACTCAATGGAGAATAGCTATGTGTGGGATCGTCGGTGCGGTTGCAGAGCGCAATGTAGTTGAGATATTACTTGAAGGCCTCAAGCGCCTGGAGTACCGGGGGTATGACTCCGCCGGAGTAGCCTTATTACAACCCAATGGTATTCTTAGCCGCGTACGGCGTACCGGTAAGGTACAGGAGCTGGTGGATGCGCTAAGCGATCAGGAAGCGCTTGGTTCTACGGGTATTGCACATACGCGCTGGGCGACTCATGGCGGTGTAACAGAAGCCAATGCTCACCCGCACTTCTCCGACGATCGCATTGCCGTAGTGCACAACGGTATTATTGAGAACTATCAGTCTCTGCGTGAACAACTCACTACCAAAGGCTACACCTTTACCAGCGATACAGACACCGAAACCATTGCCCACACGGTGAATGAAGAGTTAAAGAATACTGATTCTTTACTGGCTGCCGTGCAGGCTTCCGTAAAGCAATTCCACGGCGCTTATGGCACCGTTATTATGGATCGCGCCGACCCGTCTAAAGTGGTGGTTGCCCGCTCAGGCAGTCCGCTGGTGATTGGACTTGGTCTGGGCGAAAACTTTATTGCCTCGGATCAGATGGCGCTGCTACCTGTAACCCGCCGTTTTATGTTTCTTGAAGAAGGCGATGTAGCCGAGATCACCCGTCGCAGTGTATCGGTGTTCGATAAAGACGGTAAGCCGGTTAAACGCGAGATTATCGAATCGAATATCGAACATGATGCTGGCGATAAAGGCGGTTATCGCCATTACATGCTTAAAGAAATCCACGAACAGCCAGTGGTTGTGCGTAACACCCTGAAAGAACGTGTAAATGATGAGGGATTGCTGCCGGATATTTTTGGCAAAGGGGCCGATGAGCTGCTCGCGAAGATTAAGCATGTACAAATTGTGGCCTGTGGTACCAGCTACCATGCGGGCATGACCGCACGTTACTGGCTGGAACAGTTTGCCAATGTGTCTTGTAACGTGGAAATTGCTTCTGAATTCCGCTATCGCAAATCCGTAGTGCACGAAGACAGTCTGCTGGTGACGATTTCTCAGTCAGGCGAGACCGCCGATACTCTCGCTGCACTGCGTTTAGCCAAAGAGCTGGGCTATACCGCCAGCCTGACCATTTGTAACGTGCCGGGTTCATCCTTGGTACGCGAGTCTGACATGGCGTTTATGACCCGCGCCGGCGCAGAAATTGGCGTGGCTTCCACTAAAGCCTTCACCACCCAGCTTACGGCGTTTTTAATTCTGACCTTAGCCCTTGGTGAGCACAACGGCATGGCCGCAGCCGATAAACAAGCAATCGTGCAGGGGCTGCACAGCCTGCCAGCCAAGCTGGAAGAAACTCTGGCTATTACTCAGGGCATTGAAGATTTAGCCGAGGAATTTGCCGATAAGAATCACTCCTTATTCCTTGGCCGCGGCGACCAGTACCCCATAGCAATGGAAGGGGCGCTAAAGCTCAAAGAAATTTCCTATATTCACGCTGAAGCTTATGCCTCCGGTGAGCTTAAGCATGGTCCTCTGGCACTGATTGACGAAGAAATGCCGGTGATTGTAGTCGCGCCAAACAACGAGTTACTGGAAAAGCTCAAATCCAACGTTGAGGAAGTGCGGGCTCGTGGCGGAATCATGTACGTGTTTGCCGATAAAGACGCGTCATTCGCCAGCGACGAAACCATGCGGGTCATCAATGTTCCCCACTGCGACGGCCCGATCGCACCGATTATCTACACCATCCCGCTGCAGTTACTTTCGTATTACGTGGCACTAATAAAAGGGACAGACGTAGACCAACCGAGGAACCTGGCTAAATCGGTTACTGTTGAATGATTAAGGGCCTCCGGGCCCTTTTTGTGTGGGAGAGTAATAAAGTTTCTTACCAAGTATTAAAGTATCATACTGAGTAATAAAGTTTAATACTGGAAAGCTACGAGAAGTGGCTTAATTGTAAATCAGTATGTGCAACAGTGCCGTTTTTATTGATGAATAAAGAGGAGCCCTAAACTACTGTAGATTGACAAAAAACTATCATACTTACAAAAAAGTATCATACTAAACAAAAAAGTATCATACTTAATATAATCCGAGCTATGCTTTGACTTAATAGCCTTGCTCGGATTATCAATATGAGTATGAAAGCCGCTTTCTTAAGCCCCTATCCGAAAGAAATTAAGAGTCTTCTTCAGCCTGCAATTCTGAGACGCTTACAAAAAGAAAAACGTGGCCAAGGTTACGGAAAAGATTATCAGCCCTTTTTAACTGTACGAGATGTTCCGAGCAAGGGAAGGGTACATCGCCGTCCAGCTCTTACTCATAACCGTATCGTCCATCTACTTTCAGACCTTGAGCTTGCAGCATTTTTACTTTTTGATTGGAATGA
>CATMRP010000219.1 GCA_950073835.1 uncultured Alteromonadaceae bacterium
TGGGCTTCGCCCAATGCGGGAAATCTTAGGTGTTCACGATGCACCAGAATAAGCGTTCACGTTCAGCAGAATACGCAGCAATCACACTCTTAAAAAAAGTTGGGTTAATTATCACATTGGCCCTTGCTGTTTGTAGGGCTATCTCTTAAGCATGAATATTTTATTCAGATTACACATGGAAAAGGTTCGGTAAATCCCGGGTTTTATATTAATCAGGCAAATTTCAATGGTGCGTGGAATGATTTTTTTTCGTAGCAGGATTAATGCTCCGATACCGCCAGAATCGACTCTTTCAACACGAGAGAAGTCAATATAAAACACACTGTTATGATAGGAATTAAAGTTTAAGCAGCGCACCGTTGTAAATACTTGCTGGGCGTTCTTTCCCAACAGGACTGGCGGCAGCATAAGTGTATTTTCTGCCATCAACGTTCCGGTTGAGCATTTTTTACAATCAGCGACACCGTCTTGGACTTCACTGGTGAATAAATAACACTCCCCGTAACTTTTGCCCCCTTCAGGGCAAAGAGACGCTTCTATTTTCTGCATTGCGGATTCATAAGTCATGATACTGTCCTTGCTGTCAGTCAACTTGTGAGTATTTATCGTATAGGGTATCGGAGTGCTCAGAACACCCTCATTAATTCATAGTTTATAAGCGTTGTTTCGACAAATTTATGGATGAAGTTAAAGATAAATTCAATCTAAAGTTGAATTTGCAAAAATTGGCATATTAATGTTTTGCGGGACTGCTGGTAGTTACAAAATGGCTGGCAAGAACTCATTGTGTAAATTGCCAGTGCAATCGTTTTACCTGGTGAATTTAATAGAATTAGCGTAAGTATTTAAGTACGTTGTCTGCCCACTTCAAACTAAGGCGATATGATCGTGTGAAAAGCATAAGTTGCCGGTCATCCATTACCTCAAAAATTGAGTCATCGAAACGCTCCATTCCAATGGCCTTTTGCAACAAATCGCCAAGTGAATTTTTATGTGATACCACGGCTTCCAGCAAATGGGGAGGCAACGCCAGCTTCTTTAAAATATTGGCTAAATCTACGCCCAGGATCGCATCGACTCCAGAGAGGATGCCGGCAAGAAAAAACTCAGATTTCGGATGTGCAAAATCTACACTAATTTCTTTACTATCACCAATTAGCGACAAGGTTTTAGCCCGGGTTAGTAACTGCCTGAAAAGCTCATAAGGACAATCGGATGAGTTTACTAACGACAAAATAATCGCCCATTGCTTAACCACATCGATACCTAAAATTACAACAGCTTCCCGAATACTGCTTACTTCCCTGATCAGATTATACAACGGACTGTTGACCAGTTTTAAAAGCTTAATGGTGATTACCGGATCACGGGAAACTAACTCAGCTACTTCATCGACTTCAATAGTTGACCGGGTCAAGTTTGCGACTAATTGCAATGCCGCCTGCTGATTTGCCTGGAGTTGTTGGCCTGAGACAATTTTGGGTTTCTCCAAATAGTAGCCCTGAAATAAATGAAAGCCCAAACTAACACACTTTTCATAGGTGTCTTGTGTTTCGACCTTCTCAGCCAAAAGTAAACAATTATGTAGCTCTTGCTGGTTTAAAAAACGCTCTAAGTTATGCAAAGGTATAAGTGGAATATCAAACTTGATGACTGACATATATTTGAGCAATGGCACTCTCTCCATCTCTAGGGCGAAGTCATCCAAAGCAAATCGAAAACCTCTTCGTACCAATAGTTGAAGCCGGTGTATCACCTCGTCAGTAATCGGTACAGTTTCCAATATCTCGTAATACAAATTACTGTTTGGCAACGTGAAAAAACCATCATCAAACAAAAGTTGGGAATCAATATTGATGAACAGTGGCTTGTCGAGTAATAAGTTATCCTCAACTAATGACGTGCACATTTTATCAATCAGTTCCAGCGTGGCTTTTTGCGGAGCATCATCACGCTTGCTGTGTAAAGTAGAGCCGCGGTACAAACACTCAAAAGCAAACAGCGAATTGTCTGCTCCGTAAATCGACTGTCTTGCAAAAAGTATTTCTGTTGGCATTGTTACCCCAAGATTATCTATTTAACCTGTTTCAATACTATGCTCATTCAGAGTGAGTCTGTGCTTCGACCTTGCCATCGCTGGACAAATACTTTGCAATTATTTTGTCTAATGTAGACTTGTGTAGTGGCTTCACGACATACCCCTTAGCCCCTCGCTGTACCGCTTGTTCAACGATTGATTTTTGTTTATTACCTGAAAGTATTATAAACGGTGTGTTTTTATTGGGCCCGTTACCGGACAATATTTTATCGATTATGTAGATACCATTTGAATCTGGCAGATTAATATCCATTAAAACCAAATCAAAATGATTGTGCGTTAAGCTTGCATAAGCTTCCCGGCCTGTTTGGGCGGTAGACGACTTGTATGGGTATCGACTCAACAGCTTACGGGTTAATTGTAGACTAATAATATCATCCTCAACAATTAACACTGATGTTTGTGATTTTGTTTCTTTTAGCAGGGTTTCCGGATCTACTTCACTCTTGTACAAACGGTTAAACTGATAGGTTTTGGGTGTTTTTGGCGGTTCAGAACCTTCATCTGAGGTTTTGTGTTCACTATCTTTTTGTTCCGTGGTTTTATCTGGCAGGGTTTCTTCCAGCAACTTCAAGACTTTACTTTGCAAATTAATGAGTTGAGGGCGTATTTGATCGCTTTTTATTGACGCCAAAGTTGATTTGATAGCATTTAAATCGATATTAACAACCTGAGATGATTCGTATTTAGTGACGGCATCATCAATTGACGCTTCTATTTCTGCCAGCGTTTTTTCAAATTTCTTTTGAATGCGATATTTTACCGCTAAGACACGTTGCACTGAAGTACGCAAACCTTCGTTAAAGCTCTGAACTATATTGTCAGGCGTTGATTTGTTATTAAGTTGAGTGCTAACCCCCAACTCTATTAACAAATGTTCGCAAATCAATAAAATGCGGTGCAATTCATAAACGGGTCGAGCGACCATGTAGTCATCAATGATACCGGCGCTATGCGCCTCATACGCATCAGTTTCGAAATGCCGGGGAATTAAACACGCGACTTTGTGCTCACAGGTTGCCAGGTCTTTCACTACATCGACAGCCTGGTAATAAGGTTCCAGAGCACTTTCTAGTGTATCACCGGTCATTAAAAATACTTTCGGTGACGAGGTAAGAAGCGCTTTTGTAATATCTCTGGTGTTATAACTGAGTTGTGGTGCCGTAAACTTTTGTGTCAGTAACTTATAAATGATCTGATCACTTTCTTTATCAGAGATAAACAATACGATTGGTGAATCTAAGTTTGGATCCATTAGGTTCCCCGGAAGTCATCAATTTCGGCTAACAATTTATCAATATTCTCCGTCACTTCATTAAATATTGCTTCCAAATTTTCCTCTGGCGGGAGAACCATTAATTTATCTTCGAGTATTTCACTTTGAGCGCTTAGATACACGGCGCCGATGATCTTCGCATTTGATTTGAGGTTATGTGCTTTCTTGCGCAATGCTGCCCAGTTTTCATCGCTATAATATGCATACATTTCAGTTAGCATTGCTCTTAAATTGGTAGAATAATGCTCAAGGTAATCAAGCACCTCTTCATTCGAAAGCTGGCCAACCATATTGAATAATGCATTAATATTGAGTGCCTTACCGGAACTGCTGATTTCACTGGTATCGGAGGTTTCTGCCTCAGGAAGTATCAGCTCATTTGTTTCATCCGAATCAGCGTTTGGGGCAACTGTAATTGAATTAGCCTTGATTGCTTCGCGTAAAGGGGTGAACAACTGAACCAATTTTTCCAGCGTTAAGGGCTTTTCTATAACGGCGTCGGCGCCCGCCTGAATACACAAAGCCTTTTTATCCGGGGTGTTATCGGCAGTTTGGACTATGATGTTACAAGCAGTTCTGTTTTGTTCTTCTTCGATCTCTCGCAGATAACCAGTTAAAATATCGCCGGTGATTTGCGGCATATAATAATCACTAATTACCATATTAAATTGTTGTTGCTCAAAAAAGAGAATGGCGTCTTCTGGCGTCATTGCAAATACTGCACTTACGGAAAGCATTTGCATTTGCTTTTTTAGCACATAGAGAGTTTCGTCGTCATCTTCAACGATAAGTATGCGCACGCCCTGGAAATTTTCAGTTTCTTGTTGAGTTTGTAAATGCAAAGCTGAAGCGTCGTATTCTGTTTGATTAAGAATGACAAGGAATTTTTCCAATTCAAGCGGTGGGTATTGCAGGCTTAACGACCCACACTGCGCAGACAGAATTTTTGCTAACCTGACAACAACCGAGTCCTTTAATCTGTGAGAATATTCGTTATAAGCTAAAGTACTAGATAAAAAATAAAAACATGTCGACTTATCTTCTACTGTTGCGTTCAATAAACGCGTTTGGAATCCAAAATCCTGACTGTATTGTGCAGCTATTTCCAGAAAATCGGGATCGTCAGAAACTACTGTCAGTGACGAAAAATAAGGTTGCGGAAATTTGCTCAACAATGAATCACCACTGGTTAATAGTGGCAGCTCGATGCAGAACGTAGCCCCCTTCCCCTCCTCACTGTCAATGGAGATATCACCGTCCATCAGTTGGACTATTTTCTGACAAATGGATAACCCTAAGCCCGCTCCACCGTATTGTGATTGAATATTGGGAGTCGCTTGCTCAAATTGTACGAAAATCTTTGACTGGTTAGCCTTTGAAATCCCAATGCCATTGTCTATGACCCTGAATCTTACGTAAGTAGTTAAAGGGTGAAGGTCGACAGAAAGTTTAACCGTAGGATTAAGGTCAGAGTTGAATTTAGTCCCATTGTTAATCAGGTTTGAAAGCACTTGGGTTAACCGTAGTTCGTCGGCTAATATAAAACGAGGTAATTCGGGAGACACATACAGGCAAATTTTGGTGTTCTTTTTCTTAGCAAGGCCGTAGTGGCGAGCGATTAATTCCTCGCAAAAATGCCGAATATCGATATTGGTCGGTGTAAGTTCGACTTTATTGGCATCAAATTTTGAAAAGTCCAAGACGTCATTAAGTAAACGTAATAACTTGTGCGCACTGAAATTAATTCGCTTCAATAGCGGGTTACCCCGAAGGTCATGGTCATTACGACAGAGATCCAATAAACCAATTATAGAGGCAAGTGGTGTTCTTACTTCGTGAGTCATAGCGGCAAGAAAACTGCCTTTTGCCCGGCTTAACGCACTTGCTTCATTAAATGCAGATTCCAATTGAGTATTCAGTTCGTGTATTTGGGATTCGTTAATGAGCAATCCCACCCGGCCTCCGTTAGGAGTAATCGTATCGCGATACTCAAAATAATCATGGTTGGTTAGCTGGAAACTAAATTTACATTGCTGTTGTGTTTTCAACTTTCTTAGTAAAAGCCGTTTGATAGCGGCTCCTCGCGCTATCCCATCAATGACCTCAGGCAGTACATGTGTTAACAATTGTGAAACGGATTTACCATAAAAATCGTGTCCTGGTGTGAAGGTCTCTTCAAATTTCTCATTAACAAGTTCGACTACTCCGTCAGTAATTACTATTACGGCATCGGGAACCTGATCAATCACGGCGACCAGATTACTATAGCGTCTGGCAAGCGCCGAAGGCTTGCTATCTGCTATTTTAATTAATGAGTAGCCTCTTTGCATGGGCACAGCGCTGAGTAAGTAATCGCGCCCATCAATTTGCCCATGAACGACTTCCTGAGTTTCTTCAATAAGAGGCCTGGCTAGCTCAACAATTTTTGTGGGGTTATTAATTAAGCTGGCGGCACCTTTCATAGCCTTATTGCTGGCAACAATTCTTCCCGAACTGTCAATTAAAACAATTGGTTGCTTAAAGGAGTCAAGAAGACGTTGACCTTGTGACTCATTGACAAGCTTTCCTCCGATCATTTCGACTCCAATAACTAAGAATATGCATTCAATATAGGCAAAGATAAATGATCACGCTAGAGACAGTTGAACATTGTATTTAACGCAAATACTTACCGCAGATACTTAGGATACTTAGGATATTTAGGACAGTCACTAGAGATACTTAGCGCAGATACTTAGGACAGTCACCTAAAAAAGGTGGAGCGCAAAGA
>CATMRP010000220.1 GCA_950073835.1 uncultured Alteromonadaceae bacterium
ACTGATTGTTGTTTAGCCATGCAATTCAACCTGTATTTGCGACCACCAAGTGGTCTGACCTGTAGTTAGTGGGCAGATTTTTACAAACTATTAAACAAATAGCAAATGTGCAGCGGAATATTTTGCAACATTTATTCACTTGAGGACCGACATCTCTTGAAACAAAATAAAGCGACCCTATTACAGATTGTTGATATAACAACAATTGAACAAGCAAAAAATGGCTTTCTGCCCATTTTAGCGGGAACCTTTAAGACCTTAAAAAGTCATATCGGTTCAGTGCCGGTACCGGCCGAAGGGTAGCGCACAATTTTTACCCATTATTTTGCATTATTAATAACATAAAAAAGGTAAGATTCTCCTATGGCAGCTGAGCAGTTCAGACAGTTACACGCATACCTCGACTCACAGATAATTGGTCAGTCTCAACTTACGCTCAATATGTTAATTGCATTACTTGCTGATGGTCACCTTCTGGTTGAAGGGCCTCCGGGACTGGCGAAAACCCGAGCCATTAACGCGTTGGCAAAAGGCATTGATGGTGACTTTCACCGTGTGCAGTTTACCCCCGACTTACTGCCTGCCGACCTTACAGGTACGGATATCTACCGCCCGGAAACCGGCGAATTTGTGTTCCAGCAAGGACCCTTGTTTCATAACCTGGTATTAGCAGATGAAATAAACCGGGCTCCGGCCAAAGTGCAGTCGGCGCTGCTTGAAGCCATGGCAGAACATCAAATTACGGTGGGTAACAAAACCTATAAGCTGCCAGAGCTGTTTTTGGTAATGGCCACCCAAAACCCGCTGGAGCAGGAAGGCACTTACCCGTTACCAGAAGCCCAGCTGGATCGTTTCTTAATGCATCTGGAAATTGATTACCCGGATGCCGATACCGAACTGCAAATCCTGCAGCTCACCCGCAACGAGGAGTTGAGTGCACCGAAAGCGGTACCGCCAAGCCTCAGTCAGGCAGATATTTTTGCCGCTCGCAAAGCTGCTTTAGCACTGCACATGGCACCTGCTCTTGAGACTTATCTGGTGCAACTGATAATGGCTACCCGGCGCCCGGAAAACTATGCCCCGGAGCTCGCTGAATGGATTGAGTTTGGTGCCAGCCCCCGTGCCACCATTGCGCTGGACCGCTGTGCCCGGGCCCATGCCTGGCTGGCCGGTCGTGACTTTGTTGGCCCGGATGATATTCAGGCAGTATTTCACAATGCCCTGCGCCATCGGATTATTTTGTCTTATCAGGCAGAAGCGGAAGGGGTAAATACCAATCAGGTGCTCGATAAAATTTTGAATCTGGTGGCCGTGCCTTAAATTATGACTGCGCAATCTTATTTAACACGATTGCAGTCGGACGGCATTCACTTAGGCGTCAAAGAGCTACTGCAATACCGACAGTTTGCCAACTTGCTGGACTTAACCCCGCGGCGCACGCCACAGGCACGTCTGGCAGGCAGTTACCTGACCAAGCATAAAGGCCGTGGAATGGAGTTTGACGAAGCCCGGCATTACCAGCCTGGCGACGACATACGCGCTATAGACTGGCGGGTGACAGCGCGCACCGGTAAAACTCATACCAAGGTTTATCGAGAAGAGCGCGAACGCCCGGTATTTATATTGTGCGATATGTCTTCCTCTATGCAGTTTGGCACCCAGTTGTTACTCAAGTCGGTACAGGCAGCGCATTTAACCGCGTTAATCAGCTGGGCCGCTGCCCAGCGCGGCGACAAGGTTGGCGCTCTGGTTTATTCCGATTACATGCACACCGAATGTAAGCCGCTTAGTCGTAAGCGTGCCGTGCTTTCTATTTGTCACGAACTCATGCGCTGTCAGAATGATGCTCGCAGTCAGCAAGCGGCTCAACCCGACACCAACATGGAAAGCGCCCTGGCCCGTCTGCGTCGCCTGGCTAAACCGGGGAGTCTGGTGTATGTGATCAGCGACTTTTTGCAATTGGAAGAGCGTGCTTTGCAGCATTTAATGCAAATCAGCCGCCATTGCGAGGTCAGTGCGCTGGCCATTACCGATCCGCTGGAGCGGGAACTGCCAGTCATGCACCGCTTACAGCCGGTGAATGTTACCAATGGCGCCCAGCAACAAACCTGGCTGTTAGGCGACAGTACACTGGCCCGTCATTATTCTTCCAGTCAGCAGGCTCGCTGGCAGGCGGTTGAGTCGCACCTTAAGCAATGTAAAACCTCGTTGAGTTTTATTGATGCCGGTCTGCCGCTTACTGAACAGTTTGAACGCTTACGGAGGTTGTCGCAGTGGACCCGTTAGCTCAGTTAAAAGATATTCATACACCGCAAGGTGTTGACTGGTGGCCACTCGCCTGGGGTTGGTGGATAGCGGCATTGCTTGTGATAGTCCTGCTATGTGGCCTGGTTTATCTGATAATCCGCCACATCCGGTTTAACCAGGCCCGCCGTGAGGCCGTCGCCTTACACAAAAATTTGAGTGTAGATGCCCACTACCCGGCTAAAGCTAATCAATTACTCAAGCGGGTCACCCTGCATTATTTTGACGCCGGATATTCTGCTGCAGCATACGGTAGCGCCTGGCAACAATTGTTGTTGAGCTGCCTGGCCGACAAGCATCAGGCCATAGCAAAGTCGGGGGTTGAAGCCCTGTGCCTGAGTCCTTATCAGGCTACTTCGCCAGAAGGTGAACAGTTAACTGAAATGCACAAGGCTGTCGGCCTCTGGCTGCAAAAAGCCAGATTAAAAAAGGCCCCTGAACCTGTCACTACGACGGAGGTAAACCACAATGTTTGAGTTTGCCTGGTGGTGGATGCTATGTATTTTACCCTTGCCGTGGATAATCCGGTTACTCAGCCGCAGAACCCAGAGTGCCGAAGTGGCATTGCGCGTGCCAACGCTGCTGAACAATTTACCAGAAACGCAATCGTCCAAAGGCTCAACGGTGTGGTTACACTTGTTGGCAGCCGTTATCTGGATATGTTTGGTACTGGCGGCTGCGCGTCCTCAATGGCTTGGTGAACCGGTGAGTATTCCCAGCGAGGGTCGGGAAATGATGCTTGCCGTTGACCTGTCCGGCAGTATGAAAATTGAAGACATGTTAGTGAATGGCCGTCAGGTAAATCGCCTGACCATGATCAAATCAGTATTACATGACTTTATTCAGCGTCGTGTTGGTGATCGCCTCGGCCTTATACTGTTTGCGGACACCGCTTATTTGCAGGCTCCGCTAACTTACGATCGGGAAACCGTAGCCACGTTACTTGATGAGGCCGTTATTGGCCTGGTGGGTGAACAAACTGCCATCGGCGATGCCATCGGCTTAGGGGTAAAACGTTTTGAGCTCAAAACCGACTCCAACCGTGTGCTGATATTACTCACTGACGGACAAAATACCGCTGGCAATATCTCGCCGGAACAGGCCAAAGAACTGGCGGTGGATGCCGGTGTAACGGTTTACACCATTGGTGTGGGTGCCGATGTTATGACGGTGAACAGCTTTTTTGGCAGCCGCCAGGTTAATCCCTCGCAGGAACTGGACGAAACCATGCTAACCGACATCGCCAAAGCAACCGGTGGTCAGTACTTCCGGGCCCGGGATGCCGCTGAGCTCGAACAAATTTACGCCATGCTCGACCAACTGCAACCTATCGCCGGTGATGAACGCAAGATGCGTCCACTCACAGCGCTTTATTATTACCCGCTGGCGCTGGCGTTGTTATTAAGCATTTTGCCGGTTATTGGACTGCTGATTAACCTGCTCTGGCGCCGTTTATTTGCCTTAAGGATGTCAGCCGAATGATGTTATTGCCTGCTGATTTTCATTTTTTACGGCCGGAATGGTTTTATGCGCTCATTCCTCTGCTAATAGCTGTGTGGTTTGTTAAACGCTGGCGGGCCAGAGCAACTGGCTGGCAAGGCGTGATTGCCAATCACCTGTACCAGCATTTAATTACCGGGAAACAACAATCTGTCACTTCCCTGTTTGTACCGCTTCTGGCTCTTACCTGGTTATTAGGCGTGATAGCCCTGGCCGGGCCCACCTGGGAGCGTATCCCACAGCCTGTTTATCAGGTTAAAACCGGCCACGTGCTGGTGCTGGATATGTCGCTTTCCATGCGTGCCACCGATATAGCGCCAGACCGCCTGTCCCGTGCTAAATACAAAGCTATCGATCTGGTTAACCTGATTGACGAAGGCGATATGGGCCTGGTTGCTTACGCCGGTGATGCCTTTGTGATCAGCCCGCTTACCGAGGATGCCAATACTTTAAATGCGCTGTTACCGGGTTTGAGCCCGGAAATTATGCCGGTTGCCGGAAGCGATCCAGTGCAGGGTTTGCGCCTGGCTGAAACCCTGCTGACCAATGCCGGCTTTCAGAATGGCATGCTTTACTGGATCACCGATGGCGTGGAAATTTCACAAATGAAAGAGTTAAGCGACTTTCTTTCTGAAACGCCGTTTAAAGTGAATATCCTGGGTGTAGGCACCGAAGAAGGGGCACCTATCAAGCAGCTCAACGGCGAATTGCTTAAACGGAATAATGGCTCGATTGTGGTACCCAAACTGAATGCCGGCGCACTACAACAGCTTAGCCGGCAAGGTGGTGGCACTTTTGCCGAGTTAACGGCCAATGATGCCGATATTCGCCAGCTCTCGGCAACGGGCCGTTTTGAAAACCGCGAAACCGAGGATAATGACAATAACAACCAGGGTGATGAGTGGCGCGAGGCTGGCCCTTATTTACTGCTATTGTTATTACCCATTGCCGCCTTTGCATTTAAGCGCGGTTTAATCTTTGCCCTGTTAGTCTCAGTAACCCTGACATTACCCGCGCCGCCAGCCGGCGCTCAGGAGGAGAAAAAGCCTGCAGAAGCACCTCAAAATGAAATGTCTGGTCTGCCCTGGTGGAAGAAGCCCTTCTTAAATGCCGATCAGCAAGGTCTCGAAGAGTACAACGCATCACAATATGACGCCGCAAGCAGTAATTTTGAAGACCCAGCCTGGAAAGGCGCTGCCCAGTACCGTGAAGGTAACTATGCCGCGGCTGCCGAAACCTATGGTCAGCTTGACACTGCCGACGGGTATTACAATCAGGGCAATGCGCTGGCCAGAGCCGGTCAGTTGGATGCCGCAATAGCCGCATACGATAAAGCGCTGGAAAAACGCCCGACTTTCCCTGACGCCAAAGACAACAAAGCGTTAATCGAAAAGCTCAAGGAACAGCAGGACCAACAACAGCAGAATCAACAAAACCAACAGGACCAGAATCAGCAGGATCAATCGCAGCAAGAGCAGCAGCAGTCTGATCAACAAGAGGGTGAGTCCGGACAGGATCAGCAAAACTCTGAGCAGCAAGATGGTCAGAATCAGCAGGATCCCCAGCAAAACTCTCAACAAGATCAGCAAAATGCCGATCAACAGTCTGAGCAGGAGCAACAGGACGAACAGGATGCACAGTCCGAAGCTCAACAACAGCAAGGTGAGCAAGACGAACAACAGGCTCAGGCCCAACAAGGTCAGCAGGAACAAAGCGAGCGGGACAAGGAAACCCAGCAGCGGCTGAACAACTTGTTGCGCCGGGTTCCTGATGATCCTGCTTTCTTACTTAAACGCAAAATGCAATTGGAAGCCCAAAAGCGGCAGTATCGCCGCCCACCAGATTCAAACCGGAGTGATTGGTAATGCTTAAACAACGCCATTGGTTTATATGGTTACTGTTACTGACTTTTTCAGTCCATGCTGAAGTAACCAGCGTCACTGCGACCGTGGATAAAAACCCGGTGATGCTCGATGAAGCCATCACCCTAACCGTTACCGCCGAGGGCGATGCCGAAAGAGAAGCTTTCGACAGCTCAGTATTGCTCAGTGACTTTGTTGTGGGGCGCACTTCGGTTAGCTCGCAAACCTCCATTATCAACTTCGATACCCGGCGGACTACCACCTGGAGCACCACCTTGTTTCCACGAAAGGTCGGAACGTTTACCATCCCCGCATTTACGATTGAAGGGCAAAAAAGTGCGCCGGTGGAGGTAAGGGTTATCCCGGTTCAACAGGGGGATAATGCCCCTGCACGGGATTATTACGTGAGTACCGAAGTAAATAACGATTCGGTGTATTTACAGCAGCAGTTGCGTTATACCGTAAAGCTATA
>CATMRP010000221.1 GCA_950073835.1 uncultured Alteromonadaceae bacterium
AGTAGCGGCCGACAATGATGACGATTATCGCTGACAATTAGAATCATTCCCTCTCCCGGTCTGTTGCCTGACTGCAGGCGCAGTTAGCATACCTGTTATTAATCAACAGACCGGGAGACAGGAAACTTTATTCCACTTTTTTTTTGCCGGCGTTATTCCACCCGGGTAATGGAGAGTTTTACTGCCGGGTTATCAAAACGATGAGCGGAAGTCAGAGCCGACATCATCAGGCCATCATCTGCCGAGACTACGCCAGGATGAAAGCTCACCAAATCCGCATCGTCTCGTTCCGCATTGTAGCCCTCGCCACCGTCAGCCGGCCCGGGAATAGTGCCTGCAGCTTCACTGTTCGCTTCTGTACCGGCGTCGAGCACAGGCAATATCATTGTCATGCTCTGGTTCACTTCGAGCTCGCCTAACCCATGACCGGTAACGCCGGCAAACGCATCGTTGGTGTTCACCAGCATGGTGGCAACGCTAATGAACGTATCAGGTTCATTTATCACCGTAACGGTTATGGTTTCACTACTACCCGGTGCAATTGGCCCCGCACCTGTTGCAGAAGCCATTACGCCTTCAGCGCCAGTGAAATCGCTGTTATCACCACCCTCGGCGAGTACTTCCAATGCTTGTGAAGCAGACGTCCCTACTTCCCACATCATCCCATCGCCATGCAGTGCCACGCCCACCGGGGACAACGGTTGGCCCTGCGTCATGTTGTATACAGTGACCTCATAGGAATACGAGACATCTGCCGGTGGCATAGGTGCTGGCTCGTCATCATCATTAAAATCGCAGGCGGTAAGTGCAAGGCAGCTAATTGCCACAAATGATAGTCCGAATCGTTGTTGTATCGCCATGGGACCTCCTACTCTGACACTGTAACGGTGACCATGGCAACAGGATTTAACCAGCGCTGGACAGTATTGGAAATATCAGACATACCCGCCTCGGCATCATTGTCACCAAGGTTGCCCGGGTGAATATGAACCGTGGCATTGGTAATTTCGCTGGTGACACCACTGCCACCGTTGCCCACCAGATCCTCAAGTGGCGGTGGAACAGGTAAGCCTGGTGCACCAGGTGCGCCACCACCACGGATTTCGTCGTTGGCCTCAGTGCCCGCATCATAAGCATTAAGATACATTGTATAAGTACCCGGCTCTTCAGGGATCATCCAGCTATTGAGGCCAATGAAGCCGTCATTGGTCGGCAGCATCATAGCAACTATGGATAATGCAGTGTTGCCGTCCGAGGTAGATAACATGGTTGTGGTTGCTGCTGTGGGCATTAATAAACCTTCTGCAGGGTTGGCCACGGTGTCGGCACTTAATGCATCGACGGCCATTTCAAGTCCGCCAATATCGCCGCCTTCGGCCATCGCTTGTAGCTCGGTGCTGGCCGCTTCACCCACATTGAAAAGCTGCTGATCCGGGCTATGGGCCGTAATTAAAATAGGCGTAAAGTAAATGCCACGAGTGAGGTTTTGTACGGTAATCTCAAGCTCGGCGGCCTGCAAAAATCCGCTCATTGCAGTCAGGCCGGTGGCGACCATTAAAGGTGTCAGTTGCTTTAGTTTCATAAAGGTTCCTTTTGCGCTTTGTCATTGTTTGGCTTCGTTCTCAGTTTCGATCTTTTGTTGGTTACTGCAGACACACCGTGAGATATCGAAGTACATACTGTTAACGTGACTGAAAACCGGCGACTCGTTTGCACGAGCTATCAACCGTTCTTCATGGCACTTAGCATGGCCGACAAAGTTCGCAAAAGTTTCACAGAAAAATCACAAATTTCAGGCATAAAAAAACCGGCGATTAAACCGGTTTTTACTGGTTATCTATTCACGCCAGATTATTTAATGACCTTCAGATTAGGTTTACCACGAGGTTTTGGTGGCGTCTGAGGCGGCACCTCAGCGTCTGTTTTGGCTTCTTCCAGAACCGGAGCGTTGTCGTCTGCTTCGGGCTCGTCAGCCGGCATGCCTTCCGGGGCAAATACCGTACCGGCGCCATTTTCCCGCGCGTAAATAGCCAGAACCGCCTCACAAGGCATACTCAGGCTGCGCGGCTGGCCACTAAAACGGGCCTGAAACGACAAACCATCTTTATCCAGATAGAAATTAACACAGGCAGACGGCGAGATGTTCAGCACAATCTGACCGTCTTTAACAAATTCCTGCGGCACATCAACCAGATTATTTGTGGCGTCTACAACAATGTAGGGCGTGAGATCGTTATCAACAATCCAGTCGAAAAACGCTTTCAACAAATACGGTTGGTTGGAGGTCATTTGACTCATAACGGGTTATGAATTTCGCGTTCTTGATCAGTCAGCGACGCTTTGAACGAGCTTCTTGAGAAGATACGGTTCATGTAAGCGTGGATGTCTTTGGCTCCGCCACCGTTAAGCTCTATGCCCAGGGCAGGTAAACGCCATAACAGCGGTGCCAGGTAGCAATCTACCAGACTGAATTCTTCGCTCATGAAATAAGGCATTTCGGCAAACACCGGCGCCAGGCTTAACAGGGCTTCGCGTAAATCGTTGCGGGCCGTTTCCACATCTCCTTCGCCACGGAAGATTTGCGCTGCCAGGCTGTACCAGTCCTGTTCGATGCGGTGCATCATCAGGCGGCTCTGACCACGGGATACCGGATAAACCGGCATCAGTGGCGGATGAGGAAAACGCTCATCAAGGTATTCCATGATGATGTGAGACTTATACAGCACTAATTCACGATCAACCAAAGTGGGCACTGTTCCATAGGGGTTCAGCTCCATAAGGTCTTCCGGCAGTTTAGTGGGATCAGTGTAACTGATCTCAACGCCAACGCCTTTTTCGGCCAATACAATACGAACCTGATGACTATAGATGTCAATCGTGTCTGAGAACAACGTCATGATTGAACGCTTATTCGCGGCTACGGCCATTCATTCTCCTCCGAGATACATTAAATCGAGCATGGTTGAACGCTAATTTGCGGCCAACATAAACTAAAAAAAGGGGGCGAGAGGCCCCCTGTCATTTATTATACTATAAAACCCTGACGATTAGTGAACGTCTCGCCAGAATTCTTTCTTGAGCATGAACACAAATATAAACAGTACCAGAATGAAAACCAGTACCCATTTACCAATGGATTCTGACTCTAAACGGAACGGCTCGCCGGTGTATTCCAGGTAGTTAACCAGATCCAGAATAGCCTGATCGTACTCTTCGGTTGTCAGTGCGCCGTCACCATCGGTTTTGATACCGGCGTGACGCATTACTGTTTCACCATCTACCAGTGCTTCTTCTTCAACCATGCGCGGTGTGCCTTGCAGTGGTTGCAGCACGTGTGGCATACCGACTTCAGGGAATACGGTGTTGTTTACACCAAACGGACGCGACTCATCCACATAGAAAGAACGCAGGTAAGTGTATATCCAGTCAGCACCACGAACACGGGCTACCAGAGTCAGATCCGGCGGTGCCGCACCAAACCACTGAGCTGCAGATTCTGCTGGCATAGAGCGTTCAATATAATCTGAGATTTTTTCACCGGTGAACTGCAGATTTTCTTCTGCCAGTTCTTCCGGAATACCCAGATCGTTGAACGTACGCTGGTAGCGCTGATACTGCTGGCCGTGACAGCCAAGGCAGTAGTTCATGAATAATTTCGCACCACGCTGCAACGACGCTTTGTCGCTCAAATCGTAGTTAGCTTTGTCCAGGTGGACGTTGCCGCCAGCGGCCAGAGCCATCCCAGGCAACAGCAACGCCAGTACACAAATTAGTTTTCTCATTTAGGGATCCTCGCTGGTACAGGCTTAGTTGTTTCATTTTTACTGTAGATAAACAGCAGGATGAAGAAACCGAAATACATCACTGTTAAGATTTGCGACGCAGTAATTTTCCAGTTTTCCTGAGGCGTACCGCCTAAGTAACCTAAGAAAATAAACACACCGGCAAACACAAGCAGGTTCAGCTTATGCAGACCGCTGCGATAGCGCCATGACTTAACTGTACCGCGGTCGAACCAAGGTAACAGGAACAGGAAGATAATCGCACCAAACATCGCGATAACCCCAAACAGCTTATCCGGAACCGCTTTCAGAATCGCGTAGAACGGCGTGAAGTACCATACCGGGAAGATATGCGCAGGCGTTTTCAACGGGTTAGCAATTTCAAAATTTGGATGCTCAAGGAATTTACCGCCCATTTCCGGGGCAAAGAACATGATGTAAGTAAACGCTGCCAGGAAGATGCAGAACGCTACCAGGTCTTTCAGCACGATGTGCGGGAAGAACGGTACCACATCATCTGCGATGTCATACTTGCTGGTGTAGTACTCGTGAATTTCAAATTTGGTTTTTTCGTCTTCAGACAGGCTGCCTTTCTTGTGCTTGATAGCCACGCCGTCAGGGTTGTTAGAACCCACTTCGTGCAGTGCAATGATGTGCAGGAACACTAAGATAACAATAACCAGTGGCAGTGCGATAACGTGTAACGCAAAGAAACGGTTAAGCGTAGCACCAGAGATAACATAGTCGCCCTGGATCCACTGTACTAAGTCCGGACCAATCACCGGAATGGCACTGAACAGTGATACGATTACCTGTGCGCCCCAGTAAGACATCTGCCCCCATGGCAATACATAACCCATAAAGGCTTCGGCCATCAGGGCCAGATAAATCAGCATACCGAAAATCCACAGCAGCTCGCGGGGTTTCTGGTAAGAACCGTAGATCATGCCACGGAACATGTGCATGTATACCACGATAAAGAACGCTGACGCGCCGGTGCTGTGCATATAACGGATGATCCATCCGTAGTCGATTTCACGCATGATGTATTCAACCGATGCGAAAGCGCCTTCAGCAGTTGGGTTGAAGTTCATGGTTAACCAGATACCGGTTACGATTTGGTTTACTAATACAATGGTGGCCAGAAAACCGAACACGTACCAGAAGTTCATGTTACGTGGTGCCGGATACTGGATAGCGTGCATGTTGGCCACACGCATCATAGGGATACGTGCTTCAATCCAGGCTAGAAATGCTTGCATGTTACGCAACCTCCGCTTCTGAACCAATGATCACTGTTGTGTCGTCAACAAACTGATACGGTGGAACAACCAGATTTAATGGCGCAGGTACGTTTTGGAAAACGCGGCCGGCCATATCGAATTTAGAACCGTGGCACGGGCAGAAGAAGCCTTCTGGCACGCCTTCAACGTATTCTTCAAACGCACCGTCTTTCATGTGTTGTGGAGAGCAACCAAGATGCGTACAAATACCTACCAGGATGAGGTATTCCTCTTTCATTGAGCGATACTGGTTCTGCGCAAATGCAGGTTGTTGCTCATTTTCAGAGTTAGGGTCACGTAACTGATCTTCGTGTTGACCAAGTTCTGCCAGGATTTCAGGCGTACGACGTACGATCCATACCGGCTTGCTTCGCCACATAACACGAATCAGCTGGCCAGGTTCGATTGCGCTGATATCAACTTCTACATCAGCACCGGCCGCTTTCGCTTTTGCACTCGGATTCCAGGACGCAACGAAAGGTACAGCTGCACCTACTACACCCACACCACCAACAACCGATGTCGCAACGGTTAAAAACCGACGACGCGGGTTATCTTGCGGTTTGTTATCACTCAGCGCAGACTCTTTTGCATCTACAGATACATTGCTCATCCACTTTTCTCCAGGTTTTGGATAATATGAAAACCCGCAAACCACCGCCCGGGGCGGGTTTTACAGGCTTTCATTAAACTTGTCGTGTCCGTATCGCCAGAGCGTTTCAGCAAAGTGGCGATTTAGCACGAAAGATTGTCATAATTTTCGACCGAAAATGATAAAAGAAAACCCCCTCAAAACACAAGGAATTACTGGAATTAACTGGATAAATATTTGCGCCAAATCAGGCCGGGAACGCAGCCTGAGACGAAAGTCGTAGTCAGATTTACGGCTCTACACAATATTTTTACATTTAATTATCACAATTATGCAACGGCCGCTCGGCGCTTTGCGCGAAAGCGTAAAAATCCCTGTACATAAGGATCGAGTAGGAGGCGGGATTGCTCCCGCCGTCCTCTCACACCACCGGGCATACGGTTCCGTACCACGGCGGTTC
>CATMRP010000222.1 GCA_950073835.1 uncultured Alteromonadaceae bacterium
GATATCGGCTCCTATGAGTTAGGCCTGGCTTGTTTGCAGGAACGCCGTCACGAGCCGTTAATCAATGCGCTGTTTCAGCTTGAGTTAAACTGACGAATTAAATTATCCAGCGCCCGGTAACCTAATGCTTCACCAATATGGTCGGTGTTGATCTGCCCCTGATTGTCAAGGTCGGCAATCGTTCGGGCGACCTTTATGGTGCGATGAAATACCCGCATAGACAGCTTTAGTTTGGTGGCAGCGCGCTGTAAGAAATCCTCAGTTTCCGCTGGCATAGCGCAATAGGTACTAAGCTCTGCCACGCTTAGCGCAGCATTACTCTTACCCTGACGCTGTTGCTGAATTTGGTGGGCCGCCATAACCTGTTGCCTGGCTGACACGGCAGAATCCTCACCCGACACCGGCGGTGCAAATGCATAGGAGCCCGGTCGGCGCACTTCTATTTGAATATCAATACGATCGAGTAACGGGCCAGAAAGCTTACTTAAATAGCGCTGGATCTGCTGCGTGGTACTGCGGCCGTCATCTATATCGCCTGTGGGGCTTGGGTTCATTGCCGCCAATAATTGAAACCGGGCCGGATACCTGGCCTGACCGGAAGCGCGGGACAGGCAAATATCACCAGTCTCCAGCGGTTCGCGCAGTACATCGAGCGCCTGACGCCCAAACTCAGGCAGTTCATCTAAAAACAATACCCCATTATGCGCCAGCGACACTTCGCCCGGCTGCGGATGGGCGCCACCGCCCGTCAGGGCAATGGCCGAGGAGGTATGGTGAGGAGAACGAAACGGCGGTGTTAACCAGTCTTCGGTGTCACGTTGTTCACCCTTTACCGAATAGAGCGCGGCAGTAGCCAGCGCCTGCTGATGGTTTAGTTGCGGTAACAAACTCACCAGGCGGCTGGCGAGCAGGCTTTTTCCGGTCCCTGCCGGCCCTACCATTAATAGATTATGCGACCCCGCTGCCGCAATACACAGTGCGCGTTTCGCCTGCTGCTGACCGATGATGTCATCCCAACGCGGATTCGGCGGCGCCAGAGACACCTTGTTGCGGGTGTGCTTAAGGGGAAGAGGTTGTTGCCGCGTGAAGTGCAGAAAAGTATTCAGCAGTGTGGCTGGCAGCAGATATTCCAGGTGATCCACCAATTGAATTTCGGCTTCGTTACCTGCCGGAAGCATTAGTGTGTGGTTCTCCTCTGCACAGCGCATAGCCACTGGCAGCAAGCCGGGGACCGGGCGGATATCGCCGTTTAAACTCAGCTCGCCGGCCACTTCGATATGATTAACCGGTGACTGTTCTATCAGCCCCATGGCTATCAGGATCCCCAGCGCGATGGCCAGGTCGTAGCGTCCACCGCTTTTGGGAATATCAGCCGGTGCCAGGTTAACCGTTATGCGTCGGGCCGGATATTCAAATCCGCTGTTTATCAATGCACTGCGAACGCGCTCTTTGGCTTCCTGTACGGCGGTTTCGGCCAGACCGACTAACTTAAAGGAAGGCAGACCGTTGGATAAGTGCACTTCCACCTTTACTTTTGGTGCGCTGATCCCGGCGGCACCGCGGGTATATACAATTCCCATTCCCATGATGTTCTGCACTGTATCCTGCGTATTAAAGAGCAGTGTAGTGAGGATGGGTATTTAAGAATACTGAGCCTTGGTGCAGATTTGTCGAATAAGAAAGGCGGGTTTGGTCGGTCAAAAGATTAAATTTTATGCCCTGCCCTTGATCAGGCCCCGGGATCCGTGGTATTTCTACGCCCCTGAAAGGTTAACGCTACAGCCAGGCGTTAATTATCCTTTCAAAAGCCAGCCAAAAACTTCCGAATCTGTGTCTATATCTCGTTATTGTCGGCCAATAAACTATTGGCGATAACAGTATGAATTATTCCGTGCAAATTGCACCGCGAGTGCCACAGCGCTTTACGCGCACCTTAATTGCACGAGTTTACACTGTTTATCTGCGAAAAATGCCGCTGTGCATTGGGTCGCAAGCCCGCGTCATGTATCATTTAACGCGGTATTAATTATGGTGGTCAGTTAGCTACTGACTACTCTTTACGGGTTATCTGAAACCCGCTTGTTCTTAAGGAAACGTCATGGCTAAGCAACTTGCTGATTATATCTGGTTTAACGGTAAAATTATCCCCTGGAAAGAGGCTACCGTTCATGTAATGACTCACGCTATTCACTACGGTTCATCAGTCTTTGAAGGTGTGCGTGCTTACAACACACCGGATCAGGGTACCTGTGTATTCCGTTTGCAGGAACACACCCGTCGCTTGTTCGACTCGGCCAAAATCTATCGCATGAGCATCCCTTACACTATGGATGAATTGAATCAGGCGCTGATAGACACTATTGCTAAAAACGATCTGAAATCCGCTTACATCCGTCCGATTGCTTTCTTTGGTGATATTGGTATGGGCATTAAAGTGCCTCTGGATGCTGAAGCAGAAGTATCGATTGCAGCCTTTGAATGGGGCGCTTATTTGGGTGAAGAAGCACTGAAAAACGGCGTAAATGCGGGTATTTCTTCATGGAACCGTCTGGCGGCTAACACTATGCCGACTGGCGCTAAAGCCGGTGGTAACTACCTGTCTTCACAGCTTATCTCAATGGAAGCGCGTCGCCACGGCTATGGCGAAGGTATTGCGCTGGACCGTAACGGTTACATCAGCGAAGGCGCTGGCGAAAACATCTTCGTGATCCGCGATGGCGTTATCAGCACTACACCAAAAACGGCGGCTATCCTGCCGGGTATTACCCGCGACACAGTGATGACGCTGGCCAAAGAGCTGGGTTATGAAATCCGCGAAGAAAACATTCCGCGTGAAGCCATGTATCTGGCCGACGAAATCCTGATGTGCGGGACCGCTGCCGAAGTTACTCCGGTAAACAGCGTTGACGGTATTACCGTTGGTAAAGGCGGTCGTGGCCCAATCACTAAAGAAATTCAAGACATGTTCTTCGGCTTGTTTAACGGCAAAACCGAAGATAAATGGAACTGGTTAACCCCGGTTTATAAATAAGTTATACCCTGACGGGACGAGAGTTTTTTATGCCTAAGTTAAGATCTGCAACCACAACACAGGGACGCAACATGGCCGGAGCGCGCGCTTTATGGCGGGCCACCGGTATGAAAGACGGTGATTTTGGAAAGCCTATTATTGCCATTGCCAACTCCTTTACCCAGTTCGTGCCAGGCCACGTTCACTTAAAAGACATGGGCCAACTGGTGGCGCGCAGTGTTGAGGCTGCAGGTGGTGTGGCAAAAGAATTCAATACTATCGCCGTAGACGACGGTATTGCTATGGGTCACAGCGGTATGCTGTACAGCCTGCCGTCCCGTGAGATTATTGCCGACTCAGTAGAGTACATGGTTAATGCGCACTGCGCCGACGCCATTGTGTGTATCTCTAACTGTGACAAGATCACCCCGGGAATGCTGATGGCGTCTATGCGTCTGAACATTCCGGTGGTATTTGTTTCCGGTGGCCCGATGGAAGCCGGTAAAACCAAATTGTCGGATCAAATCATTAAACTGGATTTGGTCGATGCCATGGTCGCTGCGGCAGACGATAAAGTGTCGGATGATGACACCAACGAAATTGAGCGTTCTGCCTGCCCGACCTGCGGTTCCTGCTCAGGCATGTTTACTGCCAACTCCATGAACTGCTTAACCGAAGCGCTGGGTTTATCACTGCCGGGTAACGGCTCAATGCTGGCTACTCACGCCGATCGTGAAGGCTTGTTCAAGCGCGCCGGTGAACTGGTGGTTGAACTGTGTGAGCGTTGGTATAAAAACGATGATGCCACGGCGCTGCCGCGTAACATTGCCAATTTCAATGCCTTTGAGAATGCCATGAGTCTGGATATTGCCATGGGCGGTTCTACCAATACGATTCTGCATTTACTGGCCGCGGCAATGGAAGGTGAGGTGCCCTTTACCATGGCCGATATCGACCGCTTGTCGCGCAAAGTGCCGCATCTGTGCAAGGTGGCACCCTCTACGCCGCAATACCATATGGAAGATGTTCATCGCGCCGGCGGCGTGTTGGGTATTCTTAACGAATTAAACAAAGGCGGTTTACTGCATGGTGATTGTGCCCACGTGCTGGGCAAACCCATTGAAGAGGTCATTGCTGACTGGGATATCACTAATCCTGACAACGCCGATGCCACCACCTTCTACCGGGCAGGCCCGGCTGGTATTCGCACCACCAAAGCCTTTAGCCAGGATTGTCGCTGGGATGAGGCCGACGCTGACCGCAGTAAAGGGTGTATTCGCGATATGGAACACGCCTACAGTCAGGAAGGCGGTCTGGCCGTACTGTTTGGTAACCTGGCAGAGAACGGTTGTATTGTGAAAACCGCCGGGGTGGATGAATCTATTCTCAAATTTACCGGTCGTGCGCGTATTTACGAAAGCCAGGACGACGCCGTAGCCGCTATCCTTAACGATCAGGTGGTTGCCGGTGATGCGGTGATCATTCGCTACGAAGGCCCGAAAGGCGGCCCGGGTATGCAGGAAATGTTGTACCCAACCTCTTATCTGAAGTCTAAAGGCTTAGGTAAAGATTGCGCGCTAATCACCGATGGCCGCTTCTCGGGGGGTACCTCTGGCCTGTCGATTGGTCACTGTTCGCCAGAAGCCGCCAGTGGCGGTGGTATTGGTCTGGTGCAGGAAGGCGATACCATTGAGATCGATATTCCCAACCGGGCGATTAATATTGCCATTACCGATGCAGAATTACAGGCCCGTCGCGCCGCGATGGAGGCCAGCGAACGTCCATGGCGTCCGGTTAGCCGTCAGCGTGAAGTATCGCTGTCGCTGAAAACCTTTGCCATGTTGGCGACCAGTGCCGATAAAGGCGCAGTAAGAGACCCATCCAAACTGGAAGATATATGACCGTTACCGATCACGAATACCTGAAAAAAATCCTGCTGGCGCCGGTTTATGATGTGGCGGTTAACAGTGATTTGGTATTGTTATCGCGCTTAACCGCTGAGCTGGGCAACGACGTATTCTTAAAGCGTGAAGACCAGCAACCGGTTAAGTCTTTTAAACTGCGCGGTGCCTATAATCGCATCGCCAGTCTGTCGCCCCAGCAGTTAGAGGCTGGCGTGATTGCCGCTTCTGCCGGTAACCACGCCCAGGGCGTGGCTTACAGCGCCAATATGAAAGGCATTAACGCCACTATCGTGATGCCGGAAACCACGCCGGACATTAAAATAGAAGCGGTGCGCCGGTTTGGTGGCCAGCATGCTAACGTTGTGCTGCATGGCACCAACTTCGACACCGCCAGTGCCCATGCGCGGGCGCTGAGTGCGGAGCATGGTTACACGCTGATCCCGCCTTTTGATGATCCGGATGTGATTGCTGGTCAGGGCACCATCGCCCGTGAATTATTAGAGCAGAATCCTAACCTGGATATTCTGTTTATTGCTGTGGGCGGTGGTGGTTTAGCGGCGGGTATCTCGGTATACCTCAAGCAGTTAAAGCCCGAAATTAAGATTATTGCGGTGGAGTCGGAAGAATCTGCCTGTTTTGCGGCAGCGAAACAAGCAGGAGAGCCCACCAGCTTAAGTTCGGTGGGCATTTTTGCTGATGGGGTGGCGGTTAAACTGATGGGCAGTGAGACCTTCCGCCTGTGTAATCAGTACGTCGATGAAATCATGACGGTCACTAACGATGAAATCTGTGGTGCCATTAAGGATATCTTTGACGATACCCGAGTGATTGCCGAGCCTGCCGGTGCGATGTCGGTAGCGGCGATCCGCAAATACGTAAAACAAAACAATATTCAGGGCAAAAAGCTGGGTGGCATATTGTGTGGCTCAAACACCAATTTCCATACCCTGCGTTATGTGTCTGAACGTTGTGA
>CATMRP010000223.1 GCA_950073835.1 uncultured Alteromonadaceae bacterium
TACCGTTACGCCCGGAGAAGCGCCGGCCGACGAATCACAGGCACAGGGAGAATAACCATGAAATTAGTCAAAACACTACTGGCTTCCTCGCTTATCGCGGTGCTGACATGGTCGGTGAGCGCTAAGGAAATGCCACCGGCTGGTGGTACTCCGGGTGATTTTACGGTGCCTGCTACACAGGAAATAACACTAGAAAATGGCCTGAAGGTGACCTTTATTCCTTATGGCAGTACCCCTAAAGCCACGGTCAGGCTGGTTACCAACACCGGGAATATTGATGACGATGAACAAGTCTGGTTAGCCGATCTGAGCTTTGATATGTTGCGCCAGGGCACCACCAGTCAGTCAGCCAAAGCCCTTGCAGAAGCCGTTGCCAGTATGGGGGGCGAAATTAATACCAGCGTAGGCATGGACTCCAGCTTTATTGGCATGGATGTACTGGGTGAGTTTACCCCTGACGCGGTGGGTGTCCTGGCAGATATGGTGATGAACGCCAGCTTTGCAGAAGCCGACCTGGCCAGGCTTAAAACCGATAGCCAGCGTAACCTCGCAGTGCAAAAATCCAACCCGTCGGCCATTGCCACCGAAGCATTTTATCAGTCGATTTACGGTAACCATCCTTATGGCCGTTTATATCCCACTGCTGATAGTCTTGCTGCGATAACGGTTGCGGACACAAAAACCTTTATTCAATCTAACTTTGTGCCGAATCGCAGCCATTTGTATGTGTCTGGCGTTTTTGATCAGGCGGCCGTTAGTAAAGCCGTTACAGCGGCGTTTGCCAACTGGCAGGCAGGCGAAGCGCGCGCGGCAAAAACGGTGCTCACCAAGCCTGGCCCAACCCTTGAGCTGATTGAGCGTGAAGGGGCACCACAGTCAACGTTGCGCCTGGGGCTGGCCACGGTAGATGCTACCCATCCGGATTATACCAAGCTCAGCGTCATGAACACTCTGCTGGGAGGCGCATTCTCCAGTCGCATAACTACCAATATTCGCGAAGACAAAGGCTACACCTATTCGCCGCGTTCGGCTGTGGTCGACCGGGTGGGCAGTGCAGTATGGTATGAAGGGGCTGATGTAACCGCCGAAGCCACTGGCGCATCCCTGGTGGAAATCTTTAAAGAGATTGAGTTGTTGGCCAGCGAAGCCCCCACGGCAGAGGAGCTTAAAGGCGTGCAAAATTACATGGCGGGTATTTTTGTGCTGCGTAATTCTTCGCGAAGCGCGATTATTTCCCAGTTAGCGTTTTTAGAACTGCATGGTCTGGATAAAACATACCTTACCGACTATGTGCAGAATGTGCATGGTGTCACACCGGAGGAAGTGAGTAATATCGCGAGGAAATATCTGGATAGCGCCAGTATGCACCTGACCATTGTGGGCGATACGGCAACGGTCACACCACAGTTAAAAGCGGTTAAAGCACTGGAAGCCTACCAGTAGGCGTGAGCCAATGTTTAGCTAAACAAAAAAATGCCGGACCCACATCCGGCATTTTACTTCTGAGGTATTGAGGAATAAAAAGCCCCGCCTCGTCCCTGTATGCGGAGCGTAAACTGCTAACTAAAACGCGTAACGAGCGGAAAGCTGAAATACATCCGCGTCGTCCATAAATTCATAATTGGCACCTATGGCAAATTGCGGGTTAAAGTAATAGTAGGCACCGGCTTTAAGGGTGATGTCACCGTCATCCAGATCCAGGTAGCCCAGCTCACCATTCACTTCCAGCTCAGGCGTTAACATGCTGCGTACCCCTGCATTCAGGCTGTAGCCATTGTCATCGTAAAAATCCGCATCAATGCGTTCGAAGTTTGCGCCAACATAAGCATCGGTAGTGCTGTTTAAAGCTAAACGATAACCACCACCGAGCGTCAGGGTGGTAAAATCAATATTACCGGTCTCTGCCCAACCAAATTCACCGTTCACATAAAAGTTCGGATCGAGTAAATACTTCCCATTAACCTGTAAACCATCCGGATCGAAGCCACCATCACTGTTATAGCTCAGGTAACCGCCCTCTACATAGCGCCAGTCGGGCGTATCAGCGGCAACAGACACCGAAAACAGGGAAGCCGACAAAGCGGTGATGGCGATAAATGAAGATGCTTTCATAGTGGTACTCCTTTAAATAAAACAAAAAGTGTTTTGTGGTCAGGACTATCGCAAGCATTGGGCCAAGGTGTAAAAACAGGTTAAATAAAAGTAAATTAATACTTATTAAACAGATGTTTATATCTTAATAGGACGCTTTCTTACGGCGTTTGGCGTGGTGTCCAGCTTGCTTTTTGAGCAGGTGTTTTGTGAAAAGTGTTGCTAAATACCTACACCTGATTAGCCGAAAGTATAATTTTCACGGTATGTTTTTTAAGCAGTTTATCCTGTGAGGTATTATTTAGTATTTTAACTATCTAATAAATAAAGATTTTATTGTAATTTGTGTGCAAGGTAACAAGGTTGGATCGGCATTTGCTCTAGTCACTGTAGTTTTTCTGGCTGCTTTGAATCAAATGGAGATAGCAATGCCACCATCCAAACGGTTATTACCTCATTATCTGGCTGCTTTATCAGCCGGCGGTCCGGTTTTCAGTGATCGCACAATCGTTTATTCAGTACGCGCATTTGCGTGCGTTATTCTTATGCTATGCGGTGCAGCAGTAACACAGGCCGAAGAAGTGTCGGCGCAAAACCTGCCACCGGAATCCGCACCTATTTTAAATAGCGTTATTGAAGAAGCCCGTCAGTCGGCTACCCAGGCCTACCAAACCGACGACCATGAACTGTCTGACGCGCTTAAAGAAATGAATTACCAGACTTACCGTGCAATCCGTTTTAAAGCTGACAAGAGCTTATGGCGCGGTGAAAATCCCTATGAAGTACAGTTTTTCCACCCCGGCTTTTTGTATCAGCAGCCGGTTACCGTGTACACCATTAGCGCAGACAATCAGCCCAAGCGTTTACCTTTCGAGCGCGATGCATTCCGTTATGACGGTGACGCCGCACCGCTGGCAAAAGAAACCGCTGACGAGAACGGTTATGCCGGTTTTCGCGTACATTTTCCGATTAAAAACCAACAATACAAAGACGAGTTTGCCGTTTTCCTGGGCGCTTCTTACTTCCGCCTGATTGGTAAAGAGCACGTGTACGGCATTTCAGCCCGTGGTCTTGCTATTGATACCGGCTTACCGGAAGGGGAAGAATTTCCGCATTTCACCAAATTCTGGTTAATTGAGCCTGGTCAGGGTGAGCCTATGATGATCTATGCCCGCCTGGAAAGCCCTTCGGTAAGCGGAGCATATAAATTTATTGTAACCCCAGGTGACGAGACCAACGTAAAAGTACAAAGCTGGTTATTCGCCCGTGAAGACGTGGCCAAGCTGGGCGTTGCCCCTTTCACCAGTATGTTTTTATACGGCGAGAACTCGGCTGTAGTGCCTGACGATTATCGTCCTGAGGTGCACGACAGTGATGGCGTTAATATGATTACCGAGAATGGCGAGCAAATCTGGCGCGTACTGACCAACCCTGCGAAACTGCAAATTACGTCAATGAGTGACAGTGCACCAAAAGGGTTTGGTGTCATGCAGCGCGACACCGACTTTGCCAGCTATCTTGATGGCGAGGCTAACTATCATCAGCGCCCGGGTTTATGGGTAACGCCACAGGCAGGTTTTGAAAAGGGTCGTCTTGAAGTAGTGGAAATCCCCACTAAATCTGAAACCCACGACAACATTGTGGCTTACTGGGTACCCGAAGCACCCTTTGTGGCCGGTGAAAGCCGCTACTTTGCTTACCAGCTTGAAACGGTAACCGGTGCCCGCGACAGCGATTTAGCTACCGTTGTTCGTACTCGTCAGGGCGCTACGGTATTACCGGGCGAAGAGCCTCAGGAGTCGCAAACCCGCCGTTTTTCCATCGATTTTAAGGTGCCTGAAGGCATGAGCATTGCGCCAGAAATGCTTAACCTTACAGCTACCACCAACCAGGGAAAAATTCAGCAAGCGCGCGTGTTCCCGGTTAACAGCGGTAAATTATTGCGCGCCACTTTTCTGCTAACTCCGCAGGCCGGTCAGCCAGCGGATATGCGTCTTTACATTCATCAGGAAAACCAACGTGTCAGTGAGGTATGGAACTATGTCTATCATGCAGAATAATACTCACTCGGACTCTGAAGGAAGTACTCCAAAGGCAACGCCTGTATTGCGGGCGTGGGGTTCAGGCGTACGATTATCCATAATGGCGATTCTGGCCATTCCCACCGCAGCATTAGCCGGGTGGAGCCTGTACGAAATTTTTAAACCTAATGTGTTAACCGAAATGGAAATTGCCCAGCTGGCATTAAGTATGATGCTGTTTTTGTGGCTGGCGATGTCGTTCTGGACAGCGGTGATCGGCTTTGTATTAAAGCTGTTTAATATCGATCCGTTAAGTATGCGTAAAGCATTACCCGCACCGCGCACCGATGCACCGCTCACTAAGCGCCACGCGGTGGTAATGCCGGTGTATAACGAAGATACCCGACGTATCATGGTAGGCTTTGAAGCCTGCGTAAGGGAATTGCTGGATACCGACAACGGCCAGCAATACGACTTTTACATGCTCAGTGACACGACCAAGCCGGAAATGGCCGAGGCCGAACTGGCCGCCTGGGAAGCGCTAACCGCTCGTTTAGGCGAAAAAAGCAGCCAGGTATTTTATCGTCGTCGCGAGAAGAATACCGGCCGTAAGGTGGGTAATCTGGCCGACTTCTGTCAGCGCTGGGGGAATCGTTACGAGGCCATGATTGTGCTGGACGCCGACAGTATTATGTCAGGCGAGCGCATGAACGATCTGGCTTACCGCATAGAGCAAAACCCGGATACGGCGCTTATTCAGACCATTCCTATGCCAGTGCGTCAGCATACGTTCTTTGCGCGCTTCGTGCAGTTTGCCGCACACCTTTACAGCCCGATGCTGGCTACCGGTTTATCATTCTGGCAAACCGACAGCGCAAACTACTGGGGCCACAATGCGATTATCCGCGTGGAACCTTTTATGCAGCACTGTGGATTACCCACATTGGAAGGTAAAGAGCCCTTCGGTGGTGATATTTTAAGTCATGACTTTGTGGAGGCGGCTTTACTGCGCCGTGCAGGCTGGCAGTGTTTCCTGTTAACCGATACTACCGGCAGTTACGAGGAAGTCCCCTCTAACATGATTGAATACGCCACCCGCGACCGCCGTTGGGTACAGGGCAATATCCAGCATTTAGGTTTGCTGGGAGTTAAGGGCTTAAAAGCGACCAACCGTTTACATTTCGTTTTTGGTGCTTTCGCCTATATTTCGTCATTGCTTCTGTTACTGGTACTGGCCTTCGGTACCGCCGATGCGCTCTACCGTGCCCTCACGCCAGTAGAATTCTTTACTGCTGAATATCAGTTATTCCCGGACTGGCAGATTGCCCGACAGGGGTTAATGGTGGCTACCATGTGGGGAACGGCAGCGTTGTTATTTATGCCTAAAGTGCTGGGCCTGATCCTGGCGCTTATTCAGCGTCGCGACGAGTTTGGTGGTGCATGGCGCTTAATCAAAGGCGGTGTAATGGAGCTGGCCATGGCCATTCTTATTGCCCCCCTGATGATGTTTTATCACAGCTACTTTGTGATCAGCGTATTTGCCGGTATTTCGGTAAAATGGGAAGCCCAGTCCCGTGAAGGCAGTATGGTGCCGTGGATGGACTCACTTAAACGCTCAAAAGTAGCAACTATTGTCGCTTTAGCCTGGGGCGCCGCCACGTTCATCTACACACCGGCTCTGTTTATCTGGCTGTTACCGGTATTAATCGGGCTGATTCTGGCAGCGCCGCTGATTCGGATCAC
>CATMRP010000224.1 GCA_950073835.1 uncultured Alteromonadaceae bacterium
GTTCTTAACATCAATCCTGATAGGTAAAATATGAAATATCCAAGCACCCTCCCCACAGCACATCAGCAGCTGTTATCCGACATCATTCGTGTTCTTTCTGCCGATAAGCGAATAGACGCTATTGGCGCGAGTGGCTCGTTCGCCAGCAATAATATGGATCAATACAGTGATTTGGATCTGGTTATCGCCATTGAACCGGCGTTTGTTGATGCCATGATGGCCGAGCGGTTCGAGCTGGTAAACGCTGTACCGGGTTATATTCAAGGCTTTACCGGCGAGCATGTCGGGGAGCCGAGACTGATTATTGCTTTGTATGAGTTACCTAATAGTAACCCTTCGCTCGTACACGTTGATTTTAAATTTGTATCGCTAACGGATGCTGCGCAGCGGGTCGACAATACGCAGGTTATCTGGGAGCGCTCATCTTCGCTTTCAGACATTTATGCCAGCACTGAGTACGCGTATCCGCAGCCGGATTGTCAGTGGATAGAAAATCGCTTTTGGATTTGGGTGCACTACGGTGCGGGAAAAATTGCCCGGGGGGAATACTTCGAGGCACTGGAGTTTTTGTCTTTCTTGCGGACTGTGGTGTTATCGCCGCTGGCGTTACAACAGGCCAGCCTTACTCCATCGGGAGTACGTACCATCGAAAAACGCCTGCCGGCATTTGCCGCTGAGCTAAAGCAAACGCTTGCTACAGCTGAAAGAGATTCCCTGATCCCGGCCTTTGAAGCCTGCATAGCCCTGTATCTCCGGTTACGGAATAAAACGACGGCAAAAGTGAATAGCAGGGCTCAGCAACTGGCTATCAGCTATTTTAACGATGAGCTTAAGGCCTGACTAACCACCAGGGAGATGCTTAAATCTCCCTGACGTTTCCGCTTTTCCACACGCATATTAATCATGTAGTACTATGTTGTTACCTGCCCGTGATGTAACTGTGTTTGTATAATTACAAGCGTTAGTTAACTTATTATCGAGGTAACACTATGAGCAAGATCCTGATGATTACGGGTGATTTTGTTGAAGACTATGAAAACATGGTGCCATTTCAAACTCTGCTGGCCTGTGGCCATCAGGTTGATGCGGTGTGTCCGGGTAAATCGGCAGGGGATACCATTAAAACGGCAATCCACGATTTTGAAGGCGATCAGACCTACACCGAAAAGCCCGGCCATAATTTTACGCTAAATGCGACTTTTGCAGAAGTTAAGGCCGAAGATTATGATGGATTGTATATTCCCGGCGGTCGGGCGCCAGAATACCTGCGGTTAAATGCGGATGTTATTGCGTTGGTAACAGCGTTTTTTTCTGCGGACAAACCGGTTAGCTCGATTTGTCATGGCCCACAGTTACTGGCTGCGGCCGGTGTGCTGGAAGGCAAGCAAGTGTCTGCCTACCCGGCGTGCGAGCCGGAAATCAAACTGGCAGGGGCCACTTATGTTGCCGTGAATATGGATGAAGCCATCACCGATGGTAAGTTGGTAACGGGCCCGGCATGGCCGGCTCATCCGGCGTTGTTAAGTCAGTTTATGGCGTTGCTTTAACTAAAGTAGAGGAAGAAGTCTGTGTGCGGATTATTCATTAATGCTGATCCATCTTTGTGGACGAGTAGCACCCGTTCAATGCGAATAGATGGGGTGGTGACCTCTATCCGCATGGAGACTTTTTTCTGGAATGTGCTGCAGGAAATCGCCAGCCGGGACGAACTGAGCGTGAGCCAGTTGATTTCAAAGCTGTATCTGGAGTCTCTCGATGCCGACCATGACGTTGGCAACTTCACATCATTTTTGCGGGTTTGCTGCGGCCGTTATTTGTCTATGATTACTGACGGCTATCTTAAGCGGGATACGCTTGAGCCTCTCAGTGATATCGATTCAGATCGTGTGATTAAACAGGAAGCCGATACAATGGCGACACGACTGAACCAACTGCCAGAGCAGCAATCAGCCCGACAAGGCAATAAACATTAGCGGGCCGCTTTACTGATATTGATCTGCGGCAGCCGCGGCTCGAACAACAACGACTTAACAATGGAGGTGTTGGTATCGGCACATTCATGTAGCGGAAACATAATATCATCGAGTTCGGCGATATCCCGCAAGGCCAGGCGTGCAATTAAGCAGTCCTCACCGGTTACCCGATCGCAGGCCATAAAGCGGGGCTCGTCGCGAATCAGTTTTTCTACTTTTCTTATCTGCCCGGACTTCGGCTTTATTCTTACCAGCGCCTGAATGCTATAACCCAGTGCTCGCATATTCAGCCGCACGCCAAACCCGTCAATAACGCCTTTATGCTGAAGTGTTTTCATTCTTTCACCTACTGCCGGGCCGGATAAGCCGACTTGCTTACCAATCTCTGCCAGGCTCATCCGGGCATTGTTATCCAGCACGGTTAAAATGGCCTTATCGAGGTGGTCAATCTGCTTTGTCATAACGTATTTTCAAAATGAAGGTTATTTATTAAATTTACCTGCATATGAAAAGAAAAATCAAGAATGTGTTTATTGTATGGCAGTGAAGTAAGTGTATTTTCAGTGATATTCTATAAAAAGTATCAGCCCGTTAATGAACCGTGTAAGGAACAGCTATGAACATACAGCGCATTGCCGCATTCAGCGATGGCAATAAAGGTGGCAACCCCGCCGGTGTGATGTTGCTAAAAGGTCCAATGGCAGAGAGTGCAATGCGTAGCATTGCAGCTGAGGTGGGATATTCAGAAACCGCTTTTGCTTATCCTATCGCAGAAGATAAATCAGCCTGGCGGGTACGTTATTTTTCGCCCGAGTCCGAGGTGCCATTTTGCGGCCATGCTACTATAGCGCTCGGCGCAGTGTTGGGTGAACACGCAGGAGCAGGGGAGTATAAACTCACAATCAACAGCGCTGAAATAGCAGTTAAAACAGAACTGACCGAGCAAGGCGTGGCGGCTACGCTAACTTCACCACCTACCCATAGTCGGCCAGTTACCGAAGATGAGCTCACCCAGGCGCTTAACCTTTTCGGCCTTTCTGAGCAGGATCTCGACGAACAATTACCACCGGCATATATTCATGGCGGCGCTAACCACATTGTATTGCCGCTGCAAAACAGGCAAACCCTGGCCAGCATGGCGTACTCTCTAGCGGCGGGCAAAGCTGTTATGGAAGCGCTGGGGCTGGTAACTATCATGCTGGTCTATATTGAGAGTCCCCAGGTGTTTGTGGTCAGAAACGCTTTTGCCTCGGGGGGCATTATTGAAGATCCGGCAACCGGCGCGGCAGCCGCCGCCTTTGCTGGTTATCTGCGGGATGCCAAATGGCCCCATAACGGCCAGTTTACTATCCGTCAGGGCGAAGACATGGGAGCACCTTCAGTGATCAGGGTTAGCCTGTCTGAGGAAAAAGGCAGTCCGGTGTCTGTGTCTGGAACCACTTGCACAATTTAACGGGCAGTAAAAAAGTAAATACGTAGAAAAAAGGTGCTATTTTGCTATCGGATATCCGCATAAACTGAATTCGATTAGTGCCTGATTACTCAATTAGCCTCGCCCTGTAAGTCCTTCACTCTGACTGCAAAACTTTCCTCCAGAGACTGCTGTATAAACGAATTGGTTTTTAATTGTCATTTCAAATCAATGGCTTATTGAGTTGGAATGAATGTTGCTGAAAAGTCGACCAGGCAAAATTTTAAAACCAGCTTGTCACAGGAGTGTTTACTTTGAGTAATCAATTTAATTTAAAAGGTAAAAAGATAGCGATTCTGGCAACCAGTGGCTTTGAGCAGAGTGAATTAATTAAACCCAAAGAAATGCTTACTGAGCAGGGGGCTGAGGTAGACGTAATTTCTATTGACGATCAAACCACAATAACCGGTTGGGATCAAAACAAATGGGGCGATGAAGTGGCCGTTGATAAACAGGTCAACGCTGCTTCGCCAGGCGAATACGATGCGGTGGTGTTGCCGGGTGGTCAGATTAACCCGGATATCCTGCGTAACAACGAGCAGGCCGTTTCATTTATTAAACGCGCACACGCGGAAACCCGCGTTAGGGCAATTGGCGCAATTTGCCATGGTCCCTGGTTACTCATCGAATCAGAATTAGCCCGAGACAGCAAAGTTACTTCGTTTCCAAGTATTAGGACCGATTTACTTAACGCCGGTGCCGCCTGGGAAGACCACGAAGTTGTTCACGACGGCAAGCTCGTAACCAGCAGAAATCCTGACGACATCCCTGCGTTTGTCGGCAAGATCAGCGAACTGGTAGCGTAATTAGCAATAGCAGTCAGGAGTTAAAATGTCAGCAATTCAGGAAACCAAAACAAAAGTTATCGCTATTACCGGCGCATCAAGCGGCATTGGTGAGGCAACGGCACGGACGTTGGTAGCACAAGGCTTTCACGTTGCCTTGCTGGCCAGACGCCTGGATAAGCTTAAGGAACTGGTTAGTGAACTGGGCGAAGACAAGGCCTATGCAGTAAAAGCAGATGTCAGCGACTTCGACACCTTAAGCAGTGCATTTGCAGACATTCATAGCAAATTGGGCCGCATCGACGGTGTTTTTGCCAATGCCGGTACCGGTGTAAACTCGCCAGGCGTGGCAGATGGCGACGTTAACGAGTGGTCTGCTATGTTGGGGGCTAATGTAAACGGGTTGCTCTATACGGCCAAAGCCAGTCTGCCCTATCTGAAAGACAGTGAAGGACACTTTCTGTTAACCAGTTCTGCAGCCGGTCGTATGACACTGAAAGGCTCGGTATACGGCGCCACCAAATGGTTTGCCTACGGGTTTGGTATGAACCTGGCTGAGGAAATGCGCGAGTGGGGCGGCAAGTGCACTACCATCTGTCCGGGTATGGTAAACACACCATTTTTTGATGAACCGAAAGACGACAAAATTGCCCCACAAGACATTGCTGAAGCGGTACTTTACGCTTTGTCGAGCAGCAAAACGGCTTGTGTCCGAGAGGTGTTCGTAATGCCAGCTGATAAAGCATAGCGTTTGATTGGTACTCTGGCGACACAGATTACCGTTCCCGTGTAAGAAATTTCCTACAAAAATGTACGAATAAGCGGTTTGTTTTATTCTGCCTTGCCTTACACTTTTGTTTAAGGTTATGAAAAATATAGAGTAATAAATCTGCCACGGACGAGGTGAATGAGAATCAAGAGGTTTTGTGTAATCCATCGGTGGCAGGTTTTTCTCAGCAGCGTATTCTAAACCTGTCGCAAGGAAATGCGATTTGTCAGGAAGACAAACTTTCAGGATGACAGCAGTCAGGAAGACAACAAGCCAGGATGGCAACTATCAGGAAGATAGCGCCCAGGAAGCGGCAACAGGAAAATGCGTCAGGATGACGATGTCAGGAAGACCAACGGAATCCGGTTTAAAGGAATAAACCAACAGGATTTAAGGAAGAGGCTGGGATGCCAGCAGGAATGGAATAAGCCAGGACGGCTAAGGACAACTCCAGGAGCGGAGAATACTTTACAGGATGTAAAGATTTTTACGGAAAATGGAAAGGGATACGCCTAAGGACAGGTGGCCTGCTGTGAAGCAGAGTAAGAAGGAATTGCGTGCGGGATTATAAGCCATGCTTAGAATTGCACTAACGCTGAGAGGGAGTCTCAAAATTCCAGAGAAAACGGTGGCTAAGGCCACCGTTTTTTTATGGTGTGCCGGGCATGGCGCGTGGTGTTTCGACACCGTTTAACTCACTGTGGTGGTGAGTTGATGACTTGGAGGTGAAAGTCCTCTGCACACCCGGCAAGGGGAAGTGCTAGCCGAAC
>CATMRP010000225.1 GCA_950073835.1 uncultured Alteromonadaceae bacterium
GGTAAATCCTTACTGGCAAAAATGCTGGCCGGTGCGGTGGAACCCGATGAAGGCCATATTCAGTTGCAGGAAGAAAGATACTGGTCGGTAAAACACCGGGTAGCGCGTAAGAAAGCCGACATAACCGGTATCCGCATGATTTTTCAGCATAACAGCGAGTCGATTAACCCTGGCATTACAGTGGGCCAAATCCTCGATGAGCCTTTGCGGTTAAATTCGTCCATGGCTGAGGAGGAGCGTAAAGCCCTCATAGGCGATACATTGGTAAAAGTAGGGTTGCTACGGGAACATATCTATTTTTATCGCCATATGCTCTCTGACGGCCAGCAACAGCGTGTTTCTCTGGCGAAAGCTATTTTACCCGACCCAAAGGTACTGATTGCCGATGAGCCTTTTGCCGCGTTGGATCCCACCATCCGTTCCCAAACAGTAAACCTGATCCTGCAACTACAAAAAGAGATGGGGCTGGCGTTTATCTTTATTTCACACAATCTGGGGATTGTCCGGCATATCGCCGACCGGGTGATTGTGATGGATAAGGGGCAGATTATTGAAAGTGGTAAAACTGAGACCATCTTTCGATGGCCTCAGCATGAGATGACCAAAAAACTGGTGATGTCTTATCAGTCGCTGATCCCACAACAAACCATGCGGGAACCCGATTAATAAGTTAGCCCACCAATGCTAACAGCACACCAGCAGCCACAGCAGAACCCAGCACGCCGGCAACGTTTGGCCCCATGGCATGCATTAGGAGGAAGTTATGCGGGTTAGCTTCAAGACCAACCTTGTTAACTACCCGGGCAGCCATAGGCACTGCTGATACCCCAGCCGCGCCGATCAACGGGTTGATCGTGCCGCCACTGGCTTTACTCATGATTTTGGCCATGATCACGCCGGTTGCGGTACCAATTGCAAAGGCAATGGCGCCCAGCCCCAGAATACCCAGCGTTTCAACGGTCAGGAATTTATCCGCTGACAGCTTTGAGCCAACGGCTAAACCTAAGAAGATAGTGACAATGTTGATTAACTCGTTTTGTGCTGTTTTGCTTAAACGGTCTACCACACCACATTCTTTCATCAGGTTACCAAAGCAGAACATACCCACTAATGGCGTTGCCGAAGGCAAGAACAGAATAGTCAGGAACAGCACCGCCAACGGAAACAACACCTTCTCTTTGGCAGAAACATGACGTAACTGAGCCATCTCAATCTTACGTTCTTCCGGCGTGGTAAGTGCCTTCATAATTGGCGGCTGGATAATAGGTACCAGTGCCATATAAGAATAAGCAGCAACCGCAATGGCACCCAGCAAGTCCGGCGCCAGCCGGGAAGCCAGGAAGATAGCCGTGGGTCCGTCAGCACCACCGATAATGGCAATAGCCGACGCGTCCTTGAGGGTAAAATCGAAGCCCGGAATAAAGTTTAGCGCAATCGCACCGAACAGCGTGGCAAAAATACCAAATTGGGCAGCCGCGCCGAGTAACAGCATTCGCGGGTTAGCGATTAACGCGCCAAAATCCGTCATTGCGCCTACGCCCATAAAAATAAGCAGTGGGAAAACGCCGGAGTGGATCCCCACTTCGTAGATGTAATACAACATACCGCCCGGCTCGGTAAAACCGGCTAGTGGAATGTTGGTGAGTAAGGCGCCAAAACCAATCGGAAATAACAGCAGTGGCTCAAACTTTTTAACGATGGCCAGATACAGCAGTAGTGCGCCTACTGCCATCATGATTAACTGGCCGGATTGAAAATGGGCTAGCGCAGTGCTGTCCCACAATATGGCTAATTGTTCCATGGCCGGTTAACCCAAATTGATCAGAGGCTGACCGCTTGAAACGCTGTCACCATCTTTTACCTGAATTGAAGACACGGTGCCGTCAAAGGCACTGCGGATCTCGGTTTCCATTTTCATGGCTTCCAGAATGATCACCACGTCACCATTGGCCACCTGGTCGCCCGGCGATACCAAGATCTTAAACACGTTGCCCGCCAGCGGCGCATTAATGGTCTGACCGGATGGTGCAGGCGCAGCAGCAAGTGCCGCCTGAGCCGGTGCAGTTGGGGCCGGAGTAACAGCGCCTAACTCGCCTTGTGCGCCCACTTCCACACTATATAGCTTGCCATCAACGCGTACATCGTAAACCGCCGCTTCTGAGGCAGGGGCACTAGCTTCCGGTGCAGCAGGAGCAACTTCTTCACCGGTGGGTACTGGTTCAAAGGCATCCGGATTATTGCGGTTTTCGAGGAATTTAAGACCAATCTGTGGGAACAACGCATAGGTCAGCACGTCGTCGATTTTGTCTTTGGCCAGAGAAATGGATTTTTCTTTTGCCAGACTATCGAGTTCAGTTTCAAGTTTTTCCAGTTCTGGTTCGATTAAATCGGCAGGACGGCAGGTAATTGCTTCGCCGCCATCCAGCACGCGTGCTTGCAGTTCGCTGTTTACAGGTGCAGCAGTAGCGCCGTATTCGCCTTTCAGTACGCCAGCAGTTTCTTTGGAAATACTCTTGTAACGTTCACCGGTCAGCACGTTTAGTACCGCCTGAGTACCCACGATTTGCGAGGTGGGTGTAACCAGAGGAATAAAGCCAAGGTCTTCACGAACACGCGGAATTTCCTGCAGTACTTCGTCAAATTTATCGGCTGCGCCCTGCTCTTTGAGCTGGCTTTCCATGTTGGTGAGCATACCACCAGGCACCTGAGCTAACAGAATACGTGCATCAACGCCTTTCAGGCTACCTTCAAACTTAGCGTATTTCTTGCGCACATCACGGAAGTACGCGGCAATCTCGGCCAGCTCTGGTAAGTCGAGACCAGTATCGCGCTCGGTGCCTTCCAGAATCGACACTATCGTTTCGGTGGCAGAGTGACCGTAGGTCATACTCATGGAGGAGATCGCCGTATCAAGAATGTCGATACCCGCGTCAATAGCTTTTTGGTAAGTGGCGGTGCTCAACCCGGTGGTGGCGTGACACTGCATGGCAATGGGTACATCAACGGTTTTCTTCAGTTCGGTGATTAGCGTTTCACACTCATAAGGCTTAAGCAGGCCTGCCATATCTTTAATACAGATAGAGTGAACGCCCATGTCCTCGAGCTTTTTCGCCATGTCGAGCCACAACTCCAGGTTGTGCACCGGGCTCACGGTATAAGAGATGGTTCCCTGGGCATGTGCACCGCAATTCACCGCGGCTTTGATGGCCGTTTCAAGATTACGCACATCATTCATGGCATCAAAAATACGGAACACGTCGACACCATTGTCGTGCGCACGCTCAACAAAGCGGGTAACCACGTCGTCGGCATAATGGCGATAACCCAGCAGGTTCTGACCACGCAGTAACATTTGCTGCGGTGTCTTTGGCATGGCTTTTTTCAGCTCACGGATACGCTCCCAGGGATCCTCGCCCAGATAACGGATACACGAGTCAAAGGTGGCTCCACCCCATGACTCGATCGACCAATACCCCGCGTTATCAAGCTTTTCAGCAATGGGTAGCATATCGTCCAGACGCATTCTGGTGGCTAGCAGTGATTGATGCGCATCCCGAAGCACCAGTTCGGTAATCGCCAGTGGCTTAGACATGTGTTCTCCTAAAGTGTGTTATTTATTTTTTTGCGTTTCTGTGCGCGTGCACAGCAGCAGATATGGCAGCGATAACATTGTTATCGGCGGCAGCTGTTGAAGTGGCTTTCGTGCCCGACGCTCTTGCTGGCGCCGGAGGCTCCTGACCGGGGAAACGCTCACAAAAGGCTTTGAGTGCATTTACCGCGAATATCAGGATGGTCAAAAACACAAAAACAAAGCCCATTCCCACCAGCAGTAAATTGCCAGCTTCGATTAGTAATCCTGAAATTGGTGTAGTCATTGCTTGTCCCGGGCATTATTTTGGAAACAGATTAGTATCACGGCAGTTGCTAAAAGACAATATAAACAACTGTTTGAATTGCATAAAAAATCATTTTTTACGATTAAATATCAATATATATTCCATTTTATGCATAAAATTAAGTTTCACTTATGCGGTCTATAAGCTACATGAATACTTAAATCAAACTAAATTAACAAACCACTTACGCCGCATCTTCCATAAACAGTGCTTATGGGGTGTATAACTGATTAATATATAGTCTGTAGATGAGTGTGCTGGAGAGCACTGGCAAACACAAGGTAAAGTGCAGTAATGCTTGATCTGAATTAATGGAAAAGAGGCTTACAGGCCAGGTTAAACACGCCCGATTTCACCGGATAAGACGATAAGGTTTGACGATTATAAACTTTTGCTCATAAAGCAACTGTTGGGATCGGCCTGATAGCCGGCAAATGGCCCGCAATATTGAAATCCATAGCGCAGGTATAACTGCCGGGCCGGGGCAAAAAAGTCCATACTGCCAGTTTCAAGCCACACGCTTTGATAGCCGGTATTTTTTGCATAATCAATAACATGCTCCAGCAATCGTTTGCCCGTACCGGTGCGCCGTGCACTGGCCGGTGTGCGCATGGATTTTATTTCAACCTGAGCGGCGTTAAGGTGTTTTAGCGCGATACAACCGAGCAGTTTATGACCTGAACGGGCCGCAAAAAAGGTAATGTCCGGCGCTTTGAGTTTATCGACATCGAGGGCATGAACGCACTCCGGCGGTGACGTGGCATACATATCAGCCAGATGTTCCTCTAGCAATGCAATAACATCACCACCGGATAAATCATCTACCGAAATTTGCAACGATTCGACTGGCATGATTAAAGGTACCCTTTCAGCGTTGCCAGTCCGAATGCATTACAGGTAGTTGAATCCATCATCTCACCATTAACGATGCGAGCTTTAACTTCAGCCAGCGACAGCTTATGCACAGTGAGTCCCTGCTCTTCTACTTCGAGCTCCTGAGCTGTTTTGGTGAGGGTTTTGGCCACAAAAATATGATAGCGCTGAGAACACATGCCATAGGCCAGAAACTGTTCGCCAACAAACTGCCAGTCGGCGGCCAGTAAACCGCACTCTTCCCTTAGCTCGGCCTTGGCAACGCTCAGTGCATCAAAGGCTTCCGCACCCTCTTTAGCCCCCTGAGGAAATTCAAGATGACGGCCTTTTACCGGATAACGATATTGTTCAACGAGATAGACATCTTCGCCTTCAATGGCGATCACCACGACAAAGTCAGGCTTATCGACGACCCCGTAAATCCCGCGGTAGCCATCATCACGGCCAATAGTATCTTCGCGTACGGTCATCCAGCGATTCTGATAAACCACTTTGGAGTCGAGGGTTTGAATTTCGTCGGAATTGATGTCTTTCATATAAATCCGTTTAATCCAGAGCGTAAAACAAAGGGACAAAAAATAAGAGCTGCGAAAGCAGCTCCTGGAAATGAACTAAATATATTCAACTTCAATGATTTCGTATTCAACGGTGCCGGACGGCGTTTGAATATTCACCATATCGTCGAGCTCTTTACCAATCAGGCCGCGGGCGATTGGCGAGTTAACAGAAATCAGGTTTTGTTTAATGTCGGCTTCATCGTCACCCACAATGCGATAAGTGGTTTCTTTATCGTTATCAACATTAAGAATTGTTACCGTAGCACCAAAGATGACCTTGCCATTGTTGGGCATTTTAGTGACATCAATGATTTGTGCATTAGACAGTTTACCTTCGATGTCCTGAATGCGGCCTTCACAGAAGCTTTGCTGTTC